>NZ_JAXUNN010000039.1:0-366288 GCF_037235575.1 Congzhengia sp. | reverse complement strand
ATAGCAACAGCACCTTTTGAGCCGACATAGTTTCGCACAGTCTTTTCAAACTCATTTACATTTTCACCAAGGGGCGCTATCCAATTTGTGTCAAATGCCTTTTTTATGTACTTCATTTCTTCGCCGCACATATTAGGGCGAGGCCAGACAAATTTTTTCGCTCATAATAATTCTCCCTGCTCCTTTTGTTCCACTGTAAACAATTTTTTTGCATTTGTTTTTAATAATTTTAACGCTGTCTTTTTTCCTAACCACTTTTCTGCTTTTTTATAAGCGTCACTCATGTTGCAGCTTCTGTTCCGCATGTTATGCATATCACTGGATACAATATAAAATAAATGATATTTTAAAAGTTTTTTAATGAAACGCCTTCCGGAAAAGCTTAAAAACCTTGCAGCATTAATTTGATATACAATGTCTAAGCCTTGAAAGTCATTTAACATTTCTTGCCAAAATATATACCGGTCAATATGAGCCACAACAGGCCGAATGCCCATTAAATTTAAAGAATGCAGCCAATCAGCACAGGCATGATTATATTTTTCTAATGGAAATTCAACCAGCAGAAGATTTGTTTCGCCTATACATAATTTTTCTATGTCAGGATATGCTTTTATATTATTGTCCAAATAAATTTCTGCCCCGAATAACTGTCTCGGAAGTGTTACGCTCTTTCTTTCTCTTTCAGAGTTAAGTTTTTCTATGCTATGTTCTCTTACCTCTAAAAAATGCTCTATGTCCGCTGTTCGATGAACTGTACAATGCGGCGTTGCAACACAGAGAGAAACACCCTGGCAAAAACTATCCGATAACATTTTTATGCTTTCACCTACATTCTTTGCACCGTCGTCAATCCCGGGCAAGTAATGCGAATGTAAATCGATCAAATAAATCACTTCTCTTTATTTTGCTTGTCTCCGTAATGGTAATTATAGTTATACATATAGCCATATTTGCCAGTGCTATAATAACCATATTTTCGTTTCTTTTCTTCGCTGCCCAGCATTATCACGCCTAACAATTTGGTTTCCGTCTTCTTTATATTATCAATCGTTATATCTAGCAAATCAAAGGTTGTAACATTTTCACGTACCACTACAACAACGCCCATGTCTTTTTTCATGATGACTGCCGCATCAGTAACAACAGTCATCGGAGGTGTGTCAATAAAAATATAATCATATTTTTCCGTTAGTTTATCGAGCATTGCTTTAAATTCTTCTGTGTCAAGAATTTCAGCAGGATTCGGCGGAATTTCTCCTGCCGTCATGCAATCAAGATTCTCCCGCACATTTTTCTTAATAGCTTTATCAATTTCTGTGTAATTGCAAATAACATTTGAAACGCCATCATCCCGTTGAATACCTAAGTATCGATGTATTCTTGATTTTCTAAGGTCACAGTCAACCAATATTACTTTTGCTCCGGTTTGAGCAAAAGTAATCGCGAGGTTAATACACGTTGTGGTTTTTCCCTCACCGGGCGAAGAACTGGTTATTGCAATTACTTTACCTTTATCTTTTTTCGGCATGGAGAACATAATATTTGTGCGGATTGATTTATAAGTCTCCACAGTATTAAAATCAGAATCATTGCTGATAATTCTCTTCATTTCGTCTGTTTGATTATTTGTGTTTACACGCTTTGATTTCCAAAGTAAAAAGTTTTTCATCATATTTTTCATTGTAAAATTTCTCCTAAAATCGAAACATCATAGCGTTTCACAACATCTTCACTTTTGTGAATTTTTCTATCAAAAAAAGTTAAAAGGAAGACATATCCTGCACCTGCCATAAAACCCAATACAAATCCCAAGAGCGATTTGGTAACAATTTTTTTATCATTAGGCGTTTCAGGAAGAATCGGTGGGTCAACATTTTCAACTTCTCCGCCTTTATAAACACTAATTAACTTCTCTGGTGCTTTTTCCATTATGGATTTTGCAATAAGATATGAATCATTGGCATTATTCGTTGTGACAGATATTTTCAGCAATTCGGTTTCTCCTACAGCAGAGATTGTCAAAAACTTTTTTATTTGATTCCAAGTATATTTATTTCCAATATCTGCGCTAATGTCTTTTAGAAAAACCCGAGTATTTAATATTTCAATATAGGTAGAGCTAAGCGATTTAGATGTATCAATATCACTTTTCTGAATTGTTTCTTCAATTGCCGTATCTTTCTTATTGCTGATATGTAATACTCCATAAGCAGTGTAGGTAAAATCTGTAAAGAAAGCTGTTTTAACAAACATTAATATTGCAGCAACGCAAGCTAAAACAATGATTAATACTTTATGATGCCACAAATTTAACAGCAGATTTAGCAAATCTATGCCCTCATCTTCCATTCGAGCTTTTTCTTTTTCTATCATGCACCGAACTCCTTATCAATCAAATTATAAATACAGCTCAATTTTTTGTT
This sequence comes from Congzhengia sp., assembly GCF_037235575.1. NCBI lineage: Bacteria > Bacillati > Bacillota > Clostridia > Eubacteriales > Oscillospiraceae > Congzhengia > Congzhengia sp. Next base: position 363,862 of record NZ_JAXUNN010000039.1, on the reverse strand, counting down.
TACCAGATCTTCATTTTCCCAAAGACAGAAATCATGCATTGTTGCCACAAAAAGCAGGAATATCGATTCAACCTTTTCTTTGTCCAATCCGTAGGCAGCTGCCAGCTTATCTGAATACCGTATATATTCCATATAAATATTCGAAAGTTCTCTGCGTCCAAGTTCTCCATACTTAGGGCTTGAAACCACCTGATAAATAAAACGCATCATGAATTTTTCTTTCGTAAACAGCAGAAAAAAACGGCGAACCTCTTCTTTTAAATCGGAAGACAAGCTTTGAAGCTCTTTTTGAAAGATAACGTTCAGATTTCGCATATAAAGCTTGATACATTCAATAATAAGCACATCTTTAGACTTAAAATATTCATACATATTCGATGCATAAATTTCGCAGGCAGATGCAATTCTTCTCATGCTCGTATTCTCAAGCCCATTTTTCACAAACACGTTAAAACTTGTTTCTAAAATTTTTTCTTTCCGAATCTGTTTTTCGTCAAATGAAATCACGATTATCCCCCGCAGAACAAGTGTTCTAAATATAGGCAAAAAAACAGTTCACAACATAATTCTCATTATGTTGTGTAAAAAATAAAAAGCAGCCCTCCACGGCTGCTTACACACTTCAATAAAAGCAAAACACACTGTAAAATAGAATGACAAAATAACCAATGAAGAAAATTGAACTTTCATTGGTTTTGTTTGTTATGCCAAAATAATTGTAATTACATCCAAAAACGACAAAAGCTATTGACAAATTGCAATAAATATAGTATCATATTCTTGTGAATAACTTTGTTACACTTCTTGTTTACAACATAATGAGAATTATGTAACATTGATACTATATAGCAACAACATAATGAGAATTAGGTTGTTTATTTTTTAATTCGTTGATATAACAAATTTAATTCCTGAATTTGCTGCCTGTGAATTTCTCCGCTCTCCATTGTGTAAATCCTTGTAGTGTTTACACTTGCGTGTCCCAATATATCTGCAAGCCTTACTATGTCTTTGTGCAGAGAATAATAGGTTTTCGCAAATAAATGACGTAGATTGTGAGGAAACACTTTGTCTTTAGATACGCCAGCAGATTCACAAAGCTTTTTCATATCGGCCCATATATTGCTCCTGTTCAGTGGCCGTCCCGTTCTTGTAACAAAAATGGGCCCTCTTTTTATTTTGTTTCGTTTTACATACTCTTTCAAAATTTTGCAAAGCTGCTTTGTCAGCATAACCACGCGCATTTTTCCCTTGCAGTTGATAAAAGCTTCTCTCGACTCTATCGCTTCCACGGTTATAAATTTCAGCTCTGAAACCCTTATTCCTGTGGAACAAATCGTTTGCATCAGGTAGAACAATCTTTCATTGCCTTTATTAAGCGCCGCTTTTAACAGCTTTTCATAGTCAGATTTTGTCAATTCCTTTTCGCTAGATGCAAAAATTTGTTTTTGAATTTTTACAGATTTTATTTTGCAGTCTACGCGGTCACAAAACTCAAAAAAACTGTTTAGCGATGAAATTACCGCATTAACACTGGCGGGCGCAAGCTTTTGCATTATGCCCTGCTTATATTCCAGCACAAGCTCCTTGCTCATCGTCCGGCTTCCCAGCCAGACAGAAAACACCGTACAGTCGTGAATATACTTTTCCAGCGTTGATGCAGACTTTTCTTCGTTTAGCAAATGCGTTTTAAAGCTTCCAATTAAATTTTCACTTATCGTTCTCATATTGAACAACTCCTTTTTTTCTAAATGTAACATTCGTATCAAACTTTTTTAGAAGTTGTCAATAGTTTGTGCAATTCTGTTGAAATCATAAGATAAAAAAAAGGACCACATTTTGGTCCTTTTTGTTCAAAAAATTAACGTTCCGCGCAGAATAACGTGTTTTATCGCAAGCTTGTCATTTAAAATTAAAATGTCGGCAAGTTTTCCCGGTGTTAAACTTCCGGTTTTATGATAAACACCTGCTGTTTCCGCCGGATTTTTCGACGCCATCATACAGGCGTCCTCAAGAGGGATGCCCACAGACACCAAATTTTTAACACAGTCAATTAAACAGGAATATCCGCCGGCCAAAGAACCGTCTTCCGTAAAGGTTTTTTTATCTCTCACCGACAGCACTCGTCCGTTCACGCAGTAATCCCCGTCCGGCATGCCTGCGGCAATTTCCGAGTCGGTTATCAGGTTTATCTTGTCCCTGCCCTTAATTTTATAAACCAATTTCACTACCTCAGGGTGAATGTGAACAAAATCGCAAATGAGTTCGCATTTTACCGTTTCATCTGAAAGAAGCGCCCCGGCTGTGCCCGGTTCTCTGTGAGAGAGCGGACGCATGGCGTTAAAAAGGTGCGTTCCCTGCTTTAATCCAAGTGAAAGTGCATGTTTCATTTGTTCAAAAACTGCGTCTGTGTGGCCCGCCGAAACGCAAACGCCTGCTTCACAGGCTTTTTGAATTACGCTGTCTGCACCGGGCAGTTCCGGCGCCATTGTAATAATTTTTAAATATCCCCCTGCGGCATTTAACAGCCTTTCAAATTCCTGAACATCAGGATTTCGAATATTTTCCGGCAGATGCGCCCCCTTATACTTTAAAGAAAAATAGGGGCCTTCTAAATGAATTCCATAAACAGCGGCGCAGTTTTTCTTTGTGTTTTCAGCACAGCTGCGTAAATATTGAATAGAGGAAATCAGCTTTTCCTCTTTTGCTGCCGACAACGCTGGCACCAGCGAGGTAGTTCCGTTTTTTGCTTCAAAACCTGCTATTGTTTCAAATGTGTCTGCATCAAAATCAATAAATGTTTTTCCCATTGCGCCGTGCATATGCGTGTCGATAAACCCTGGCACAACATAGCAGCCGCTGGCGTCAATTGCTTTCGCTTTCTCACATCTTCCAATTGCTTCAATCTGTTCACCGTTTGTTTGCAGGTCGCCTGTAATAAACTGAAATTCGTCATTTAAAAGCTTGCCGCCCTTAATCCACATCGCCATACGCCTCCCTGTCGCAGATTAAAACAACATCCGGGTGCACCTTTAACATTGTGGCAGGAACTTCCGTGTCGATTTCTTCTGTTAACAGTTGGCTCACTGCATCATGTTTTTCTTTTCCATTGGCCAAAAGAATGATTTTTTTGGACTTTAAAATAGTTGCAATTCCCATTGTCAGTGCCTGTTTGGGAACGCTCTCAATGCTGTCAAAAAATCTTGCGTTGGCCTCAATGGTGCTTTCTGTCAGGTCAGTAATGTGCGTGGAGGTGTTTAACGCATCATCCGGCTCGTTAAATCCAATGTGGCCGTTTCGTCCAATGCCTAAAATCTGCAAGTCAATTCCGTCACAACTCTCAATTAATGCGTCGAAAGCATCACATTCTGTTTCCGGGTCATCTGTTTCGCCATTTAAGATGTGAACATTTTCCGGCGCAAGATTTACCCGGCCGCATAAATGCTGATTCATAAAATAGTGATAACTCTGCGGGTTGTCAGGCGAAATGGGATAATATTCGTCTAAGTTAAACGTAACTACGTCTTTAAAATCAATCTCGCCGGCGTTGTAAAGACGCACAAGCTCCTCATACATACCAATTGGCGTTGCACCTGTGGCAAGCCCCAAAACGCAGTTTGGCTTTAAGCAAATTTGGCTGGCAACCAGCTTTGCTGCGTTTTTCGATAGTTCCTCATAAGTATCACAAAGTATCACCCGCATGTTTTTCTCACCTTTCAAATAATTGTTCTTAAAAATGCCAATCCTTCTGAAAGGGCCGTCGCACAATCTTCCGTCCCTTCAAATTCCACGTCTACAAAACCATCAAACCCAGCCCGTTTTAAAATTGCCAAACACTGGGCAACAGGAACAATTCCCTGCCCCACTGTTGTTCCCTTCAGGCAGTTGCAGCCCCGGGTTTCGAAATAACCTTCATCGTTTTTGCGGTCTGCAAACGAAATTTTTACAAAATCCTTTGCATGAACCAAAAACGCCAGATTTGCCACCTTCGACACCGCTTTGGCCGAATCTTCATCGGCGCACAAAAAGTTGCCCATGTCAACAAGCGTTCCAAAGTTGGGATGATTGACAGCGTTCACCAGCCGCTCCACGCGGTCACTGTCCTGACAGATATAGCCGTGGTTTTCCGTCATTGTTTGAATGCCCAGCGTTTGGGCATATTCCGTTACCTCCCGAATTGCCGCAACAAGAGCTGGCAGCGCCTGGTCGAACGACCTGAAAACGTCATAACCATACATTACATCGTGCCGAAAAAGCTTTGCGCCAAGCGCGTTTGCCACATCAAGACTTGCTTTAAGCCGCTCAATTTCAGCACTGTTGTCCTTTTGCGCCAAATTTGCACCCACTAAATAGGCTGAAATTTCAATACTGCATTTGTTCGCCTCTGCCTTAATTTGTTTTGCATATTCCGCCTGTGAAACACCCTCCGGCGGCATGAGTTCCGTAAATTCAATGGCATCGAACCCCAGCTCTTTCGCTTTTGCAACCGCGGTTAGCTGTGTTAATTTTCCACTCTTAATATATTGCGAAAAGGAATAAGAACTTACACCTATTTTCATGCTAATCCAACCTTTCTCATTTTAACAGCACTTCATGGCCTGTGCGGGCAGATTCATAAATCGCCTCTAAAATTTTCATAATCACCACGCCGTCTTCTGCCGGGGCTTTGCAGGGTGTGCCGTTTAAAGCGCAATCCACAAAATGCTCCATTTCTGCGGTGAACATTTCTTTCCCAAACTTGTAGTTTTCCGTATGCGGTGTAACGTCTGCCAAAAAGTTGTTCCATTCCGTATAAATTTTCATTCCATCTGCGTCAATCTTAATTCCGCCTTTTGTCCCAAACAGTTCTTTTTTCGTGGTCTGCTCGCCGTTTAAACTGTAGCTGGTTTCCAATAAAGTGGTTTTGCCGTCTTCATATTTAATCATGGCAACCGCAAAGTCTTCCACATTAAAGGGATCGTCCGGCTTTGCATCTTTCGGAATCCAGCCTACGTTCGTTTTTAAATATTTTCTGTCTTTTAAACAGTCAGACGTGGAGGCAAAAACACTAATTGGTTTCGGGTTTCCCATCAGCTGCCGTGTCAGGTCAATTACATGCACGCCCAAGTCAATTACCGGGCCGCCGCCGGACAGTTCCTTGTTGGAAAACCAACCTCCGGGCGAACCGTGCCGTCTTAAATAGGTGGCTTTTGAGTAATAGATGTCTCCCAGATATCCATTGTCGATAAAGTCCTTTGCAATGCCGCTTTCCGGGTCAAACCGGAGCACAAAGCCAATCATTAAAAGTTTATTGTTTCGTTTTGACGCCTCCAGCATTTCTTCTGCTTCCTTCACCGAATATGCCATGGGCTTTTCACACAGCACATGGAGCCCTGCGTCAAGAGCGTCAATGGTGCATTTTGCATGATTACAGTTCCACACACACACATCGGCCGCATCTAACTGTTCGTTTGCCAGCATTTCTGCCTCTGTTGCATATCTTTTTTCGATATTAAATAAGTCGGCTGTCTCATTAAGCCGTTCGGCGTTAATATCGCAAATTGCTGCGATCTCTACATTGTCCAATGTTTGATAGGCATTTAAGTGAACGTTAGCAATGTTTCCCGCGCCAACCATTCCAATTCTTAGCTTTTTCATTTTTTATCGCTCCCTGTCAGTTCTTTTAAATAATCCACGGCAACTTTAATATCCCTTGCAGGATTATCGCCGCACTCGCGCTCAATGGTTAAAAAACCTTCATATCCAATGTCCTCTAAAGCCGCCAAATATTCTGGGAACGGAACCGTTCCTGCACCCAGCGGCACCTCTTTAAAAAAGCCGCCCTCGGCATATTCCGGAGGAATGGGGTGCACCACTCTGTAAATAAATTCCGGGTTCGACTCTTTCAGCTTAATCCCGTCCTTCGCATGGGTATGTACGATATAATCCTTAAGGGTATAAACTGCCTGCACTGGGTCGTCCCCTGTCACCATCACAAGGTTTGCCGGGTCTAAGTTTACGGCAACGCCTTTTGAGCCGAGTCCGTCTAAAAACATCTTAAGTGTTTTTGCGGTTTCCGGCCCCGTTTCAATTGCAAAGTGGGAGTTTAAACTGTCCGCAAAGCTGGCAAGTTCAAAACATGCCTCCTGCATAATTTGATAGCGCTCTGCATTTTTATCCTCCGGCACCACGCCAATGTGGGTGGTAACAATGTCACATTCCAGCATCTTTGCAAGCTCCATTATCCGTTTGGATTTTTCAACATTCTCCGCATTTTCTTCGCGGTTCCCAAATCCATGGCCTAAATCCCCGCAGATGGCGGAAAACTTTAATCCCCGCGACTTCACAATATTCAGTACCTCCGCGGTTTTTGCAGTTGTCATGTTCTCCGGTGCGAAGTCACCTTTGGTGCAATACATCTGAAGTCCCTCAGCTCCAAGCTGGCTGGCTTTTGTTACGGCAGTAACAAAGTCCGTCCGAAAAGAATCTACCATAACTCCGATTGGAAAACGATACATAAAATCCCTCCTGTTTTAAAAATGATGTTGCTCTCTTGACAAATTTATTGTATAATGAAATCAGTGAAAAATCAACGAATGATATTGCCCGTGTTTATGACAATATTGCGCAAAGGAGCTTTTATGGAACGAAAAAGTTTTGAATCGCATCTGTTTGGGAGCAAGCAGCTTCCATTTATCTTCCATTTAGACATCCATAAAGAAGACTTAAAAGACGGCCTTGATATGAATTGGCATCCCAGCATAGAGCTGCTTTACTTCACAGAGGGCAGCGGCAAGGTGTTTTGCGGAACGCAGATATTTGACGTCGCCGCCGGAGACCTTTTTATTGTGAATTCCAATATGCCCCACGCCATTGCATCTGAAACGGTTGTTTATTACCACTGTTTAATTGTGGACAACGAGTTCTGCATGGCAAACGACATAGACACCGACAATATCATTTTCAAAACGCCGCTGAAAGAAGCCCAGGCCGCCGGCATGTTCGAGACCGTGGTTCAGGAGTTTCATACATTTCAGCCCTATAAAAATGCCGGAATTAAAGCTGCAGTTTTAAGCCTGCTGGTCTATCTGGCGCGAAACTGCGCCGAAACCATTGCTGTGCCGCAAAGCGCGGTTTCCATGAAGGATGAAAGTATGAAGCTTGCAATTGGGTATATCAAATCACACATCAACGAAAAATTGTCTTTAGATGAAGTTGCAAACGAGGCAGGCTTAAGCAAATATTATTTTTTGCGGGAGTTTAAAAAAATGACAGGCGAAACCCCTGTATCCTTCATCAACAAAACCAGGTGTGAAAACGCAAAAAAAATGCTGAAAACTGGGCGTTATTCCATTAAAGAAGTATGCGAGAAAAACGGATTTGAAGATTTATCCTACTTCTCTAAGAACTTTAAGCGCTACACAGGGCAAACACCGTCAAAGTATTTAAAAAAGAACACAGCAGATTAATCTGCTGTGTTCTCCTGTAATGTATCCCATTCTGAATAGTAGCTTAACAAAGTTTCATTCATTTCGTCCAGCTTTTGAGAAATTTCAGCACACTTTACATAGTCTGATGCCGTTTCCGGTTTTTCCAGTTCCGCTTTTGCGGCTTCAATGTCATTTTCTAAAGCTTCAATGTCCCGCTCTAGCTGTTCTAATCTGTTTTTGCGCTTTCGCTGTTCCGACTCTAACTGTTTTCTGCGCAGATAGTCCTCTTTGCCGCTGGTTGTGCTTTTTTCTTTTCCGCCGCTTCCGTCTGCCTTATCTTCCTCTCCGTGCTTTTCTAAATAGTAGCTGTAGTTTCCAGGGAAAGACATCACAACTCCGTTTTCCATCAGCAAAATCCGATTGGCCAGCTTATTAATAAAGTATCGGTCGTGAGAAATTGCAAAAATCGTGCCGTCATATTCTGAAAGCGCCTCCTCCAGCATTTCTCTTGATTGAATATCCAAGTGGTTGGTCGGCTCATCCAGCAATAAAAAATTGGCTTTTTTCAGCATGAGCTTTAGTAACATAAGCCTTGCACGCTCGCCGCCGGAAAGCTCGCTGATGCGCTTAAACACGTCGTCTGCCACGAACAAAAAACCGGCAAGGGCGTTTCTGATTTCCGTATTGGAAAGCGACGGATATGCGTCGCTGATTTCGTCAAAAATTGTTTTGGAGTGGTCCAGCGTTTCCTGCGTCTGGTCGAAATAGCCAATGTCAACATTTGCTCCGATTGAAACACTTCCGCTGTCTGGCTCTAATGCGTTTGTCATAATTTTAAATAACGTGGTTTTTCCGCAGCCATTGGCCCCCAATAAAAACGCGCGTTCTTTTCTCCTCAGCAGAAAATTCACATTGCAAAACAACTGCCGCCCGTGAAACCCTTTCGAAAGGTTTACAGCTTCCGCAACATCGTTGCCGCCGGTTTTTGCAATTTGAAACCGCGGTTTAATGCTGTCTAACTCCTCCTGGGGCACAATTAAGTCGGCTTTCAGCCTGTCCACCATTTTTTGCTTGCTCTCGGCGGTTTTAATATTCCGCTCTCTGTTCCAGCGACGCTGCTGTTCAATGATCCCTTCAATGCGATTAATTTCCCGCATGGTGTTTTCATACCGCCGGGCAATATATTTCTCGTTTTCTTTTTTTTGCTTTTGATACACAGAATAATTCCCGTCATAGCAATTCAGGCGCGCATTTTCAAGTTCAAAAGTTTTATTGGTTACTTTGTCTAAAAAATACCGGTCGTGGGATATCACAATAAATGCGCCCTTGTAGCTTTGCAAAAAGCCCTCCAGCCACTCAACAGACTGAATGTCCAAATGGTTCGTCGGCTCGTCTAACAGCAGCAAGTTTGCTTCACTCAGCAGAAGCTTGCAAAGGCAAACCCGCGTCTTTTCACCGCCGCTTAAAGCGGAAAAGGGCTTATTAAGGTCCTCTTCCTGAAAACCCATGCCAAGGAGGGCAGACTTTGCCATATTTTTATACGTATACCCGCCCAACGCTTCAAACTGTTCTGTTAAAACGTGGAGCTTTTCGGCATTTTCCTCGGGGTTGCCGATTCCTGCCTCAATTGCGCCGGTTACGTCCAATATCTGTTCTTCCAGTTTTTGCACCCTGGAAAAGATGGTTAACAGCTCGTCATACACGTTTTTATCAGAGTCTGTTCCAATGTGCTGTTCTAAATATCCAAACTTCGTTTGCCTGGGAACAAAAATATCTCCGCCGTCAGGGGCGGTTCCATCTAAAAACATATGAAACAGCGTGGTTTTTCCCGTTCCGTTTGCCCCGATTAGCCCCACTTTGTCGTGGTCTTCAACAGAAAACGAAACGTTTTCAAACAAACACCGTTCACCAAAATATTTATTTACTTTCGACAATCCAAGTAAATTCATTTTAAACCTCTATCGTCTCAATTCCCGCAACCGCGCTGGCGACTAATCCTTCAAAATCCAAAAGGCTTTCGGACTTTATAATGTTTTCAAGCTTTGGTTTTGTCAGCGGATGCCGGGGCGTAAAAATCGTGCAGCAGTCCTCATAAGGCAGAACAGACGTTTCAAACGTTTCAATCCTGCGGGCAATTTCTACAATTTCCTCTTTGTCCATTCCGATTACAGGCCGAAACACTGGCAAATGCACCGCATCGTTCGTCACGCAAAGGGCCTCCACCGTCTGGCTCGCCACTTGGCCAATGCTCTCTCCTGTTACCAACGCCTTTGCGTTTACCCTTTGGGCAACCTTTTCAGAAATGGCCATCATAAACCTGCGCATAATCAGGGTTAACTGTTCCGGCGGGCATTTTTCCTTAATTTCGAGCTGTATTTCCGTAAAGGGCACAATATGCACCTTTAGCCCGCCTGTGTAGGCCGCAATAATTTTTGCAAGGGCAAGCACCTTGTCCTTTGCGCGCTGGCTGGTGTATGGATGGGAAAAGAAATGCACGGCCTCTAAGGCCACGCCCCTTTTGGCAACCATAAATCCGGCAACGGGGCTGTCAATTCCGCCGGAAAGCAGCAAAACCGCTTTGGAGTTCGAGCCAACAGGCATTCCGCCCAAACCTTTTATGCGGTTGCAGTAGAGATATACATTGGTTTCTCGCACCTCCACCGTGACAAGCTTGTCCGGACGAATTACGTCCACCTTCAGGTTAGGATAGCAGTCGCTTAAAAAGCCACCCAGCTCACGGCAGATATCCGGCGACTTCATGGGATATTTTTTATCTGCCCGCTTTGTCTCCACTTTAAACGTGTTTGCGCTTTCCAGTTCTTCTTTTAAACAATCACGCGCCTCCTGCTTTAACTGTTCAAACTCTTTTGACAATACATAAGCTTTTATGATTGCCACAATGCCAAACACCTTTTTCAGGCGAAAAATGGCCTCGTCCATTTCATTTTCGTTTTTTATATCGGCATAAATCGTCGCCTGCGCGCGCCAAACCTCTGCCTGAATGGGCCCCAGCGCCGCGTAAATGTTTTTAATCAGCATGTCCTCAAAGGTGTGGCGGTTTAAACCTTTTAAGATAATTTCACCGTATTTAATCAAGATTATTTGTTTCAAAAACGTTACCTCCGCGTTGTAAATGTTTCAATTGTATAGAATCAATGTTTTCACAGACATAGAAAACCCGCTCGCTGTCGGTTGTAGCTTTTTTGTTTGTAAACCCGTCGCATTTTTTCTTGACAGAAAACCCGTTTTGCTCTAAAGCACGGCAAATTTCACCGTCTGAATAACAGCGCTCTGTGTGCATCTCGTCAAACCGCTCATAAACATTGCCTTGTTTTACAAAAAAGGTCAAATAAAAATCACAGAGCTTTTCTTCCGCTGAATAGTCATTTTCCCAGGTGTAATAAATGTCTTCGCTGTCAAACGTAAAAATGTTGTCTGATAAAATGTGCTCAAACTTATATTCAGAATTCACGTCAAATAGAAGAAGTCCGCCTGGCTCCAAATAGTTGTTGCAAAGCTTAAAAACTGTGTTCAGCGCGCCGTCCTCCGTTAAATAGTTCAAACTGTCCAAACAGCAGACGATTGCTCCAACCGTGCCATAAAGCTCAAGCTCCTCCATAGGCTGATTTAAAAACAGCACACCGGGATTCTTCTCCCGCGCTTTTATCAGCATTTCTGTGGAACTGTCCGCCCCAATCATTTCATATCCTTTTTGACGCAAAAGGCCGGTCAGCGTACCGGTCCCGCAAGCCAAATCCAGAACAATGCGATTGGCAAGTTTTTGTACTTTTATTTCCCGGTCAATCAGCTCTGCAATTTGGCCGTAGGGCACGTCAAGCATCAATCGGTCATACACACCGGCAAATTTTCCATAAGCGTCCATCTTTAATCGTCCTTTTTTATTTGTTCCCAGTAGTTTTTAATGGCCGTTTCATTTTTATTGTTTTGCGGCCTGTAATATTTTTTCCCCCGGAGTTTTTCGGGTAAATAGTCCTGCTTCACATAATGATTGGGGAATTCATGCGGATATTTGTATTCAATTCCGCGGCCAAGCTTTTTTGCACCGCCGTAATGTGCATCTTTTAAATGCTGAGGAACATCTCCTGTATCGCCCGATTCAATGTCGTGCATGGCTTCGTCAATGGCGCAAATAACGGCGTTTGATTTCGGCGCAGTTGCCAAAAGGAGCACTGCGTGGCAAAGGGGAATCCGCGCTTCCGGAAGGCCCACCTGCAACGCGCTGTCCACACAGGCTTTCACAATGCTTGCCGCCGCCGGATACGCCAAACCAATGTCCTCCGAAGCTGTTACCATCAGCCTGCGGCAGGCCGACTGTAAATCGCCTGCGGCTAAAATCCGCGCAAGATAGTGCACTGCCGCGTCCGGGTCGCTGCCGCGGATAGATTTCTGAAACGCTGACAGAACGTCGTAGTGGCTGTCTCCGTCCCGGTCGTGACGAAACGCCTTTTTAGAAGACGCCTGCTCCACCATTTCAACACTAATATGGAGGGTGCCGTCAGGTGTGTCACCTGCAGACATTACGCACATTTCCAGCGTATTGAGCGCCTTTCTCACGTCGCCGCCGCAAGTTTCGGCAATTGCCGCAAAAGCAAAGTCGGAAAACTCAATTTGCAGCTTCAGCTCGTCTTCTAAAATGCAAACGCCGCGGCGTATGGCCTTTAAAATGTCTTTCACTTCCAGCGGCTTAAACTCAAACACCGCAGAACGGCTTAAAATCGCGTTATACACATAAAAATAAGGGTTTTCCGTGGTGCTTGCAATCAGCGTAACCGAGCCGTTTTCAATTACCTCCAGCAGGGACTGCTGCTGCTTTTTATTAAAGTTTTGAATTTCATCCAAATAGAGCAAAATGCCGTTTTCACTGCCCAGCGAACCTACGTCAGCAATCACTGCTTTTACGTCAGCAACCGAAGCATTGGTAGCGTTTAACTTATACAAGCGTTTATTAGACATTTTTGCAACTATATTTGCCATTGTAGTTTTCCCAGTGCCGGAAGGGCCGAAGAAAATCATATTCGATATTTTTCCAGCATGAATTAAATTATAGAGGAGCTTTCCGGGGGCAATCAGATGACTTTGCCCAACAAAATCTTCTAATGTTTCCGGTCTAATCCTGTCTGCCAGCGGGCCGGTCATATCAATCACTCCCTTTTCGTGTTAAAAAAGGCCTGGTTAACACGAATGTTTAACAGACCTTTTTTAAAAATCTTAAATTATTTCTTTTTCGGTGCAATAACCACTTTTCTGTTTGGTTCGTCGCCAATGCTGAACGTGTCCACATTCGGATTGTTCTGCAGCGTAGCGTGAATGATCCGCCGTTCGTTTGAGTGCATAGGCTCAAGTGTAATCTTCCGGTTATTTCGCGTTACAGACGCCGCAAGATTTTTCGCAAGCTTAATCAGCGTCTGCTCCCGTCTTGCGCGGTAATCTTCTGCGTCTAAAATCACTTTCACATATTCGCCGTCGCCTTTATTAACGCACAGGTTTACCAAATGCTCTAAAGCATCTAAGGTGTCGCCGCGTTTTCCAATGATAATTCCTAAATTGTCACCAATTAAGTTAATCGTCATGATTTTGCCTTCTGTTTTTACGTCCAGTTCAACCCTCAGCCCCATGGAAACAAACACATTGTCTAAAAATTCCCGCGCGCGGCCTTCTAAATTAATGTTGGGCGTAACTTTCACAACCGCATCTTTCGCGCCTAACCCAAACAGCCCTCGGCTGCCCTCTTCAATTACTTCAATTTCAACATTATCCCGATCAAGGCCCAGTTCCGCTAAAGCGAGCTTTACAGCTTCATCAACGGTTTTGGCCGATTTTTCTACACATTTACTCATCTCAAATTTCATAGCCTTTCCTCCCGCATATTCGATGTCTATGGTTATATCCGCGGGCAGAATATAAACCAGAACAACTTATTTCTTCTTTTTCTTACGCTCTCTGTAGTGCGCAGGCCTGTCCTCGTCCACAGGCACATCTACCGTGATATGCTTGTTCATTAAATACATCTGCAAAATCTGAAACAGGTTCGAAACCGTCCAATAAAGGCCTAAGCCAGCAGGAAGTGTAACCGCAAACCACGCTGTCATCAACGGGAACAAATAGTTCATAACTTTCATACTGGATGCAGTGGGGTTATTTTCCTGCGACGCCATTCCGCTCATTTTGTTTGAGATATGGGACACTAAAAACGTAGTGCCGCCGGCTACTATCGGAATTAGAACATAAATCCAATGTTCGGAAATATACTGCAGCGTCGGCGTAACCGACAGGTTAAATCCAAAAAAGTCAAAATTAATCAGGTCGTGGGAGCTGATAAACTCGCCTACTTTATCGAATGAGCCCCGCATTTTATTGGCCAGGTCAATCTGGTCAATCCGGGCAAAATCAGCGGCGGCGGAACCGTTTATCCGCTCGTAAATCTGCATGATAACGTCGTTCGACAGCATCATAACATAGCTGATTGGCTTTCTGATGATATTATACAGCGCAATCAGAATTGGGAACTGGATCAGCATAGGAAGGCAACCACCCATGGGGTTTACGCCGGCCTCCTGATAAAGCTTCATTGTTTCCTGATTCAGTTTTTCCTGATCATATTTATACTTCTCCTGAATTTTAGCAAGCTTCGGCTGAATCGCCTGCGTTTTTTTCATTGATCTTTGCTGTTTTAAAGTGAGCGGAAACAGAATCAGCTTCATGATAAGCGTAAATAAAATGATTGTCCAGCCGTAATTCCCAACTACATAATAAATCCACTTGAACAGATAACCAAGAGGAACGTTGATAATATCAAAAACAGAGTTCAAGATTTTCCTCCTTCAATTTTTCCAGTAATGTTTGTATCCGTCTTCTCTACAGGGTCGAATCCGCCTTTTCCAAACGGATTGCATCGAAGCACACGCCAAACCGACATAAATCCCCCTCGGATTACGCCCTTCTTTTCAATCGCCTCAATCGCATAGGACGAGCACGTGGGGTAAAACCGGCAGCAGGGTCTTTTCAGCGGTGAAACATATTTTTGATAAAGACGAATCAATCGAATTAAAAGTGTTTTCATACCTTTTGCTTGCCGGTGCGCAAGAATAGTCCGGCGCGGCCAAAAAGCCTGTCCGTTATGTGCGAAACGTCTTCCAGCGAATCAATGGTCAGGCTGCCTTCCCGAGCCGCCAGAATCAAATCATATCCCGGTTTGATGTTTGCTTCCGAAAGCCTGTAGCTTTCTTTTAAAAGCCTTCTTACACGGTTGCGTTTCACGGCTTTGGCTAATTTTTTTCCAACTCTAAAACCCAAACGGTTCTGATTAAGCCCGTTAGGCAAATAGTACAGCGTAAAGTATTTGTGGTATGACCTTTTTCCGTTTCTGTAGACGGATAAAAACTGTTCGTTTCTGTTTAAACTTATCGTATTTTTCATGTTTTTGTAAACTATGAATAAAGTCGCTGAAGAAATGCCCTCAGCGACCAAATGTTCATAAATTCAAGGTTATGCAGATAAAACCTTTCTGCCCTTCAGTCTTCTTCTGGCTAAAACCTTTCTACCCGAACGAGAACTCATTCTGTTTCTGAAGCCATGATCTTTTTTTCTTTTGCGCCTATTCGGCTGATATGTTCTGAGCAAGTGCCACACCTCCTGTAAATAACTGTCACAGCACACCACAAATTCCCTGTGTATCCTTAAATATTATACATAAATAATCTTTAAATGTCAATACCTTTTTCAAAATTTAAAGAATTTTGTTTTGCGCATTGCCCGCAAATTATATGAATAAATAGTAAAATTTTAATAAAACACTTGTTATCCTTTTTTATCCTGTGATATAATGAAATACATTGTACAAGTCTTTATAGACGAATATTTTTTTGGGAGGAACATTTATGCAAATTGATTTGTCCTGTCCTGTTGAAAATCAAGGGACAATTGTAAAAACCAATTCCGAAACAAACGAACCTTACCTTTTACTAAAGCTTTTCAATTTAAGCGAAAAGGAAATTGCTGCTTTAACTTTTCACGTTTTGGCCTACGACGCGAACGGCGGCGAGCTGGGAACAGTTCCCGTTGCGTTAGACGGGTTAAACGCGCAGCCTAAAACATTTTTTGCTGAATCGAAAGCCGTTTCCCTGGTAGGAATTGAAGACGCAAAACACTTTGTTGTAGTAGTTGACAGCGTAACATTTTCCGACGGCACCTCCTATGAACCGTCGGAAAACCACACCGTTGATGCCGATGATTCGGAAGCCTCTATAGACGATGCAATGCTTCTGCGCCAGTTTGTGCCGGAGGCGATATGCTTTTCGTCTGAACACGGTAACTATTGGAGATGCGTGTGCGGACGGGCAAACTTTGTTGATGCAGAAAACTGTGTCCGCTGCGGACGGGCGAAAAGCGATGTTTTGGCAAAGTTCAGTTCCAGAGATGCCTTAAGAGAAACCATTGTAAAGGCACAGGAAGAGGCTGAAAAGCAAAGGCTTGAAGAAGAGGAACGCTTAAAAGCGGAAAAAGAACTGAAAAAAGCAAAATTAAAGAAATCCTTGCTGATTGCATTAATCGTACTTATTGCAGCCGCAATTGTGGCTTGCGCCGGCTTCTTTATTTACCGTGCCGTATTAAATTCCAGCGCTGACAAGGCGCTGCAAAGCGGTGACTATTTAAAAGCCTATGAAAACTATGAAAAAACCGGCAATGTAAAACTTGCAGAAGTAACAGAACATATTCAGGGCAACACTCCGGCAAACCTGATGTTCCAGAGCGGGCTGATTGCTTCAGACGAGGAAAACGTGTATTATCTTGCACTGGATAACACGTCTTATAACTTCCACTTGATTAAAGAAAACAAAATTTCAAAAGAAAAAACAACCTTAACCGACGCAGCCGGCGGTTCATTAAACGTTACAAAAGACTGGATTTATTTTGTAGATGTTGAAAACGGCTATGTAAAACGCATCTCGAAAGACGGTCAGACCATCGAGCCAGTTTTGGATACGGGCGCTTCGTTCCTCTCGGTGCTCGGAAACACCATGTATTACATCAAGGTGGATTACGACAATCCGGACAAACTGCCGGAAGAACAATGTCAGACTCTGGCCGCACAGGGACAGATGAAAACATTCCGCCATCTTTATAAGATGGACTTAGACAGCAAAAAGTCCAAACTCATCAGCGAGGAAAGCATTAGCGCATGCTCCATTTACGGCGACAGAATTTATTACCTCACCGACAACGAAGACGAGTGGCAGGCATATAATCTGTACTCTATGGATCTAAACGGCAAAGACAAACAAGTGGTAATTGACGTGCCGGTTGCTTCTTTCTTAATCAACGGCGACGATTTATACTATGTAAGAATGTATAACGACGCATCCAAAGGCAACAAGATTTCCAGCGGTGCAGATTTGGATTATACCATCGTACGCAAAAACTTAAAAGACGGCGGGGTTTCCGAACTTGGCCAGCAGTATATGGTTACTTATATGAATGCCAACAGCGACAAGCTTTTCTTCATTGGTTTAAACAGAGAGGACTATTTAAATTCGCTGTCAGGTGAATCGGAAGCGCAGGCTGCACCGGCGCTCTATGCCATGGATTTTGCCACAGGCGACATCAAACAGCTGGTTTCTGGCGAAGTGCAAATCTTTAATGTGTTGGATGACGACGTTATTATTTACATTGCTACCCAGGGCATGTGCAGGGTGAAAGCTGACGGTACAGGCTTTGAGCAGCTGTTAACCAGTGACGCCGCGCCGCAGGATGGGGACGGCCAGAATACCGACACTCCGGAAGGCGACCAGGCGGACGTATCTCAGGCTCCTGATGCTGAGCCTGCCGAATAAAAAATAAAGTTCTATGTATAAATAAAAAATAATGTGAGCATAATGAAAATAGACCTCACAAAATACATTGGCATCTACGCGATGCTGTCCCCCTTTTTTAAAAAACGGGATTGCCTGTCAGGCAGTCCCGTTTTTTTGTTAATCTCCGTAAATAACGGTTGTAAACACCGCGTTTGAGGTTCGTTTCACATCTAAAAATTTTAAAGCCTGCCAAATCATTTCAGCAGCCTGTGCGCGGGTGATGCTAGTATATGGCCGGATTGTGTTATCCTCATACCCTTGAATGATGCCATATGCCTCTAAATTTTTCACAGACTGCATTGCCCAGTCTGGAATGTTTGTCACATCTTTAAACTCCGCTTCGTCCACACCATAGGAATCAAGCCGCAGGGCATAGTCCACAATCGTAATTGCTTCAGCCCTTGTAATTGAGTCATAGGGATTAAAATAAAGCAGCCCATCCTTCCCCTTTGTGCCTGCAATAATATCATATTCATAGGCCGCAATGCCCACTCGCATTACATAAGAGGGAACGTTTTTGTCTGAAAACGGATTGTCGGCCAGGCTGTCTTTTGGTTTCACGCCAAAAATGGCGTTAACCATCAGCACAAATTCAAACCGGTTGATTTTTTCGTCCGGATTAAAATAAAAATTGTTTCCGAAATCTTCACCGATTACATAGCCCCGCGATGCAAGCATACCAGCAGAATATGCACCCCAGTGAGAAAGCATATCCTCATATCTGAGAGGCTTTAACTCGTTATTTTGGCTGGGCGCCGCTTCTTTCGTTTCTTCCTGCTTCACTTCTGCATTTTGCTGTGCATTGTTTTCAGATTTGCCGTCATAATTTTCTTTTTCAGCATAATTCTCCTGCTGGGGCTGCTGGGTTTCGCCTTTTTCCGGAACTGCCGGCGTCTGTGGCTCCTGCGGCGTTTCGCCCTCCTCTGTTTGTTCTCCCTCCGGGATTACAGAAGGGGTTTCCACTCCTGAGCCAATTGTTATGACAACAGCACCGGGATAAGGCGACTGTGCCCCCCCATAGTTTGCCGTCCAGGTAAAAATTGCTTCTCCTTCATATCCGGTTGTGGGTACAAAGGTCAGACCGTTTAAATCGCCCACAGAAACGGTGTTCCCCTTGCCCACCACACTTCCATTAAGCTTTAAATTTCCGGCCGTGGGGTTTGTCACCTGGTCAAACCGAATGGAAACCAAACTCTTCCCGCTGGGCGGATTTGCGCTTCCTATAAAATCGTTTGCGCTGAAAGAAAGCGTCGTATCCCTGGGGGTAGATTTTGTAAAATCGTTTGCAACCAAAGTTTGTGCGAACGCCGTCAGTGGATATAATAACAACTGAAACATAAAAACTGTTATAAATGTTACCGATAATTTTTTCATTTCACACCTCCAAAATTAAATTTGAAAACATCTAATGTTGATATTTTCATACATTTAATTTCTGCATGCAAAGCAAATATATTCCCGATACATTTTAACAGTTTTGTAAGAATATTATTTTAAATTTAATAATTGGAATGCATTTTTCCAATAAATTTTTTCATATTCATCATTTGTTAAATTTAGCTTTTTCATACATTCAAATTCAAATTTATGATTTGAAAGCGGATAATCCGTTCCGAATAGAACCCTGTCAGTCCCATGAGCCCTGATAATGGCCGCAGACTCTTCCGGCGGCAGGAACCGAATGGAACTTGAGGTATCAATATACACATTTTTACCAATAAGGTATTTTTTTGCTTCCTCCCACTCGCCATATCCGCCTAAATGAGCGGCGATAAAGGTCACCTGGGGCAGCTCTTTCATAACGCTTGCCAACCGCCCTGGCGTTGCGTCTTTCACGTTTTTGTCGCCCACGTGAATCAGCACGGGAAACTTGCTGCCAATTTTTTCATACATTTGCATGGCCTTGTCATCGTCAATTTTAAAGCCTTGAAAAATCGGATGAAACTTAATCCCCGATAGGCCCAGTTCTTTGAAACGGTTTATTTCAGCGTCCATTTCGTCAAAATCGCAGTGCAGCGTTCCAAAGCCAACAATGTGTTCGCTTAAAAGCGAGGAAACATAGTCGTTAATCATCTGCACCTGTTTTGGTTTTGTGGCGGTTGCACAAACCACCAGCTTATCAATTTTATTTTTTTTCGCGCTCTCCGTCAGGTGCACCAGCCTTCCGTCTGCTGCCGGCTGAATGTCGTAATAATGGTGCAAATTTTCAGTTGCTTTTACCGCAATTTTGTCGTCAAACGCATGTGCATGAATATCTACTATTTTTTCAGGCAATATTTTCACTCCCAAACATGAAACGGCACAGCTTACAAAAGCTGCGCCGCTGATAAAACAGAATCAACTATCTCTGTACCCGTCCTGAACCGTCGCCGCCCATTAAAGCTTTTACTTCGGACTCAGAAACTAAATTAAAGTCACCCTCGATGGTATGTTTTAAGCAAGACGCAGCAACCGCATATTCAATGGTATCCTGCATACTGTAATTCTCCAGCAGCGCGTGAATTAAACCGCCGCCGAAAGAATCGCCGCCGCCGACTCTGTCTACAATGTTAATGGTATATTTTTTTGATTTATAAAAATCTTTTCCATCATAAAGAAGTGCCGACCAATTATTCACAGAAGCCGAAATGCTCTCACGCAGTGTAATTGCAACCTTTTTCACACCAAACCTGTCAATTAATTGCTGGCAAACCTCTTTGTAGCCTTCGTCGCTGAGCTTTCCTGATGTGATGTCCGTCTGAGAGGCTTTAATGCCAAACACCTTTTCCGCATCTTCTTCATTGGCAATGACCACGTCAACATACTGCATAAGTTCGCCCATTACCTTGCCGGCCTTTTCGCTGGACCAAAGTTTTTTTCTAAAGTTTAAGTCACAGCTTATTTCCACGCCTCTTGCCTTCGCAGCTTTGCAGGCCTCAAGGCTGATTTTCGCTGCATCATCGGAAACAGCCGGAGTGATGCCGGTAAAGTGGAACCACTTTGCACCGTCAAAAATCTTATCCCAATCAAAATCCTCTGTTTTTGCTGTAGAAATGGAAGAATGTGCCCGGTCATACACAACGTTAGACGCCCTCTGTGACGCGCCCTTTTCAACAAAATAGATGCCCAAACGCTCGCCGCCGTGGGCAATATAATCGGTATGAACGCCGTATTTTCTAAGCTCCGACTCACATGCCGCTCCCAGCGGATTTTCCGGAAGCTTGGTTACGTAGTAAGCGTCGTGTCCATAGTTTGCAAGGGAAACTGCAACGTTTGCTTCTCCGCCGCCGTAAACGGCATCAAAACTTTTTGCCTGTATGT
Source organism: Congzhengia sp. (assembly GCF_037235575.1). Lineage (NCBI taxonomy): Bacteria > Bacillati > Bacillota > Clostridia > Eubacteriales > Oscillospiraceae > Congzhengia > Congzhengia sp. The sequence goes on along the minus strand of NZ_JAXUNN010000039.1, from coordinate 343,281 downwards.
ATCTCTGATAATCCGGCGTTTGCAGTCTGAGCATAATTTCGCCGAATGTTACTACCTTTGCCATATTTATTTACCTCCAATCATGAATTAAGGCCTCTGGCCTCTTTAATTTTTTGAATGAACTCGCGGCCAGTTTTCGTAATCTGCGCATAGTCGCCTGTTTTAGCGCCTGCGGTTAACGCGCCGCCGGCTCCAACTGCAACTGCACCATTTTTGATCCACTCGCCAACATTATTTACGTCAACACCGCCGGTAGGCATTAATTTTGCCTGCGGAATAGGTCCTTTAATTGCTTTTAAGATTTTCGGCCCAAATGCTTCGCCTGGGAACACTTTTACAATGTCTGCACCGGCTTCCATTGCCTCAACCACTTCTTTAATCGTCATTGCGCCGGGCATGCACGGAACCCTGTAACGATTACAAAGCTTAACAGAATCTGCATTAAAGTAGGGACTTACAATATACTGTGCACCGGATAAAATCGCAACTCTTGCTGTTTCTGAATCCAGCACAGTGCCCGCGCCCAAAATAATTTCTTCAGGGGTATATCGTTTTGCCAGTTCTTCAATTACCCGATGTGCGCCAGGAACAGTAAATGTAAGCTCAATTGCAGCAACGCCGCCCTCAATGCAGGCGTCGGTAATCCGCATTGCCTGCTCGCTGTCAGACGCTCTGACAACAGCAACAATACCAGCGTCACAAATTCTGGTAATTACCTTTTCCTTATCCATATTTCGTCACTCCTTGTAAATTTTAACTCAAATCCAATCCAGATTATACTTTACCATATTCCGCGAAAAAAGTCAATAAAATTTCTTGCTTTCATGCCGTGAAAGGTTTACCTAAAAATGCTGAAAAAAGCCGTGCACTTTAAAAGTGCACGGCCTAACTTATCTTTAGTAATTTTAAAATTTTATCAATTGTAGATTTACTCTGCCGCAGCCGCTGCGTTCGGCGAAGCGCTTGCCGCCGGAGAACCGGAGGGGCTTGCTTCCGCTGTTGTGGGAGCCGCAGAGGATTTGGTTTCAGGTGTTGTAGTTTCTGGCTTTGCAGACGCCGCAGGCGACACAGTTGTTTTTGCAGGTGCCTCCGTGTTTGTTGCAGCTGAATCAGCATCGCCGTTGCCGCAGCCGGTTAAACAGCCAACAGCCACTACACAGCTGAGGATTCCGAGCACAAGTTTGTTCTTCATCCTATTTCCTCCTCATAAATCTTCAATTTTTATTTTTAACAGACAACGCTGCCTATTAAACATGAAATTATTTTGACAAGTTCTTTTTCAGTGTTTCCAGTTCTTCTTTAATTTCCTTCGGAAGCCTGTCGCCGAACTGTGCAAAATACTGTTCCTGATTTTCAACGTCTTCCAGCCATACTGCTTTGTCAACGGTCAACAATTCTTCCATTGTTGCATCGTCAATGTCGAGGTTGTTAACGTCAAGATCCTCTTTCTTCGGCAGATAGCCAATGGGGCTTTCCACTGCGTCTTTTTTGCCTTCGCATCTATCTAAAATCCAAAGCAGCACGCGCATGTTGTCGCCAAATCCAGGCCAGATAAAGTTGCCGTTTTCGTCCTGTCTGAACCAGTTAACGTGGAAAATCTTCGGAGCTTTGTCAGCATCCATTTTCTTGCCCATTTCAATCCAATGTGCAAAATAGTCCGCCATGTTGTAGCCAACAAACGGTTTCATTGCCATGGGGTCGCGTCTTACAACGCCAACCGCACCTGCAGCGGCCGCTGTGGTTTCAGAAGCCATGGTTGCGCCAACAAACACGCCGTGCTGCCAGTCTCTTGCCTGGTAAACCAGCGGAGCAGTTTTTGCACGTCTGCCGCCAAATACAATTGCAGAAACCGGAACGCCTTCCGGATTTTCAAATTCACTGGAAATGCACGGGCAGTTAATTGCCGGAGCTGTAAATCTGGAATTGGGATGTGCAAGCTTGCCTTCATAAGTTTTGCCGTTAACAAGCTTTCCTGTCCACTCTGTGCAGTCTTCCGGAGGGTTCTTGTCAAGCCCTTCCCACCAAACGGTGTTGTCGGCATTATTGATTGCAACGTTTGTGAAAATTGTATTTTTCTTTGCAGATTCTAACGCATTAAAGTTTGTTTTTTCGCTTGTGCCAGGAGCAACGCCAAAGAAGCCTGCTTCCGGGTTGATTGCATAGAGTCTTCCGTCCTTACCAATCCGAAGCCATGCAATGTCGTCGCCGACCGTCCAAACCTTGTAGCCTTTTTCTTTTAAATATTCCGGCGGAATTAACATTGCCAGGTTTGTTTTGCCGCAGGCAGACGGGAATGCAGCACAGATGTATTTCACTTCGCCCTGTGGGTTTTCCAGTCCTAAAATGAGCATATGCTCTGCCATCCAACCTTCTTTTTTACCGAGGTAAGAAGCAATTCTGAGTGCAAAACATTTTTTGCCCAGCAGCACGTTTCCGCCGTATGCGGAGTTAATAGACCAGATTGTGGAATCCTGTGGGAAATGCACGATATATCTTTCGTCGGGATTCACATCTTTTTTCGCGTGAAGGCATTTTACAAAATCAGCGCTGTCGCCAAGTTGGTCTAACACTTTCTGGCCGATCCTTGTCATAATCGCCATGTTTAAAACAACATAAATGCTGTCGGTCAGCTCAATGCCGATTTTAGAAAACGGGGAGCCGACAGGTCCCATGGAATAAGGAATTACATACATGGTTCTGCCCTTCATGGAGCCGGTGTAAAGCGCCTTTAATTTTGCATACATCTGCTCAGGAGCCATCCAGTTGTTCACCGGACCCGCTTCCTCCTCTGTGGGGGTGCAGATAAATGTCCTGTCCTCAACGCGGGCAACGTCGTTTTCCGCTGTTCTATGATAATAACAGCCCGGGAGTTTTTCCTGGTTTAATTGAATCATCTCACCTGTTGAAACTGCTTCGGCCCTTAAGTCCTCCAATTGTTTTTCAGAACCGTCAATCCAAACGATTTCGTCGGGTGTGGTCATAGCTGCCATTTCATCAAGCCAGCTAAGCACTGTTTTGTTGTTCGTCATTTTCATTTCTCCTTTCACCGTCGGGTGCTTTTCGTGAGTATTCAGCTATTTTTATATATATGTACCAACAGCATGAAATATCACACGTAAATTTATTCATTTTAATTATACACTATTTTCCCCAAAATTAACAGCACTTTGTTAAAAATATAACCCGTTTTATTCTACAAATTTCTTTTTAGAATCGCATTGGATATTTGTGAAAATTGTACCAACGACAGCGCCTCTCCGCGGATATTTTCAGAAATATGAAGCTCCCGCAGAATCTCGCGCAGCGTCTCTTTTTTCACGTTAATTACCTCGTTTTGCGAAACACAGTTTAAAAATGTTTTCCGGCGCATTAAAAACGCCGCTTTAATCAGGGTAAAAAAGTGCTGTTCGTCTATAACGTCCACAGGCGGTTTTTGACGCGCCGTCAGTTTTATGACGGAGGACCAAACCTTTGGAACGGGCATAAATGCCTCGGGTGGAACATCAATCACCGTTTCGGCCTCGCAGCAAAAGTTTACGCTGTAGGTAATTGCGCCGCAGTTTTTGTCACCAGGGTGAGCGGTAAGGCGCTGCGCAACCTCTTTTTGCACCATAATGACCAAGCTCTCAAACCCCGGATTTTCCTCCAGCAGCTTCATCACAATTGGCGTGGTGATGTAATATGGAAGATTTGCAACAACTTTTACGGTGCCGCTCTCAAACTCATTTTCAAAAAGTTCTTTTAAAGAAAGGTCCATAATGTCGCCATGAATAATATTTACATTATCAAACCCGGACAAATTCTCGCCCAAAAGCGGCAAAAGCCCCGTATCAATTTCTACCGCCGCTACCTTTTTGGCCGCTGCTGCAAGCCTGCAGGTTAACGCCCCGGCACCGGGGCCAATTTCCAAAACATTTGTGTCTGCGTCAATTTCTGAAGCCTCAACGATTTTATCCAAAATGGAATCGTCTATTAAAAAGTTTTGTCCCAAAGCTTTGTTAAACTTAAGGCCTCGTTCGTTCATCTGACCTTTTATCACATTTCTGTTATTCAGTTTCAGCAAAATAATACACCTCGAATTCTAACTGTTCAGTATATAACCTATTTGCACACACCGGCACAAATTCTTATCAGCGAGTTTCATTATAGCATATTACTTTTAGAAATTCCAACAAATCTAACAAAATTAACCATTCAGACACAAATCATTCAAAAGTCGTTAAAACAACAGGATGGCAATGATTAACGAAAATCAAATACCGCCCTGCCGTTATCAAGCTTTAATTTGGCGCTGAACACCTTGCCGCTTTTGGGAGAGATGAACCCTTCAATCTTATATGTTTCGCCCTCTGAGAGCAATTTTTTTACATTGCTAAGTGAAATTACCCGGCCGCAAATCACGCCATTAATCGTAAATTTGCAGCCCTCTTTATATTTGCTGCAGCCATATCCAAAGCTTGTTCTTCGAACTTCCCCGCCGCACAGGGGACACGTTCCTGCTGCGTCACCCATAAATCCATTGTCTGCGTCCAGTTCCGGCGGCACTGCCTTTTTTTGAAATACCGCAGCAATTTCCTGCTCCGCAAGATGAACGCTGTCAAGAATGGAACACTCCGATCGGTAAACCTTTTTCAACGCTTTGCCAAGCTCAGCCGTTTTATATTTGTCCATGTTAATTCCCATTCGCATTAACGCTTCAATCAGAAATTCTCCATCTTTTAAAATGGTATAAACATCTTTTTTCAGCATAATATAGCCGCTTTTTCTGGCATTGTCGATAATTCCTGTTCTGGTAGCTTCTGTGCCCAGCTCCAAGCCCTCGAACACCGCGCGGTATTCCTCTGAGTCATCTTCTGACTGGGCATTCGCCTTTTCTTCCCGAAAGGGATTTTTTAAATAGTTGTTTAACGTTTCAATGGTATAGTGCTTTGGCGGGCTTGTTTCCTTTTCCACCGGCTTAAAGTGAATGTTTACCGCGTCACCCTTTTTTAAGGGCGGCAACAGCTTATCCTTTTTTAAATAATCGTCATATTTTGTCCAGCCCGGCTCTAAAATCACTGTTCCTCTGAGCGTAAATTCTTCTAAGCCGCCGACGCTGATTTTAATTTCTGTTTTTTCTGCAACGCACTTTTCCGCGCAGAACACCGCCACAAACCTTCTCATAATGGTGCTGTAAACAGCATATTCCTTGTCCGACAAGTGCTCTTTTTTTGGTATTTTGGTTGTTGGCGTCAGCGCGGAGTGGGATTCAATTTTGCTGTCGTCAAAAATGGTTTTGGAAAACTGAAACGCCACTGGATAGCCAATGCCGCCAACAGCCGCAATTACTTTCTTCACCTTATCCTGCTCTGCCACAGCCAGATATTCCGAGTTTGTTCTCGGATAGGTCACATACCCCTTTTCATATAAACCCTGCACCGTGTTAAGGCTTTCTTCCATAGACATTTTATATTTTTTCCCCAGCGCATTTTGCAGTTTTGTAAGAGAATACAGTTTTCCCGGCTTTAACGTGTCCTTTTTACGTTTTACCGAGGTGACAACTGCCTTTTCATTGTTATATTTTGCACAAAGAACCTGTGCTTCGGCCAGCTTTTCCTTTGAGAACTTTTCTTTTGAAAGAAGCTCAATTTCCGCGCCGTTTGTTTCTTCTTTGCTGAAAATTCCAAAATATTTTTCCGGCACAAAGTTTTTAATCGCCATGTCCCGGTCGAAAATTGCCTTCACAATGGGGACAATCACTCGGCCCACGCGCAGAAGCTTTCCTGATTTTAAAGTTGCATAACGGGTTAAATTTACGCCATACAGCCAATCGATAAAAGTGCGTGCATAGCCCTCGTTTGCCAGGTTGTCATATTCTGTTTCGTCCTTTAGCTCTTTTATGCCTTCTAAAATTGTTTCCGGCGTCTGGTCCGGCAGCCACAAACGCTTTAGCTGTTTCGGCTGTTTCAGCGCTTTGTCCACGCACGTTCGGATAATAATTTCACCCTCACGGTCTGAGTCGCCGGCGTTTACAATGGTCTCAACATCATCCCTGTTACAGAGGGAAGATATAATTTCAAACTGGGCTTTCACACCGCCGTCTGTCTGCTTTTTTTCATCGCGGCGGAGCTGAAACTCAAACTTTTTTGGAAAGCATGGCAGGTTATCCATAGTCCATTTTGGCCGAGGTTCTTTGCCGCCCGTGTAATATTCCACATCTGCCAGAGAAAACAAATGGCCAAAGGCCCAGGTTACGATAAAGCCATTGCCTTCAAGATACCCATTGAAACGTTTCATTCCGCCTATGGCAGAAGAAATATTTCGCGCAAGGCTTGGTTTTTCTGCAACAATTAAAATCATTTTGAAGCCCTCTTAAACGTAAAAAAGTGAAAGAGCGGTGCCGCTCTTTCACCTTAAAAATTTCTTACAATTATTTCAGCGCGTCTTTCAGCGCTTTGCCTGCTTTGAATGCAGGTACCTTTGAAGCCGCAATTTTAATTGCTTCGCCTGTCTGCGGGTTTTTCCCCATTCTTTCAGCGCGGGCACGAACCTCGAATGTACCAAAACCAACCAATGCAACTTTGTCATCATTCTTTAAGCTTTCTGTGATTGCATCAATTGTTGCATTAACAGCAGCATCAGAATCTTTCTTAGAAAGTCCTGTCTTTTCTGCAACTGCCGATACTAATTCTGTCTTATTCATCATTATCACCTCATTTTTTTACAATATGAAAACATTTTAACATATTTTCTAAAAAAAAACAAGTGATTTTTTAAAAAAATATTATGAAAAAAGGCTTAATAATACGTTACCTAGAGCCAATGATTAAAATTGCGGCATAAGCCACAATAGAAACCACCATCGCCAGCGCAACGATGAAGCTTAAAATTCTTGCTATTCTTTTTTGTTTTGAATTCATACGATTCTTCTCCATCATTTTGTCGTTAAGTTGGTTATACCACATTTTTCAAAAAAAATCAATGGATTTTTAATTTCATCTTGACAAAAATAGAATTTAATGCTAAACTATTTAAGTCAGGTTTTTTGCCGCTGTGATGGAATTGGCAGACGTAGCGGACTCAAAATCCGCCGGTAGCGATACCGTGCCGGTTCGACTCCGGCCAGCGGCACCAAAAAAGTCAGGACGAAATAGATGTAATATCTGTTTCGTCCTAATTTTTTAATTATAAGAAGAGATTTTTCAATTTACAGTTAATATAAGCTCGGGAGGTAATATTATGGCATTGTTTACTCCAGCGGACAGAAAAAGTATTATGGATTACATCGTATCCTTTACAGAGCAGAACGAGCATATAGTAGCACTAGTTGCTGTCGGTTCAGGCTCCTTTGGTTATACTGATGAATTATCTGATTTAGATTTTGTAGTAGCAATTGACAGCGGCGAGAATTTGAATATAGTGAAAGACTCTGTCGCAAATGAGCTTAGCAAGAAAGCGTCGATTATCTACTTTAAGCAAGACCCCGATATACCGCTGCAAGTTTATTTGTGCGATAATTTTCTTGAGATTGACATTGGCTACGGTGTCTATACCGATGCCGCAGCTACCCGAGCACATTGGAAAGTGCTGTTTGACAAAACCGGCACCGTTCAGGAGGCGATGCAAACTTCTTGGGAGAAAACAAAAAATGATCCAAAAATAGACGAATACGCAAAGGCGCTCTTGGAATGTTCCGATCGCGTGTGGAGCAATCTGATGCACGGTGCGGTTGCAATAAAACGCAGACAATACTTTAGAGCAATTGCGGAACTTGACATCGCACGTAATTTCCTTGTAAAATTGCTCGGCTTGCGATATTCTCTTGATACTGAACGCGGCAGAGATGTTGATAAACTTCCGGAATTCGAATTACATACTCTAAAAAAGACTCTTGTCAGAGATTTTTCACAAGAGGCACTCTGGTCAAACCTTACCTGCCTTACCAATGCTATATATGCAGAACTTGAGCGTAGCGAGGAGCAGACCTGTATTAAAATAAATCGTCAACAAGTAAATGAATATATAAATGCATGCCGAAATTTTTAGTCGATACCAAGGATTATTCGCATAATTCACCTGCATTTATTTTGACCTAATGATGCAAAAATCCCCCGAAAATCGGGGGATTTATTTATTTTACCAAAACGTTTACTGCTTCTGCAATGGGCCTTAGCGTTGTTAAATTTTCGATAAAAAGTATCTTTAATCTTTTTACCTCCTCTGATAAAAGAGAAGTAATATCTACGTGATATGGCGTATTTGTCTCTATTTGAACATCCTTTTGAACAACGCCCCCCACCAGTCTGTTCTGTTCGTCATATGCCGCGATGAAAACATCGCCGCAAATTCCTGCAGGCGAGGTTATCAAAAGGATTCCGTCCGCGTTAACTTCTGCTGAGGTGCATTTGTTTAATAATTCTATTATGACTGCCGTTTGCGCGCTTGACAAAGTTTGGTTTAAACAGGTTTCGCTATCTTCCAACGGTACAATGGCATTTGCTTTCACTAAAACCGTTTTTCCATTCGATTTGAGATAAATATCTTGGTCAGATGGATTATAAACAGCATCTCCCTGTCCTGCCTGCTTTAAATTCCGAAACGCTGTTGTATATTCGGCAATTTCGCGGTTGGTGGCATACCACACATCGTTTTTGTCCGACACTTTTGTCAGCAATTCTTCCATGACATTCCACGACTTGGGAGTGCTTTCATTCAGCTCGTAAGTGTGCCCCCACACGGAAAATACCCGAAGGTCTTCCCCATCCGCCAAAAACGGTTCAACAAAACTGAGAGCGCTGTTGTGGTGACATGTCATTTTCCAAGCCAAAAAGTCACTAGGCAATGTAAAGTCCCCGGTGGTGGCAACAGGCCGGGCATATAAAACATTGTTCTTTCTGAGCTGCTCAATAACAAGCGCATTGTTCCAGCCTGCACCGCCGGGATATGCATAGCCCACCGGTTCAATCCCTGTTAGAGTTGTAATTCTTTGTCTGTCTTTCGTAATTTCCGTTTCAATGTTCTCTGCTGTAATGTTTTCGTCCCGCAGGGGAAGGTGGGTGTAGCCGTGCATACTTGCTTCATGATTTTGATATACGCGCTTTACATCATACATTTGGAGCAGATTATGGCCGGACTGAACGCCCCCTAATTTTCCCGAAATGACATTAAACGTCCCTTTGACCCCATACCGGTCCAGCATATTCACCAGTTTTTCGTCACTTTCCAGCGCGTCGTCGTAACTTAACGTAAACGCCTTTGTTTTTCCGCCGGGAAGCAGCATAGAATAGGTGGCAGGCCGGTTTTGAAAAGACACGGTGGCAGTGGTATTCGGAATAATTACACCATTTTCTAAATCGCAGGACTCAATAATTTTAATTTCATCGGTTTCCGTTACCGTTAACCCTGTTTTAAATTCATATAATTTGTCCTTTTTGAAAGTAGCATTCTTAATTAAAAATGAGTCTTTCAGCGTATCGCCATGAAACACCGCGATTACAATGCTTGCTGTCTTGTCCACAGGCGAGGAAATAAAGACCGTTCCATCCGCTGCAGAAAAATAAATATTTGCCGCACTATCTTTCTTCGTTTTTACCCCAGACAGTTCCCTTAAAAGTTCTTCATAAGCGTTTTCAATGCGGTAAGTGACCATTCCACCTCTGATTTCAGACAGATATTTTTCTGCTAAATCGGCCAATTGTATCTGCTCATTTGACCCATATTGACTGAAATCCACCTGCGAAAACGCATTCTCCGCTTTTTCTGCATAGTAGTTTTGCAGAAAGGTTAAGGTTTGGGTTGCGGTCAGCGTCGTGTCCGCAGGAACAGACACTCTCATGTTTGTCAGATCGACTGCCGTTTCCTGCATTGCCGCAAGATAAATCAGCGTGTGGGCGCTGTCTTTTAAAAAGCCTTGTTCGTCGTAATAGCTTTCGCTTAAATATTCCACGTCTGCAATGGGCTTTAGCACATGAAAAACATTTGCAACGCAAAGCTTAATTCCATTGTCTTTCGCGTAAGCCTCCTCCGCCGCGTCAATCAGCGCCTCAGAAAAAGCTTCCAGCAAAAGATTATTTTCCCGTTTGGCGCTTGGCACAGGCGTCAGGAGCATAAGCGCAATGTTTCGGGACTTTGCTGCAGAAATAATTTTTGCAACGGCTTGCTTATATTCTGAAACCGTTGGCGCGCCTGTTCCGTCACCCCGGTAAAGCGCCGGGATTTCAGGCATTACGATCGCGCAAGTCACATCAGGATATGCGTCGAATTGCGCACCGATTGTCTCTGCAATTGCTTGCGCCTCCTGACCGCTGTTAGACAAATCAACCACTCTCTTGTTTTGATAGCGAGAGTCGTTTCTGAGCTTCATTCTGATGAATTCGGGATATGTCTGGCAAAAGCCGGCTGACGCCGCTGCACCAGCTGTTGCACTGCCGCCGGTAATCAAAACAGAATCATATGCGGCGGACGCTAAGCTTGACAGAAAAGCGTTATTTAAATCTGTAAGTTTGCTGTTAATGTCAGTAAAATCAGCACGCTTTTTACCCCTTTTTAAATCTACTTTAAAGTCTAACTTTTTTTGCGTTTCATTCATTTGTTTTGGGGTTAAGGAAAGAACGCTGCTGTCTTTCACACCCAAACCTTTTAAAATTGCTTTTGCAATTTCTGCTTGCCCAAAGCGGTTGGGGTGGTAGGCGTCGGCCTCGTAATAATCCGCAAATTCCGGCAGGTTTTCATCTGTACCATAAGCAATATTGTCAAAGACTGTGGACAGGTCAATGTGAGTGATGTCGTAGCCTTGTGCTTCCATCTCCTCCGCCACCGTTTTAATTCCCGCTGAAATTTGCGTCAGCTTATGAATACTACCGTTCGAATTCATGGGGATTGGTGTAAACAAAATGATTTTACGGTTTTCCGGCACACCAGCTGCAATGTTTTCCGTTGATGGAACGATTTTTTCAATCAGCGTTCTATATTTGTCTGTAAACACTGCCTCTGTGTCAGATTTGTTATTCGTCCCCAGAAAAACAGAAACGATTTCCGCCTGATATTTCCCCAGCATATCGTCAAAGTTATTCAAATAGTCCTCAACCTTAAAGCCCGGAACTGCTGTTTTAACAAAACGATAATTATTTCCTTGCTCAATGTTAAAATAGTATTTTAAATAATCGTCATATTTTTTATAACCGCGGCAGTAGAAGTCGCTGGTGATGCTGTCACCTGCAACCAGCCAGGTTTTCGTTGTCTCGTCCGGCGCCGCATTTGCCGCTGGAAGCGCCAAACCGGGCAGGATGAATACAATGGCAAGAAGTAAATAAAGTTGTTTTCTAATCATAAAACCCCTCATTTCCTTGTAAAATAAAACGACCATCTCGTTTTAAAATAAGATGGTCGTTTTGATTGCTTCCTCTTAGTCCATATTCGTATAAATTACGATAGAACGAACCTCGCCGTATCTCGCATTAATTGCCATCTTCGTCGCGGTAGTTGTGTCGCGGCAATCTCTGTAAGATGTTAAATCTGCAACAGATGCCGTGCGCACGGTTTCTTTATTGCCGTCATAGAGCATGATGGGAACGGATTTTAATGCATATACATAAGATTCCCGGTCAGTATCCTTTTCTGCCTCATTCGGGTCGAATACCAGCTCTGCAAAGCCGTTGTAACAGTCGTACAGCATGCCATATACAGTTCTTGATGCAACTCCGTGATTGTTCAGATTTTGATAGGCCTCGGGATTGCTTGCGTCAACAACAAATTCAACTTCTTTAATATATCCTTCAGAATCTGTTCCGAACCGGATAACATCGCCCGTTTCTAAAACAGGAGTTCCGTTGTAGGAATTATTTAAAATTACAGATGCATCTGGATACGGATTGGTACCGTCGTACATTTTAATTGTAAAGCCGTCCGGCGAAAGGTCGTTGGTGAATGCTGCGCCGTCTTTCATGCCATAAACTCGAATTACGTTTTCACCATTAGCATTTACTGCAGTTGTAATTTTTTCAATTACGCTGATATAAGTGTTGGCAGTCATACTTGCGCTGGTTTTTCCGTAGATAACCGCAAGCTCTATGGCGTTGGATCTACCTACATTGTAAACGTCAAGATATGGCTTATCGTCGTTACTGAGGACTGAAGAAACAGAACCCACAGAGAAATTTTTATCATTGTCCCATGCGCCGCCTTCGGTAACCTCAACCGTTGTTTTGCCGCCGTTTCCGTCGTCAATTTCAACCGTTTCTTTTGCAGGAACACAGAAGAGGACTGCTGTTGAGTCGAACACGAAACGGTCGCCCAGGGTTTTATCGCTGGATTTATATCCCAGTGTATTTTTCAGTTCACCGTAATATCCCAAACTTGACGAATTGTTTCCACCGGCATCCAGTTCTTTCGTATCTATAACCTTAATCTTTCCGTCATTGTTGGTAGAATATCCGATAATCTGTTTCACAGCTTTGCCCGAATTGTCAGTTAAAGCCGTAAAAACATCAGATTTAGAACCATCAAACGCCTTAACCCCACGTTGTCCATCCAGCGTTACCTTATCATTACAAACAAATTCAGTAATTTTTCCTGTGCTCTCTAAAATCTTAAGGCGAACGGTGCTGTCGATGGTTGATTTTGCATCAACGCCCAGTAAATATCCATATCCGCCCGCTGTTTCCAAACCCTCGTCATCAATCGTTACGATTTCGTGGTCACTGTTAAAGTGGAAAGTGTAAATTGCGCCTAAATTCGGTTCGTAAATTTTGTTCGTTTTAATCAGGTATTTATAATACTCCGACACGTTATAAACCGTACCATTAACGGTTAGAGTATCTTCGTCGTATGTGCTGATTACACCAATTTCATTGTATGTGGTCGCTACAACATCATAATGGATAGATTTTGCGCTGTCAATCCGGCGAATTCCTTCGTCGTCTACATATTCACTGCTTGCAGCAACAGATAAAACATCCCATTGAGAAAGACCTGTAATATCTTTTACAAGTTTTCCATCACGTTCAATACGATATGTAACGCTGCTGTCCTGTGGGTCAAGCATGATTTGGTTCTGTCCATACATATCCGAAATTGTAAACCTGTCTGCGTTTACTGCGCTTACTACATACATAATATAAGATGTCACTAAAACAACATCATAATCGCCGCTGTTATCTGAATCGAGCAGCAGAACCTTTCCGTTCTCCGGGGTAAGCAAAAACTTAGAATTTAACGACCGCGCCACTCCGTTATAAATAAGGTCAGCCGTGGGAGAAACAGTTTTTCTTTTTAAGTTTTCATTCTCGTCATAAAAAGCAAGCGTTTTTAAAGTTGTTTCCCCCGGTTCAATATCCCGGGCATCAACTTCAACACACTCCATTCGCTCCATTCTGGGACGGATATATCGAATGGTTCCAACCGTATCGTCTTTTGATTTGTAATAATAAATTTCTACATTATAACCAAGATAAATTTCAGCGTTTGTCTCACCGACATTATAAAGAGTGCTGTCAATCATAATTTTATCTCTACCGGCTTTTGAACCAAGCGCCGAAACAGCAGAAACACTGTTTGCCGTTATCTGGCCTTCCACTTTATAAATCTGAAAGTGTTCCGATAGAACTGTTTCTCCTTCTATACGCTGATACTTTGTCTTATCTCCAACTTCCACAAGCTGAAGAAGGTCCGTATCAACAATATTTACCAAAAGCTGATAAACGTCGCCGGCCGTTACAAAATCGTTTGGTGCACAATCAACCCTGTCTAACAGATTCAGCTTTTGCGCCTGGTTAAAATAACCAACGGGATATCCTGCCTCCCGTGCATACACGTCATAACCCAGAGCCACTACAGCCATTTTTACGGCCTCGTTTAAGGTCACAGCCCTGTCAGGATAAAAATATCCGTCTCCCGTACCGTTGATAATTCCCATATCATAAGCCGCACGGATGGCGTCAGAATAAACAGAAGCGGGTGGAACATCGTTAAAAATCTGCTTGTTGTCATGCCCTAAGGTAGTATAGCCCATTGCCTCACATAGTAAAGACACGAACTGGCCTCTGCCAACCACTGTGGTTTGCTGTAGGGATGTATTCTTTAAAACGCCCAGCGCCTGCAGCTTTTCTGCGGCAGCTGTATAGTTGCTGTTTTCTGTTACCTCCTGCACCGGAGCCACGCCCTCGGCGGCCTCCTCAGCAAATGCAACAGGTGAAACAGACATCATGAATACTAGCACACCTGCAAGTAGTTTCTTTGCTATTTTCATTTTGTGATCATCCTTTCACTCTTCGACTACTCTATCATAATTTAAGCCAATGACAACAGCTGTGAAATAATTTTGCACGCCTGTGCCCTTGTGGCAAAACTGCCGGGAGCAAAATTGCCGTCTCCAACGCCGTTTATAATACCGTTTGCACTCATTGCCGCAACTGCTTCTTTTGCATAACTTCCAATTTCAGCTTCGTCAGAAAACGCAATTCCGTTACCGCCCGAAAGGTCAACTCCTGCATATACGGCAATTCGGTAAGCAAGTGTTGCCATGTCCTGTCTTGTAATCTCGCTGCCTACTCCAAAATGTCTTTCGTCAACGCCGTTTACCAATTCCTTTTCCATGCCGCTTGCAATGTATTTATAATACCATGCGTTCTCTGCTACATCATCTAACTTGCATACTGCGTCATCGCTTACCAGATCGAACGCTTCCAGAGCAATTTTTAAAAATTCTTCCCGTTTAATATTGTCGTTGGGACGAAATTTTTTGTTACCGTCACCGGATACAATTCCCTTTTCTGTCAGGGACAAGATGCTGTCTTTTGCCCATGTTACGCTTTCTAAATCGTCATAGGGCTCGTTAGAAGGTTCCACAACATTGCTCGTATCATCTTTATCTTTATCGCCGACATAAACGTCGGTAACTTTGTTACCGCCTCTGTTGCCTCCGCCGCCCGAGCTTCCGCCGCCACCGCCGGAGGAACCGCCGCCTGGGTTGTCATCTTCTTCGTCTTCATATTTTTCCAACATGTCATCAAACTTTGTTCTGGCCTGTTTTATGGTGTCAAAATCAGCCTTTGCCATTTCTTTTGCAATTGCAGTCTGGCTGTCCTCATTTAAATCCTCAAAACGATCCATGTCATAATTTAAATATTCGTTGTTCTCTTCAACAAATTTCACAAAATCGCCGTATGCAATTGCATTTAAATATGGGACGCGCAGTTCTTCGTTAAAAGCTGTGCTAAGGTCATCTTCCTTTTCAAATGGCTTTCTGCCATACACCGCTTTATAAACAAGTTCTTTTTCTTCCGAAGCAAGGCTTCCGTATAATCCCTTTTCAGACAAGTCGAACTTAAAAACAGAGTTATAATCGGTGATCACCTGCATCATTTTTTCCGCGTCAGAAGCATGGTTCACATTGGAAAGCGCAATAGCATTGTTAAACACAACGGCTGCTTTGTCGGATGCATCGTCGCCTGTGTAATCTCCACGGCTTGCATACAGTGCCTTGTTAATTTCCAACTGCTGCGCCTCAGACATTGCTGCATAGCTGTCGATCAAAAATCCCATAGCGTTGTAAAGCTTATTTAAATATTCTTTTTGTGCTTCGTCGTCATCTTCCTTACCAAGCAGAACGCTGGTTAATGCATCGGCGCTTGGCGCCTTAACAATGTTGTCGATTGCGCTTAAGCGGTCGTTCTTGCTGGCATAATAAAACTCTGCATTTTCAAAAAAGGTCCCGTTGGCGCCTACTGTTGCTGTATATGTTCCGCTTTCACTGTCGTCTAACATGAAAAACGAAAACGAATAGGTTCCGTTTTCCGGAGTCGTGTCATTTGAATAATGGCAAGCCTTTTGAAATTCATCAACCGATAATTGGTTCACATCAGAATAACCGGGCTTTAAAACGATACAGATAACGTTATCCATGTCGCCTGCGCTGCCGCTTATGGTTACATGAGCCCCCAAAAGACTGACGGTTGGTTTTTCGGCCGCAGAAACAGTTGATGTCAGCATTAAACCGAGAAGCAGGCTAACTGCAGTGACAAGACTTATCATTTTTTTCAGCTTATGAGTCTTCATAAACTTAATCATTCCTTTCCACACTGTTAATTTGCTTATTTAGCATCACTGTTTTTGCCGCTGCCAGAGGAACAAAATTTGAATTTCCAATGCTGCTGCCTTCCCAGATCAGCAATTTCACTTTTTCACATTCGATGTTTGACAAGTTAAAATGGTATTCCTGTATTTCAGAAAATCCTGGTTCGACAGAAAGAACACTTGTTTTTAAATCTACAAGCACACCGTCTTTGTCATAAGCCGCCAGCATAATTGTGGCGCTTACAGGTTCTCCCAAAGTATTTTCAAACCGAACTGTGCTGCCTGCGCCGTCAGAGTCGGCTCTCAGGGTTGTATATGCGCGGACATAAGCAGTTAAATCTTTGTGATTCTCTGCTATTCCTGCGCTGTTTATAATTTTTTGGGCTTTTTCCGGCCAGTTTAAGTCTGTCACATAATAGGTTTTACCCAAATAGTTGTTCTGCCCGTGGTCTTCCCAAAGCTGGTAATCAGAGGCATAGTTTTCGTCTGCAAACATGTCGTTGTTGTCCTTCGACCAATAGTTCAGCCATCTGTGTTCCTGATTGGCGTTCGACCAAGCAGGGCTGCCGCTAAGATTACTTACGTTGCGTTCCACCTTCCAGAAGCTTGAGCCCTGGTCGTTATAGACAGAACCGCCGTATCCGGACTGGCCCTCAAAATAATTTTCGTAAATAAGGTTCGGAGCTTGATCCGTACCGCTGGTTGGGCCAATGGTATAAATTCCGCCGCCGTCGTTGATTACGGTGTTCATAACATTCAAAATCCGATTGTGGTGGATTTGATTGTTCCGCATGATGCTGGTGGGAATGCTTTTCCAGCCATAACCGATATGCATCCCGCTGTAAGCCGTATCGGATATAGTGTTGTAGGCAATTTCCATGTCAATCGGGAAACCGGCCGAAATTGCCGCCGCACTCCTGTAATCAACCGCCGTGTGGTGAATGTAATTATTAATAATGTTGTTGTTTCTGATATAATACTTTTCGTGTGCCGGCAAATAATTGAAATTATTGGGATATGCATTGTCAATTTTGCCGGTTGCAGGTTCGCCGACATTCACGGCGCTGCCCGAAATGTCGTAAAACCGGTTTGTATAAATTCTGCAATCCTGAATGCACCGAATCATTTTAAGAGCCGATATGCCCAAATGCGAAAATTCGCAATTTGCAAAGTCAACAGAGTGGGCATACTGTGCAGATACAGCCGCCGGCGGAAGCGTATCGCCGGAAAGCGTTTTGTCCGCCGAGTCTCTTAGGTGGTTATTTTGAGCGTCTGAGTGGCCGTATGCTGTACTTGGCCGCATCCAGGTGGAATAGGAAAAGGTAATGCCTGAAAACAGTAGATTTTTGACAACGTTGTCGGGTGAGCTGCCGGAAATCGTTACCATTTCCCCATCGTTTGCCGCAAGAACGGTATAGGCATTTTCAAGATTTTCACCCTGACGAGGTTTGTAATAGAGATAACCGTCAGCAGTGTCTAAATACCATTCCCCTTCTTCATCTAAAAACTCATAGGCATTTTCAATATACCATGGATTTTTTGCAGAGCTTCCGCCCTTGTTGCGAATGGAATTCCAGCCAGGCTGCTGCATTTCCACTTTCACCGTTTCGTCTTCGTCCACCGACACAGACTTTATTTTGCAACGTGGATTTGTCCATGCCGAATAATAAACAAGTTCCGCCTCGGACAAATTGTAAAGATCCTTTAAATAAGAAAACTCCGCAGGGGCGGTATGCCCAAACTCTCCGCTATCGTAAGTCCATCCGGCAGAATCAATATCTTTCCGGGCGCGCGTTGCGCGGATACCGTTTACGTAAAACTGCCTTGATTGAATATGTTCAGCCGGTGCACGGTATATGTTCTTATCACTGTCGAACAGCGTCCAGCCGTTTATTTGTTTGCCGCCGTTAATCACCGGCAGTTCGCCGCTGGGGGCCCGGTATACGATATAATATCCGTTTTTTCCGGAGTCCTGCGCTGTAAAAGTTAAATCCTTTTCGCTATAGTCGTAAGTTCCGCCAAGCAGATTGACAATGATGTCGCCGTCCATTTGGTACGAAATGGTCTGCGCCGCATCTCTGGCCCTTTCTATTGAAAGGAACGGTTCCTCTTTGGTTCCGCTGTTTCCGTCATTTCCATTTACCGGATCCACAAAAAATTCTGCAAAGGGCACAAGACCGCGCTGAAAGTCATATACAGCATCATTTAACATGCGTTTTATTTCAACAATTTCTTCATAAAAAAGTTCTTTTGTGCCATTTATTATTTCTTCTCCAGAGGAAATTGCCGCTTGCAGCGTTTGTTTGTTTTGCTCTGAACTGTGTCCGGGCGCGGTGCCCACCGGCGTACTTTCATAAACGAAACGTGCGTTTTCCAAAACAGGCTCTAACACGTTTCGGTCTGCCGCGCGCAAAAAACGTTCTGTGGCGTCTTCTAACGCAGCCGATGCCAATGCTGCTTCTTCCAGCGTTGGCTGAGATAAAAGCACCTGACGAGCCTTGTCAATTTCCGTCAAAAACCGTTTTTTCGAGCCGGAAATAATTTCGTCAGTTTCTTCATAAACAGTCTCTGCACGGTGAATGGTATCTTTCAAATTTGTAAGCTCCGAAACCACTTTTATCTGCACATTTTTTGTTAAATTCGGATAGGTTTTAGACGTTACGATTAAATTCAGTTCACATTCAGGTGCGCTGCTTTGCACAGTGAGTTTGTTTCCGGCAAAAGTAATGCCGCTTGGCAGAGCATCGGTTATTTGAAAAAATAACTCGTCCCGGTCAAACTCATAGGTAATGCCATCAAACTCCTTTGACGCAACAGCGCTGAACGGTTCCTGCTTTTCACCACTTTGCGGAATGATAATTTTTGTATTTCCCCGGAACGTGATTTGGTCCGGTTCCACAGGTTTCACAGAAAAGTCGTCAAAATAATATGGTATTTTAGAATTTTTGGGATCGCTTCCTATTCGTAAAAACAGCTGACAGTCTGCTACTCTGTTTGTTCCGTTATATTTAAAATAGGAGCTTACTTCAGTCCATTCCCGGTCGTTCACCGGCGTGCCAGAGGCCATATACATGCTTCCGGTATCAACATCGTCGCTGATTTGCGTGCGAATAATTTCCGCTTCGCTGTCGCCCTGTCCCTCTTCCAGTTTCACCCAGAAAGACACCTGATACCAAACATCTTTTTCCAAATGAACAAACTGGGCACACCGCTGCAAGTTATTTGTTATTGGAACAATTTTCGCAGCGCCTGAGCCAGAGTGCGTCGGCTCGCTTACCCATTGGGGCCTAGAAGAGGACCATATGGTTTTCCCGTTGGCATCTTTATAGCTTTCTATCCAGCCGGTAACGTCGTTTTCTAACTCAAAATCACCGTTTATGTAGAGCTTTGTGTTTTTTGTAACAGATACATCATCAATATAATAGGTTAATACCGAAGTGTTATTTTTCCCCCCGACACACAAATATACGTCACCGCTCATAGCGCCGATTTCTCTTGTGTAGGATTTATAAAATGCTTTCACATCTGTCCACTGGTCGGTTATGGTAAAAGTATTTCCAATATATTCCACGGTATAGTTGTCGTGGCGAACGGCAAATTGCACCTTTGCGCTGCCGCTTTCCATTTTTACCTTTGCCGAAATAATATACCAGCTGTTTTGCTCCATAGGAACATACTGAGTTGGAACAAAAGGTGCCGAATTTCCAGTGGTCACTTTTACACATTTCCCGGTTCCATCAGCGCCAGGAGAAGCAGATGTAACCTCTGCGTCAGAGATTAGTTCCTCACAGTTGAAATCGTCAATGTAATAATCAAAATCAGCCTCATTCTGCTGTCCTGTCGGGCCGATCCGGACATACATTTTTGCCAATCCACCGTAATTTTCCGGGTCGTTTCTTGGTGTGAAGATAAAATCAAATTTCGACCAGGTTTCGCTGTTCACAGGTATATTTCTGGGATATTCCGTTTTTTTCTTGTCATAAGAAAACAGCATTGTGGCCAGCGATTCGGTATATTCTCCGTTCTTTTCAGCAAGTTTAATGCTGCAGGTTATCCGGTAGCTTGTGCCAATGTTAAGCATAACATTCTGGCTGATGTCGTTAAACCCGTTTGTAACTTCCACAAAGGCACAGCCGGAAGAGTTGTCAGCTCCGCCTTTCGTCCACGTGCAGCTTGCGCCGCTGACGTTCCAGGAGGCCACATCCTTTTCAAAACCGCCGTTTTGGTTTAGCAACTTTCCGGCATTGATATCCCAGCCTTCCAGCTCCGCTTCAAAACCCGGATTCTGAATTAGATTTTCGTTCCCCGCATTATCGGCGGCAGACAATATTTCAGTTCCATTTATAACGCTCGGTAAAGTTAAAAGAACCACAAGAACCATTAACGATACTGCTGTTATTCGCTTTATTAACCCCAATTTCAACATTTAACTCCACCTTTACGCCATCGCGCTGCTATTCATTCTGATAAGAAATGCTGTCTAACAGAGAAACCATGTTGGTAATTCCGATTTTTCCAAAAGGAGCTTCCCAAATCATAATTTTTGCAGTATAACCTGTTACGTCTTCCGGCAGTGTCACCGGTGTTTGAAACACAAATTCAGCCTTTCCGCCGAACTGGCCCGCTTCCTGCTTGTCGGCCACAACGCCACGCATTGTCCCGTTAGCGTCGTAAACGGCCATAACAACTGTAATGGTTTTATCTTCCGACGTATTGTTAACAATGGTTGCCAAAGGCTTAATTGCACCGTTCGGTTCAATTGTTCCATCAAAAGAAATATTTGCTTCATATGCTCTTTTAATTCTCGCTAAGGCAATTGTCTGCATTTTTCCAACAACACCGTTGCTGTCTACAGGTGTAATGTCAATCACCAAACGTTTATTTTCAAACTGCTCTGTTAATGCAAGTGTAACCGGTTTTCCCGACTGGGTCGTTCCGCTTTCCAGCTCCTCATAGAAAATACTGTCTGCCATGCGGATTCTGTATCTGGATTCCCCTTCGTCGCTGAGTCCAGCATTATCAAAGGTATAATCAACTGAGATTGTTTCGCCAACCAAAGGATTTCCTGTAACTGAAATATCCTCTGCTTTTGGCTTGCTTTTACCAAACTCCACATCATCAAGATAGTAGGTGTGCGCATTTCCGTCCGCTGCCTCAAAGGTAAACGGCTGATCAGTCACATCTTCTTCCGGTGTATATAAAAACGTATGCCTATTCCAGTTGGTACCAACTTCAATGGCCTCACATAACGCAGTTTCGCCAACCTTGGGAATGAGGCTTAATGCCGCGTCAGACTTTGCCCAAAAACTTACTGTATAGCTTTCGCCGGCCTTTAAGCTTACGTTCTGTGCGGGCGAGCCGCCTGCCTGTGCCTCAACTTTTAATGACTGGCCAGAGCCTGCATACGTGTCATCGCTGACAGCGAGCGCTGCATTTTGTGCATTCCACATGGAGGTATTATAATCAAAATCACTGTTTAAAATTACTTCATCATCAGAAACAGGTCTGATTGCCGCTTCGTCAAAAAAGTAATTGGTCACTGCCGAGTCGTCACTGGGCCGGAACAACATTCTATGCGTTCCTGTGTCCGAGGTGTTGTCATATTTATAATAAAGCTTAATTTTTTTCCATTCTGTCCCCAGCGATATGTTCGACAAAATATTTTCTGTTTTTCCTGTGGCCTCATGGTTCATGAGCACCACGCCTTTATTTGTCTCGCCCTGTTCCAGCTTCGCCCAGAAAGACAGTTCATAATACCGCCCGTGTTCTAAGGAAACGCTCTGTGTAAATAAAACATTGTTGTTCACTTTTCCGCTGTCAACCGTCACTTTAGCGGCTTTCTCCGTGCCGTTGGCGCCTCCGTCAACGGAAGTAACAATACAGCCACCCGGATTCCAGCCAACTGTTCCATACTCAAAATCGTTATTTACAAGCAGGTTTTCCCTTGTATTCAGTTCAACACAATAGAAATCGTCCAGATAGTAGTCAAAGGAATATTCATTTTGCGGCTGTGGGCCAACACGAATATACATTTTTGCCGAACCGCCATAATTATCTGGTTCATTTTTCGGTGAGTAGATAACTTCCGCCTTTGTCCATGTTTCATGATTTAAATCATATTTGGTCTGAATGGGATATTCTGTTTTTTTGTTATCATACGAGAATAACAGCGTTACAGGCGCAGACTTCCCGGTGTTGTTTTGCTCTGTAAGCTTTGCCTTAAAGGTGATATAATATTTTTTCCCGATTTCTAAATTAACTTTCTGGCTGATGTCGTTAAAACCATTGATGACATCAACTTTCACACAGCCTTTCGAGTTGTCCGCGCCGCCCTCCTGCCAGGTACAGGTTGCGCCTCCCGGAGTCCAGCCGTCAATATTATCTTCAAACCCGCCGTTTTTAGACAACACCCTGTCGGTCAGCACCGATGCAGAGGCAGGCAAAACAAACTGCGTGCAGGTCATAAGCACAGTTAAAGACGCAAGTATAGATACTAATTTTTTTACTTTGTTCATAAGCTTAAAAGCTCCCTTCGATAGGGACTCCCCTTGTGAATCGCCGCAAGGGGTGCCAGATTCATAATTTTGCATAGGTTAAGCTGCCTTTTGGCAGCTTAACCCGATACAAATCTTTATTTATTTTTTAAAATAGATATTTGATTTTGAAAGTGGGATTGCATTATCCAACCCATCCCAAACGAACACTTTCATATACTCTGCTGCTGCATTTGCCTGAACCTCAAACTCAAAGTTATGAGCACCGGTAAAGAACTTATCGTCATTACCATATCCATTTTTGTCTTTATAAATTGTGGTTGCCACAACATTGTTAACAGAAACCAGCGCGTTGTTGCTGTCATACTGCGCGACCAAAATAGTAGCGCTTTGGTCTTTGCCCAAAGTGTTTGCCAGACCCACTTCCATTTTCACGTTACCGTTTCCGGCATAGTCCGTTTTCAGTTCCGACGTCACAACAAACTGGTTGGCCGGAATTTCTTCAATGGTAACATCGTCCAGATAATAGTCAAACCCCTTATCCTGTGGGTTGCTGTCGTTAAAATGTCCCAGTTTAACTTCTGTATCTGCTCCGGTGATATAATTGGTTGAGCTGATACGCGGATAGAGATAGAACCCGATCTTTTCCATGTTTGCCGCAGCTAAGCTATCAGCAGGAACTTTCCACTTGCAGTTATAAATGGTTTCCGTTCCTTCCGTTGCAGAAACAAAACGATTATAATGAGATGGATTATAAACAAAGGACACATTGTGCCATTCACCGTCTGAAATGTCATTTGCAGTCGGATACATGGTTCCAACATCGCCAATCTCGCGGATTGTTCCGCCTTCTGCAAGCGGCCTGTCGTAGTAAGACATATAACCGGCCAGCAGTCTTGCATAAATTTTTGCATCCGTATTTTCGGGATTAATTTCCAACAAGGCAGCTTTTGCCGCTTCTGGGTCTTTTAGTTTAATCCAATAGGAAACCTTATAGTATTTATCCAGTGATGCATCCAGCATAACATGCTGTTTTGCTGCGCCAGCCGTTTGATTTGCCTTAGAGCCCTCTACCAAAAGGCCATATTTGCCGCTGTGTGCAGCCTCTTTTGTAAACGTTGCGTTATTTAAATCAGTATAAGCATTTCCCTGTGTCAGAGAATCGTTACTTGCACCATCGCCTTTTTTTATTGCATCGCCATATACATGGTTGTTATTAAACCGAACTGTGTTTACATCTTCCATACCGCCATTTGCAAATGCTCCAACTTCCTCAATGATAATATCATCAAAGGAAACGTCGCAGGATTGAATTGCACTGTTATACAGCCGGAATGCAAACACCGTATTTTCATTATTTAAATATTGAACGGGTTTTCCCTCTTCGTAATATCCCTCTTTTGTAGCCGGAGCCGTTTCAATTCCACTGAATCTTAAATAGGAAACTACTTCCGTCCAGCCATCAGCCTTTTTCACTTGGAAAGAATCGGTATTGTAGTAGGATTGATCTGTCCAGGCGTCATTGACAAACTTTGGTTCAGATGTGTTAAATATATACATCTGAGCGTTTACAGCGTCGGCTTCTGCCGCTTCCAGTTTAATTTTTGAAGATATCCGATACCATGTGTCGCGTTTAATCAGCTGATTATTAGACGGCCGAAGGTTCTGTGCAATGATATTTTTTGCACCGCCGTCGCTCATACCGGCGCCGATAAGCTTTACATAACCGTTGCCGTTTTCATCAGAAATCCACTCTTTTGAGGTAATACCTGAATAGCTCCAACCGCTAAGTGTTTCGTTGTTGTTAAACTCGCCATAAATCAATTGATTATTTTTGTTTAAATCATCCGGCTTGCCAACTTCCATGATAGATAAGTCAGAAAGATAATAGCTAAACTTCCGTGCGTCTGTGTCTGGATTGGTGTTTGAAAATTTGCCTTCCGCATCTGCTCTGAGCGGTCTTAATTCCAATGCAAAAGACGATTTTTTGGTCACCGTAAAGGAGAATTTCGTCCATGCGTCAGATGTAATTTTTGTAGGAGAACCATAGCCTGTGCTATAGTCACCCGAACCGCGGGATTTTAAAATCGGATACAGTCCAACATCTGCCGGCGACTCTGTATCCTGCACAACAGCTGTGGATTCGTCAAGCTTTGCATAAAACGAAACCATATATCTTCTGTCTGTTCCGTCGGGATTCACCTCAACTGGGAGGTAATATTCAGAGAAACTGGAACTCTTATTGTTTCTGGCAAAATGAAGCACATTGCCGGTAGAACCATTCTGTTTTTCCATTGATACGCTTTTAACAGTCATATTAGGATTGCTTGCTGGAGCTACCCAGGGGTTGGGGGTATCGTCTATTGTGTAGTCGATAACCAGTTTTTCTGGTTCAGACACCTTCACAATGCTGAAATTATCAACAGCATAGGTTCCTACATTATTCACTTCAAGACCAAAATCTGTTGTAAAGCCACTCGCTTTGGCGCCATTGTAACGGTAATAGCCCGAAAGTGTCGTCCACTGATCGGCAGGCAAGTTACCTGTGTAATCCATGGCAATTCTACGATTTACATCATATTCCCTGCCTACTTCGTCGCCAATCAAATCCGTTGCTGCAGAATCGAGAATACTAATTGATGTGTTTTTGTTTACTAAATCCTGCGACAGTTTTACATCAACTGAAAGTTTATAGAGTGCATTTCTTTCAATTGCAATTTTGCTGTCCATTAAAAAACGTTTGCCGCCGGCGTCCTGGGTAACGGCTATGGCTTTTGAGCCGTCAGGGCCTGTTGTTTCCTCCGTTGTGGTGTTTCCTTCGGTTTTCCAGCCCGTTCGGCCGTTTTCAAAATTTCCGTTTGCAATCAGGTTTTTGCTTAAGGGTTCCAGCCCTGCGGCTGATGTGAGCGCCATTGGTGCTGTGGATACCAACAGCGCTGTTGCCATGCAAACTGTTAAAAGTTTTTTCAGACATCTCATTTGTGTCCGCCCCTTTCATTTTCACTTTTGGTGAGTTTTTATATTCCCTCCGCAGGGCGGCTTTTTACCGTCCTGCGTTACTTCACTAATCTTTAATTAATAGTGCTCCGATACTTAATGTGCAGTCGTTGCAGGCAGGATTCTTTTCACCGCTGACTGAAATTTTCACGGTGTGCTCTGCTCTGTCTAACGAAGTTTCCAAGAACGTGTAGAAAATACGGTCCATACCCTGCTTTACATACTGGTCGCAGGTGTCAAACTGTTTGATTTCACCGCCGTCAATCTGGTAATTAATAATTCCGGTGTCTGGCGCTACACGCATGTAAAGTCCAAGACCTGTTCCTGTAAAGGTATATTCAATAGTATCACCCGGATTGTTGGAGTCCCAAAGGTTATGCTTGCCGGCTTTTCTGTTTTGTTCCGCCCAGGTTCCGGTCTTTTTTACACCTTCCTGATCAAGTCCAACAACACTGCCCGTAAAGTAGTTTTCATCCATGGGATCAACCAAAACCGAAGATTCAACGCTTAAATCTGCGTTTGCGATCATGGAGTCAATCCATCTGGCAATGGTGTCTTTATAATTTGTATGTCCAGGATCATCAGGATGAGCGTTATCCTTCATATAATAGCCTGGTTCTGTTTTGCCTTCGTCCGTATAAGTGTAGTAAAGAGCTTTGCCCACGTTGATTACGCCCAAATTATAATGGTCGGCCACTTCGTTCTTATACTGCACTGCCGTCGGAATTTTCTTAGCACCATAGTCATTTGCAAATCCCGGAAGCTGAAGTGTGTTAATCAACACAATGTCTGCATTCGGGTTATGCTCTTTCACCTGACGGATAATTCCTTCAGTAGAAGCTTTTTTGCCCGGGTCGCCGCCGTCGTTCACTGCAAATTCAACAAACACCAAATCAGGATTGTAAACTAAAAGTTCTTCGTTTAAGCGGCATGTGCCTAGGTCAGAGCCTGTGCCGCCAACACCTGCAACATGGCCTTCAATTTCATACTGTGAAAAACGTTCTTTCATCCACTTGATTGTCTGATAAGCGTAGCCATAAGTCGTGCTCGCGCTTGCGCCAGACCCCTGTGTAATGGAACCGCCGATAAATCCAACACAAAGTTTGCCTGTAGAATATAGTTTGTTTAAAGAATTATTAATCTTATTAAAATCTCCTGTGATTTCGCAATGAGCAGCATACGGGTTTGCAGTTTCAAAATTAGAGGACCAAACCATAAGCTTTGCTTTTGTAATGCCTTTTGAAATATTCAGTGCATTCTGTGTTTTATAGGTTACAGAGTTTTCATTTTCTCCAATTGTAAGTGGTTCAGAAATAAGCTGAACAAGCTGGTTTTTATAGTTGTAGCCAGCCATCATCACGTTCACACTGTTCTCTTTCCCTGTGTTATTTGTAATATTTACTCTCCCGAAGATTTCATCTGTTTCGGTCAGATATTCAATCGGAGCCATATCGTGAGATTCAAAAAATTCCATCTGGCCAACCTGAATGTCCGACGCAGTAATGGCTACATCATCCACATAATAGGGAATCACAATATCCCTATTCTCAACTCCGTCCACAACCGCAGTCAATCTGAAATACATGCGTCCGTTGCAGTTTGCGGGGTCTTTTGCTTTTCCCCTGCTCGTTGCTTCAATATTCCATGAAGTGTTATAGTCTTTCGTAAGCTGATGCCATTCACCGTCTGCAATATTCACCGTCGCAACGTAATCGGTTCCGCAGTCCATCAGCTTGCGTTCTTCTGTTTCGGTATCCGTAGCATAGGTATTGTGTGTAAACAATATTTGAGCTTTCGCTTCGGTAACACCTTCGGGAAGTGTATATCCGTCTGCAATTTTCATGGAAGCAGATATATTCACATTTTGTCCCAGGGGAAGACTGACGTCCTGCGACAGCGCCGGAAGTGTGGAAGTAGTTGCGCCGGTCATCTTTACGTGTGCTCCCAATGTTCCCGTTTGTGCTGCTTCTTCAGAAAAAACAACATCTCCGCTGGCATGTACACCCCAGGGGTTAAACGAGGTTGTGTTTCCGGCAGTGCTGGAAATTCTGCCGGACGTAGAATACCCAGTGTCTTCAAATCCGCCGTTGGCAACGGGGTTAGCAATTTTGTAAACCTCAATATCATCTACATAATAGCTGATTTTTGTATTGTTGTCGCGGGAGCCGCGAACCTGAAGGTTACAGTTGGCGTTATCATAGCTTTCCGGTCCGGAGTATTTATAATATCCCCGAACGGTTGTCCACTCGGTGGAGCACATTGTTTTGCCGTCTTTCTCATACTCCGTCACCGGAATCGGCGTATCCTGCGCCACAACCGCATATGCATGCCATTGCTTTTCTTCGTTTGTTAGTTCAGGAAGATCCGTCATATAAATTGATGCCGCAACCTTGTCTTTCGGCGTGTTAGAGTTTGATGGGTCAAAATCCATTATTTTCACTCTGGCGGACATAACATACCAAGCGTCGCGTTCCAATTTTACGCCTTGCGTAAATCCAGGGTTTCCGTTGTTTTGCGTTGCATCTTCACTATAAACGATAGACAGGCATCCATCATTTGTGCCTTCAACACCGTCCACCCAGCTGGAAGTTCTTCCACCTGAGGTGCCAAGTCCATTCCAGCCTTTTGCGTCTTCTTTAAAGTTCCCGTTAACAACAATGTTATCCCCCATAGCGCCAGGCGTCGTTGCACATGCAACGCCTGACACTGTTGTGGCGATAAGTGTTGCTGTCAGAAAAACAGATAGTTTTTTCTTAAGCCCAACCATAAACACTACATCTCCTTAATATTTATCTGATTTCTACAACTTCATAAACCCTTTGAATCAGAGCTGCGGCTTCTGCCCTTGTTGCAGTTGCTTTTGGACGGAAGTTTCCGGTTTCATCACCCTCTAAATATCCAATTGCAGAGAGGGACCTTACGTCATCCTGCGCCCAATCGGCAATCTGTGCTTTGTCGGCAAAATCTTTTCCGTTGCCATAAATGGTTTCAAAGGTGAGGTAACGGTATGCACGCATCAGCATAGAAGCCATTTCCTCGCGGGTAATGTCTGCTTTTAAATCATAGTCTGCGCTAAGCAATGCTCCGTCTATCAGGTCGGCAAACTGCGCCCCTGTTAGAATTTCCTGGTACCAGTTCTCTGTTCCTGCGCTGGCAACCGCCTTGTCAAAGACTGCCTGCTGCGCTTTTATCTTCGCTTGGAAGGTCGGTGTGCCCCAAGAGGATGCGTGGCGCGACCACTCCATATCTTTTTCATACTTCAGCCAACGAAGCGTCAGCGTTAAAAATTCTGCGCGGGTAATCGGACGGTCAGGCTCGAACATTGTATCGCTGACACCCGTTATCATGTTGTTACGGTACATTTTATAGATTAAGTTTTCTGCCCAGTGACCTTTGGTATCCTGGAATTCACCAGTAGCGACTATCGGCTCTTCCACCTCGGGCGTTTCTATTTCAACCGGAGGCTTCACAGGAGAATATTTATCTTTTAATGCATCGTAAACTTCTTCATTTCCAGTCATTGTGTCGTCTGGTTTCTGCGGCTCGTTGGTGCCGGCAGATTCTCCTCCTGTCACAACCTCCTGGCTGTGGGGCGTTGCCGTAACGGTACCATTTCTTGAAACAATACCAAAGTAACCAGGCTGGGTGATTCGGCCTGCATCCGTGTCTAAATAGTCAAAAATTCTCTTGCCGTCAACAGTCAGCACCAGGCGAACACCACTTGCTTCGTTCATTGCGCCTGCCTGAACATGCACCGTTTTTTTATACGGCAACACGTTCGGTCCGTTGGGATATGCTTTTCCACCAAAGGCGAGCGCACCTTCAACATCGCCAAAGAACACCCTGCGGCTTCCGCCATTAAATCTTTGAAGCTCAATTTCCGATTCCTTAATTACCATAATATATCCTGTGCTGTTGTTTGCCGTCTTGTTGCCTTCCTGCATTCTGAACTGGATTG
Organism: Congzhengia sp.; assembly: GCF_037235575.1. Lineage (NCBI taxonomy): Bacteria > Bacillati > Bacillota > Clostridia > Eubacteriales > Oscillospiraceae > Congzhengia > Congzhengia sp. The sequence goes on along the minus strand of NZ_JAXUNN010000039.1, from coordinate 313,782 downwards.
ACGGCCAGCCGCCCTGGTTATCGATATTAATATCAAAGTCAAAGATTTCGTTTGTGAATTTCTGTCCGGTATAGTTTGCAGATCCTCCGGGGGTATTAAACACAATTCCGCCGTCTTTGGCCGTCTTTGTGCCGCTGCCCTCAACCGTCCAGTTATTCACATCGCTTAATATCGGGGAGATGTCATAAGGCGTGAAGCTGGCAGGAGATGAAGAAACATAATCTACCACGCGGATTTCCATTGAATCTGTAAATGTTTTTCCGCCGCAAACAGCAGTTGCTGTTACAGTTGCATAGCCCTCCTGCATGCCGCGGAGCACGCCGTCGCCAACAACTGCAAGCACACTTGAGTTACTGGATTCATACGTCACGTCCGATACAGGCAGTTTTGTTCCGAACAGCGATTCACCCTCAACAGAAACAGTTAAATCATCGCCTTTTAAAACGCCATTTTTTTCTGATACGATGTTCACTTTTTCAGCTGTGTCGTCCACCTGGACAAGCACGCTGTTTCTTACTGTAATTCCATTATACCGAATTAAGATGTCTACATGTGTGCTGCCTCGTGAAACTGCCGTAACCGTTCCATCCTGCGACACCTTTGCAACATTTTCATCTCTCGATCCGTAAAGCACTTCAGCTTTCGACGTGTCAAAATCCTTATTTTTAGAAGTTTCAACCCGGTAAGAAACTTTTTCTGTTTCGCCGGAATTTAATGTAAACAGTTCCTTATCCAGTAATATTTTCTGAGGCACCTGGGACATGTGCAGATATTCAGACTCTAAACCTGCTTCGTCAATGATATCCAATGCTTCCTGCGGCCACCCCTGAGGACAGTAGATTGTGCCTGTAATTTCATTATAGTCGCCGCCATCACGAACCACATGGGAAATGTTGGTGTAGTTCTCATCTGCAAAGCAATGGCTGATGTCTTTCCCCCAGCCTTTAAACCATTTTGGCTTACCGCTTACCCAGTCAATAGCCCGGCTCTGATCCATTACATTTTTATATACCTTATAATAGGTCGAACCCTGGTCATTGTAAATGGGACCGCCGTCGTTGTTCATGTCGGTAATGTAGTTATATGCCAGCATATTCGGGTCTTCTGCTGTGCCGCTTGTAGGCCCGATTGTATATATGCCGCCGCCGTCATACAGCTTGGTATAGAACAAATCGTGAATATAGTTGTGAGTTACGTCAAAGTTTTTAATTGCGCTGGTGGAAATGCTGACCCAGCCGTATCCCAAATGCATTCCGCTGTATGGAATGTGAAAAATTTCATTGTGGGAAATTAACGTATCCTGCGGGAATCCGGCAGAAATCGCCGCCGCAGACATATATTCCTTACACACGTCATGCATGTAGTTGTTGGTAATTTTATTATCCTTAATTAAATATTTCTCGTCCTTAGGATTATAGTTATCTTCAGTAGTATATGGCTCTCCCAAGTTTACACAGCCGGCCGAAATATCATAAAACAGGTTGCCGTTTACCGTGCACCCCTGAATGCCGTCAATTAACTGAAGTGCGTTTAGTCCAATTTTAGAAAAGACGCAGCTTTCAAAATTAATCCCATGGCCGTACTGCACATTCACCGCAGCCGGAGGCAGCCAGTCGCCGGATACACCGGCAGGTTTTGCAGATGAGTCTCTGATATGGTTGTTCTGCGCGTCAGACACACCCCATTCACTGTTCGGTCTAAGCCATGTGGAATATCCAAACTGAATTCCCCTAAATTCTAAGTTTTCAACCGGTTTGTCCTCAGAGTCGCCCCGCACGCTCATAAGCTCCTCCAGCGTGGGTGCAATAATCTCCGCGGTGTCCATATTTTCACCCAGACGCGGCATATAATAGAACGTGTAGGTGCTTCTGTCCAAATACCATTCTCCGGGTTCGTCTAACAGTTCAAATGCGTTTTCATAATACCACGGTGTTTTTGCAGAGGTTTGACCTTTATTGATGGCAGATGCCCAGCCCGGCTGCTTCATAGTAATGTAGCAGCGTCCGTCATCGCCGATTTTAATGTTGTCTACCCCCTGGCGCGGAAGCGTCCAGTTTTGGGCAAACACCATCTCGATGTCGCTCTGGTTCTTCCAGTTTGCCAAGAACGTATCGGAAGTGATCAATCCTTCATCGGTTCTTTCCGCATCGGAAAGACCGGTGTTACTCTTAGCGCGTACCGCGCGCTCACCGTTTACATATAAAGATCTCGTTTCAATGGGGCCGTCGGCTTTTGCGCAGTAGATATTTTTAGAGGCGTCGAAAATCTTCCAGCCTTCTATTACCTTCGGTCCTCTTACAAACGGTTCCTCACCTTCATAGTTCTGCCAGATGATTTTATGTCCGTTTGTACCGGAGTCTGTCCTTTTAAACTCAATAGGCTCAGTTATATCGTAGTTCCCGCCCCTGAGATAAACGTTGATATCCGATTCCATTTCCTTATTAAATGTCCGAATGACATCACGGGCGTGCTCAATAGTTTTATAGGGCGACTGCAAAGTACCTGCATTGGAATCGCTGCCCTTTACACCATCGACATAAATTTCGCTGCGGAATTCGCCGGTATTCTTTTCTTCCTCCTCCGGCTTTGCGTTTCCGCCTGCAACTTGGTCTAAGGGAATTACTCTAAAATTATTAAAATAGTAGGTCTTGTCGTTCATCGTGTTGTTGTCTGTTTTTAAGGCAAACTGAATTATATCTCCGCCCTGCTTCGTGCAGGTATAGATTTTTTTCAGCGTCTTCCACGAAGAACCCACCGTTGCCTGAACGGCTTCATCATATGTAACTTCGCCAAGTAAATGTTTCATTTCTACAGCAACCAGCGCCGATTCTCCCTCGCCGACTTTAACATTTACGGCAATCAGATACCGTTCGCCTTCGTTCAGTGTAACCTCATTGGACCACAGCTTACCGGCTTTCGACTGCTTTGTATAACGCATTGTCAAAAGACCGCCGTAGCTCTCAGCCTCGTCAACTTCTGCTGTGGCTGCTTCAACCTTCCAGCTGCCTGTGCCAGATGAAAAGTCGTAGTTCGAGATTAAATTCGTCTCGCCCTCAGCCGCAGCAGGCACCAATAAGCCGATAAGCATCAGCATGGTTACCATCAATGACGCTGCACGTTTAAAATTTCTTGTCATTAAATAACACCGCCTTAATTCTTCTTTACCTTTTCAGGCTTTTAATTTATTGCTGCAGATTTACCGTTTTGCATTGGAATTCTGCAAATAAACATGGTTAGCAAATCATATTTGTTGTATGCATATATGCATACAACAAAGGGGGTACCCCCTTTGTGAATTGTTTGTTTTGGCATTACTCACAAAATGCTTCTATTAAATTATATCTATTTTATAATATTTTTACACATTATACAATACAAATCTTGCGTTTACAGGCAATATTTTACAACATTTCTTGCAAGCAGAATTATTATACCAAAATAAAAAGCACTTTAGCATAGCAAGCTAAAGTGCATAAAAAAGACGGGCAATGCCCGCCGTTGGTGCTCGAGACCGGAATCGAACCGGTACGAGAGGTAAATCTCACGGGATTTTAAGTCCCGGGCGTCTGCCAGTTCCGCCACTCGAGCACTACTCAATTAGTATAACATAATTGGCATGGTTTGTCAATACCAAAATAATATTTTTACGATTCTTTTATCAGACTATTTGCCAGCGTAACACAATTTTCAAAGCTTTTCTGCAGCTTTTCATCCTCTGGTTTATAGTTCATTCTCACCGCAACAAACATATCCGAAGCGTCAATTCCCATTTCCTTTAAAATGGCGCTGTTTTTTAAATTGACTGCGTAAACTCCGCCGCCATACTCATAGAGCAGTTCCTCTGAAAGATCCCCATCTGCCCATTGGGAAACGGGAACGAACACGCCTTCTGTAGCGCTCATGTCAAGAACATCTTTCAGCATGGCTTCATCAAAAACAAACATCATTTCATCTTCTGAGGCAAACACTGTCATTAGCTTATTTTCCAGCGCCATAATCTGGTTCGCATTTTGCATTGCTTCATCTGTAAAATTCAGCTGTGTGACTGAAACGTGTTTTTCACCATCTCCATTCCCGTCTTCAATCTGCTCCGCTGCTTTATTTGCCAAATTGTCCGAAACGTCAAATGATAAGACATTGGATGCAATATAGTTGATATTCACATCGTAGTGAACTGTGTTTAAAACCTCAACCACAGTAACTGCTATTAACGCAATCACTGCAACTGCAACAAGAATATGGACCTTATAATAATCCCAGACGTAGCGGAACCACTCGCCGGAGAATTTTTTTGGTTTTTCAAACATTTCTGCCATGTTCTCACGCACCCTTCATTCCTATCAAACATTATAAAACCCGAATTTAACAATGTCAATCAAAATGGAAGTTCGTTTACAATTATTTTAAATGTTGACATTTTTTTTGCTTCGTGGTAAAATATCCAATTAGTGAGTTCGAGACCTTCCTCACTTAAAACAAAACTAAAGGAGATTAAAAAAATGATTTCTAAAAAAACAAGGTTTCTTGCGCATGCATCCATCATTGCGGCACTTTATGTGGTGCTGACGTATCTTGCCACGCTTTTGGGACTCTCCAGCAACGCGGTGCAAATCCGGTTTTCAGAAGCGTTAACCGTGCTCGCCGCCTACACGCCAGCGGCAATTCCTGGATTGTTTATTGGCTGTTTCCTTTCCAACATTTTTGCCGGCGGCGTAGTTTGGGACATATTGTTCGGAAGCCTGGCAACGCTGCTCGGAGCGCTCGGCACATACGCTTTAAAGAAGCATAAATACTTAGCTCCCCTGCCACCAATTATTGCAAATACACTTATTGTTCCATTTGTTTTGCGCTACGCCTACGGCGCACCGGGCCGTATCGGATATTTTATGCTGACCGTTGGGGCCGGAGAAGTAATTTCCTGCGGTATTTTAGGGATTTTGCTCATCACCGCGGTAAACAAATTAGAAAACCGAATAAATTGGTAGAAAAAAGAGCTGCTAATTAGCAGCTCTTTTTCATTGCATTATTTTAGAACATTATTTTAGAACATTATTTTTGAATTCTTTCACGCGCTACATAGTGTGTGTGTAACAGTTCGTGGGCCTTATGTCCGCAGGGTTCACCCATATACTCGTCATATAGCGTTTTTACAAACGGGTTTTCGTGGGACTTTCTGATGGGAAGACTTTCGTCTTCATCATAAAGCGCTTTTGCACGGGCCGCTTTTAAATCTACCTCGCACATTGTTTTTGAAGAAACAATCGGCTGTCCGCCGCCGGTAACGCAGCCGCCCGAGCAACCCATAATTTCAATGAACTGGTAGTCGGCTTCGCCAGCGCGAACCTTTTCCAACAGTTCCCTTGCGTTCCCCAAACCGTGGGCAACAGCAACTTTTACGTCCATGTCGCCAATTTGAACGGTTGCTTCTTTAATGCCTTCTGTTCCCCTTACGTCGCTGAATTCCACTTTTTCAAGCTCTTTGCCTGTCAGCACCTCTGAAACAGTACGCAGTGCAGCCTCCATAACGCCGCCGGTTGCGCCAAATATAACGGCTGCGCCGGTTGCCGCGTCGCCAAAGGGATTATCGAACACAGAATCAGGCAGTTTGTCAAATTCCAGACCCGCTTCTTTAATCATTTTCGCAAGCTCGCGGGTTGTTAAAACCGCGTCTACGTCAGCATATCCGCCGTTTGTCAGTTCGTCACGCTGTGCCTCAAATTTCTTTGCTGTGCAGGGCATTACTGAAACAACGTAAATATCCTTCGGGTCGATACCTGTTTTTTCTGCATAGTAGGATTTCAAAATTGCGCCGAACATTTCATGCGGCGATTTTGCGCTCGACAAATTTTCGAGAAAATCCGGGAAGTTGTGCTCACAGAACTTCACCCAGCCGGGGCTGCAAGAGGTGATAAGCGGAAGCTTTCCGCCCTCTTTGATGCGGTTTATCAGTTCCGTTCCTTCCTCCATAATGGTTACATCTGCACCGAAGTCAGTATCGAACACCTTGTCAAATCCCAAATATTTTAAAGCGGTTGCCATTTTTCCGGTAACTCTGCTGCCAATGGGCATGCCAAACTCCTCACCCAGCGCTGCGCGAACTGCCGGAGCCGTCTGCACAACCACATGTTTTGAATCATCTGCTAAAGCAGCCCAAACGTCTTTCACGCTGTCCTTTTCATACAACGCACCCACAGGACATGCCACGATGCACTGTCCGCAGTTTACGCAATCTGTTGCGGAAAGAGGCATGCCAAAGGTAGAGCCGATTTTTGTTGTAAATCCCCTGCCCTGCGCGTCGATTGCGCCCACAGTCTGCACTTTTTTGCAAACAGCTACACAGCGGCGGCACAGAACGCATTTATTATTGTCGCGGACGATGGACGGCGACAAGTTGTCAATCTCGTGGTGGGAAATTTCACCTTCAAACGCAATGTCTTTCACACCTAAGTCGTCACAAAGTTTTTGCAGTTCACAGTTTTGATTGCGGACGCAGGTTAAGCACTTTCTGTCATGGTTGGAAAGCGTCAGCTCTAAAACGGTTTTTCTTGCCTTTCTCACCTTTGCTGTGTTGGTGTAAACTTCCATTCCTTCATTAACGGGATAAACGCACGCAGTAACCAAGCCCTTTGCGCCTTTCACTTCCACCAAGCACATTCTGCATGCACCGATTTCATTAATATCTTTTAAATAACAGAGTGTGGGAATGTTAATTCCCGCTTCTCTGGCTGCCTGCAAAATTGTATAGTTCTGCGGTACGCTGAGGTCAATCCCGTTGATTTTTATATTTACCATATCCATTGTTGGTTTCTCCTCCTTTGATTATTGTTTGCTGATTGCCTTAAATGGGCACTTTGATTCACAAACACCGCATTTAATACATTTCGCAGGATCAATTGAGTACGGACTCTTGACCTGTCCCGAGATTGCTTCAACAGGACAATTTTTCGCACAAATGCTGCAGCCCTTACATTTTTCAGGGTCAATTTTATAAGAAAGGAGCGCCTTGCAGACACCAGCGGGACATTTCTTTTCTGTAACGTGCGCCACATATTCGTCTCTGAAATAATGAAGTGTGCTCAAAACAGGGTTGGGTGCAGTCTGTCCCAATCCGCAGAGTGCAGTGGTTTTAATGGCTTCCGCCAGCTCCTCTAATTTGTCAATGTCCTCTAAGGTGCCTTTGCCCTTTGTAATTTTGTCAAGAATTTCAAGCATTCTTTTGGTGCCCACACGGCAGGGGGTACATTTACCGCAGGATTCGTCCACGGTGAACTCTAAAAAGAATTTCGCAATGTCCACCATGCAGGTGTCCTCGTCCATAACGATTAAGCCGCCGGAACCCATCATAGAACCAATTGCGATTAAGGAATCGTAATCGATAGGCGTGTCGATTAACGATGCGGGGATACAGCCGCCGGAGGGGCCGCCTGTCTGCGCTGCCTTAAACTTCTTGCCGTTTGGAATTCCGCCGCCGATTTCTTCTACAATTTCACGCAGTGTTGTTCCCATAGGAATTTCAACCAGGCCGGTGTTTTTAATTTTGCCGCCCAGTGCAAACACTTTTGTTCCCTTGCTCTTTTCGGTGCCGATTTTATTAAACCACTCGGCGCCGTTTAAAATAATCTGCGTAATGTTTGCATAAGTTTCAACGTTGTTCAGCAAGGTAGGCTTTTGCCACAGACCCTTGTTGGCAGGGAACGGCGGTCTCGGTCTAGGTTCGCCCCTGTGTCCTTCAATTGACGTCATCAGCGCTGTTTCCTCACCGCAGACAAACGCGCCTGCGCCAAGTCGTAATTCTAAATCAAAGTTAAAGTCTGTTCCAAAAATGTTTTTACCTAAAAGGCCATACTCCTTAGCCTGGTCAATGGCAATCTGCAACCGTTTTACGGCAATGGGATATTCTGCACGAATGTAAATATAGCCCTGGTCTGCGCCAACCGCATAGGCCGCAATGGCCATTGCTTCAATTACTGTATGGGGATCTCCCTCAAGCACAGAACGGTCCATAAATGCACCGGGGTCACCCTCGTCGGCGTTACATGCCACATATTTTCCGTTTGCGCCGTCTGCGTTTGCCGTAAACATCCATTTCAATCCTGTAGGAAAGCCTGCGCCGCCGCGTCCGCGGAGACCGGAGGCTTTAATCACTTCAATCACTTCGGCGGGCTTCATTTCCGTCAGCACCTTACCCAAAGCTTTATAACCATCTGTGGCGATATATTCTTCAATGTTTTCAGGGTCGATAACACCACAATTTCTCAGCGCAATACGAAGCTGCTTTTTATAAAAATCAACTTCATTTAAGGATTTAATGGTATCGTCTTCTACGGTTTCATCATATAAAAGACGTTTTACAATTCTTCCCTTCAGCAAATGTTCGGTTACAATTTCTTCAACGTCTTCCGGCTTCACCATGCTGTAGAATGATCCTTCCGGGTATACAACCACAACCGGACCCAACGCGCAAAGACCGAAGCAACCCGTTTTTATTACTTTTACTTCTTTATCTAAACCGTTTTCTTTAAGGCTTTTCTCAAATTCGTCAATGATAACTGCACTGCCTGACGAGGTACAGCCCGTACCGCCGCAGACTAACACGTGCGCTCTTGCAAAATCCATTTACTGTTACCCTCCCTGATTATTTTTCAGCTGCGCCAATAGTATATTCGGTAACAACGTTGCCGTTTACTATGTGCTCAGCAATAACCTTTTTCGCTTTTTCTTCCGTCATTTTCACATATGTAACCCTGTCTTTTCCCGGCTCTAACACTTCAACAATGGGCTCTAAACGGCACATGCCGATACACCCTGTCTGCGCCACCGTAACGTGGGACAGCCCTCTTTTTCCCACCTCGTCCACCAGAGCGGAAAGAACGGGCCTTGCGCCTGCCGCAATACCGCAGGTCGCCATGCCGACAACGATTCTGATGGTGTCTTCATCGGTATCCTTACGCACATCAACCTGGTTTTTTATTTTGTTTTTAATTGCTTCAAGTTCTGCTAAGCTTTTCATTACTAATTACCTCTCTTCATAAATGAATAAATTATAACGAGATTTCTTTCAGTCCTTCTTTAATGTATTCCCTGAGCCAAAGCACAATTTCAGGACTGCCCAGACTGATCTCCTCTCCCAGAATCTGTTTGATTTCACGAGTGTCAAGCGAAAATGTCTTGTCGTTTACCATATGCGTGTAGACAAAGTCCACCGTTGTGTTGCCGGAAATTAACGTCAGCATGGTTTCCGCCATGTCTCCTAATGGTTGCCTGTCGATATGGTCGTAAACAAAATCCACCAAAACGCGTGTTCCAACGCCTTTTTTCGAGTCAATAGTTAAACCGCCGCCGGTGCTCTCCGCCGCCGCCTTAAATAAAGAAAGCCCCATTCCAACCTTACGGGTTGTTCTTGTTGTCTGAAACGGGTCTGTCACGTGGGCTAAAAAGTCTTCATCCATTCCGCAGCCATTGTCCTCAATTGAGATTTTAAGCAAATTGTTACGAATTGCCTCTTCAACAGTCACCTGAATAAGGCTGGCGCCGGCTTTTACGGAATTATTCACAATATCTAAAATATGCAGCGACAATTCAAGCATGACAACCTCGCAAAATTACATGTACTTTTCTAAGATACCGTCTACATCGTCAGGAGTAAGCCTGCCGTAAACGTCGTCGTTTACCGTCAGAACCGGCGCTAAGCCGCATGCGCCGATACAGCGTGTTGCATCAATGGAATATTTCCCGTCGGGCGTGCATTCGCCGACTTCAATGCCGAGCTTTTCCTTAATTTTGTCTAAAATGATGCCGGAGCCTTTCACATAGCACGCCGTTCCAAGACAGACAGCAATTTTATACTGTCCCTTCGGATTGGTGGTAAACTGTGTGTAAAAGGTTACAACGCCGTAGATTTCGCTCATGGAAATTTTCAGATTTTCTGAAATGATTTCCTGAACCTCAATGGGAAGATAGCCGTAAATTTCCTGTGCCTCGTGCAGCACTGGAATCAGCGCCCCATCCTTGCCTTTGTGCTTTTCAATGACCTGAATCAACTTTTCTTCCTGCTCTTTCGTGCCGGAAAACGCGACTTTTGTTTGCTCGCTCAAGTGATTTACCCCCTTAGTTTTATATAAGTATTAATTAAAAACATTGTGAATAAAATAACAAATAATCACAAATCAACGTATATAGTATAACAGAAAAATTTCATGCTGTCTATAGAAATTTACTATTTTTTTGTCTAAATTCCGTCTTTTTTCGGTGAAAACCACAGAATTGCAGAAAAATAAGCAAAACAAAACCAGCCGCCAAAGTTTGGCAGCCGGTTTCTCTTTCGTAAATAGCGTTTAGCGCATAATGACACAGACAAATTTTGCCGGCTTTCCGTCTAACGCTTTCATGCCATGGGGATAGCTCGAGTCAAAATACAAGCTGTCGCCAGGTTCTAAAATCACAATATTTTTGTTGATCATAATTTCCATTCTGCCCTCAAGCATGTAGTTAAACTCCTGCCCGGTGTGAACCGTTTCCTGCATGGGCTCGTTTTCATCGGACACGGGAACGGTTACCAGCAGCGCCTCAGAGTGCGCATGGGCAAAATTATAAGACAAACTCTGGTATGTATATTCTTTTCTTCTGGTTACGTTTAGCCCTTTCCCCTGCTTAATAAAGCTAAAATCCTTCAGCTTCGGCGCAGAACCCGACAAAAGCTCGGTCAGTTCCAGCCCGAAATGGCCTGCAACATCATATAAAACGCTCACAGGAATGTCTTCCTCTGCATTTTCATATTTTTTATACGTTTCAATCGGCACACCAATCACAGAGGCAAGCTGTTCGCATGTCATGTCCTCCGCTTCCCTCAGGCCCACCAAACGCTGTGCGATTTGTTTTACCTGTTCTGTCATTGCCATCAACCCCTCATCATTTCTTTCTTCGATATTATTATATCAAATTTGTACGCACATGAAAAGAGTTTTTTGCTCTTTTTTTATTTTTTTATTAATAAGCGGCAGGAAATATGAATTTGGTATGAAATTTCGCGGTTTTCTATTTACAGCTTGGATAAAATAAACTATAATGAAGATAATAAAAGTTTCGGGAGTGTCGAATTTGTTTAGACAATTAATGTATTCTGGTTTTAGTTTTCAAAGCATTATTTATGTGCTGATACTGGCTGTGGTTGTGCTGTTGGCTCTTAGCATTCATGAAACGGCTCACGGGTTTGCAGCCTATAAGCTTGGCGACCCTACCGCCAAGTATGACGGCCGGCTTTCATTAAACCCTTTAAAGCACATTGACCCCATTGGCGCTCTTAGCCTATTCTTTTTTGGATTTGGCTGGGCAAAACCTGTTATGATTAACCCTAATTACTTTAAAAATTTAAAGCGTGACACCGCTCTTACAGCCCTTGCCGGTCCGGTTTCTAATATATTGCTGGCGTTTGTGGGCATGCTTTTTTGGGTGCATCTGGTTCCGGTTTTGCACAATGCCTATTTTACCATGTTTATCCGTATGTTTATTTTGCTGAATGTCAATCTTGCAGTGTTTAATTTGCTGCCGATTCCGCCTTTGGACGGTTCAAAAATATTTTTAACGCTTCTGCCACAGAAAATTTATTATGAAATTATGCGTTATGAACGTTTTGGATTTTTGATTTTGATTATCGCACTTTATCTGGGCGTTCTTGACCCGTTTTTATATTTTTGCAACAATGCAATTACCAGCGGGCTTCAGTTTCTGGCCGGAGGTGGCTTTTAACCGATGGAGGAATTATATGAAACAGACAGGCACGCGGTGAAGCTGTCTGTTTTTGAAGGGCCGTTAGAGCTTTTGCTGCACCTTCTGAAAAAAAACAAGGTCAGCATTTATGAGATACCCATTGTAGAAATTACGAAGCAATATTTTGAATATATGGAAACCTGCAAGGAATTTGACATTGAATATTCCAGTGAATTTATTGTTATGGCGGCAGAACTTCTATACATAAAATCGAAAATGTTGCTGCCCAAACGTGAGGAAGCAGAGGAAGAAGACCCCAGGGCCGATTTGGCTAAACGGCTTTTAGAATATCAGAAAATGAAACTCATTTCTGAACTTTTAAAGACAAAAGAATTTTCCGATTTTCACAACTTTTATAAACGCCCGGAACCCCTGCCAAAACTTGCGCCGGACTATTCTGACCAACGGTTTGACATTGACAGGCTTTGGCAGGCATTTCTAACGGTTTTGGACAAAAAAGAACGGAAAGAGCCGCCTTCTAAAACGGCATTCGGCGGCATTGTCGGCCGTGAAACGGTTTCGGTAAAATCGAGGGCAGATTTTATTCAGGAACGGTTAAAACGCAAAAAACGGGTTCCGTTCGCTTCCCTTTTTAACGGCATTGATTCGCGTCCGGCTGTCATTGCAACCTTTTTAGCGCTTTTGGAAATGATTAAGCTGGAAATTATTCAGGCCAACGGCATTGGCGGCGAACTTTACATTGAACAGCTCAAGGAGGGTGACATTGTAGATGAATATTAGTTCGGTTTTGGAAAGCCTGCTGTTTGTTTCGGGCGATGGTGTTACCATCTCTCAGCTTGCCGAAATTCTGGAGCTTTCAGCAGATGATGTTTTGGGGCAGATTACAGAGCTAAAAACATTTTATGAAACGAACCGGCGGGGTATTACCGTGGTGCAGTATGATGAATATGTGCAGCTGAAAACCGTTGAAGAAAATTTTGGTTATGTAAACAGACTTGCAGAATCGAAAAAAAAGCTTCCCCTGTCCCCTGCCGCTTTGGAGGTGCTGTCCATTGTGGCCTATCACCAGCCAGTTACTCGGTCAAGCATTGAATTTATTCGGGGAGTAAATTCCGACGGTCCCATGGGAAAGCTGTTGGAGCGCGGGCTGATTGAGGAAAACGGCAGGCTTGACGCGCCTGGCAGGCCGATTTTATATGTCACCACAAAAGAGTTTTTGCGGAGTTTCGGGCTTCGTTCTCTTGCCGACCTGCCAGACACAGAAACGCTGGAGGAAGCTGTTCCTCAGCCCCAGCAGGAGGATTTGGAAGAAACGGCACAATAAGATAACGGACGGGTGATGGATTTGGTTGCTGGATTGATTATATTGGGTGTTGTTTTTCTTATTCTGCTGCTTTTGTTTATGCCCATGCGGTTTGGCATTCGTTATGAAAAAACAGCGGCTTTAGAGAAAATTCATGTTTATGTCAGTGTTTTTGGTATTTTAATCCGAATTCCGATTCATAATAAAGAAGAACGCGGCACAAAGAATACGGACAAGGACAAAGGTAAATTGCAGGAGCGTTCCGGACAGGAGCTTACGTTTGCATCTTTTAAAGAGCATGTTGACGCCTTTGGCGAAGTGTTTGAAGTATCAAAAAACGAACTGAAAAACATGCTTTCCTTTGCGCGGAAGCACTTAAGCTGCAAAGAGGTTGACTTTAACATCCGCTTTGGGCTGGACGATGCGGCAAAAACTGGGATTGCCACCGGCGCTGTGTGGACTTCGGGAACCTTTTTGTTAAAGTTAATTGACACGTTAATCGGCATAAAAAAAATTAAAATGAACGTGTATCCCGATTTTAACGAAAAAAAATTTGAGATTTATTTGAAAAGCATCTTGATTATGCAGCCCATTCATTTTATAATGATAGTAAATCAGATTCGTGATACAATCAAATATATTAAAACAAAAATAAATTAAAGGCGGTGTTATTTATGTCAGAACATCCGATAAACGGACTGATGCAAACAGCAATGCAAAGTATTAAAGATATGGTAGACGTAAACACAATTGTGGGAGAACCGGTTGAGTCGAAAGACGGAACGGTTATTATTCCAATTTCCAAAGTTTCCTTTGGGTTTGGCGCAGGCGGTTCGGATTTCGGTCAGAAAAATGTTGGAAATTCCGACGCAAATTTCGGCGGTGGTTCCGGTGGCGGCGCTTCTATAGAGCCTGTTGCGTTTATGGTAGTGGGACAGGAGCAAATTAAGCTGATGCCCATTGAAAAGAACACCTCGCCGGTGGAAGACATTATTGACAGTGTTCCCACCTTGCTGGATAAAGTAATTAAGGCGATTAAAAAGAAAAAGGACAAGCCGGAAAAAACAGAAGTGAAAGCCGCCGACAGCGCGGAAGAGGTTGAAACGGTTTAATATTTTAAATAACGAAAAAACATCCGGGGAATGCCGGATGTTTTTTTCGTTAGATTAAATTTTCACATTTTACATTAAAATTATTTTGATCTGCATCAACTAAAATTTTGCAGTGTTTTTTTGCTTCGCCCCGAATAACCAATGACGCAATGGGATTTTGAATATATTTTTCAATGGTTCTTCTTAAGGGCCGTGCGCCAAATTTTGGTTCATAACCTTTTTTAAGCACTAGGCTTTTTGCCTCCGGCGTCAGCTCTAAAATAATATCCTTTTTAAACAGCTCACCTGCAAGTTCAAACACCATCAGTTCCACAATTCTTTCCAGGTTCTCCCTGCTCAGTGCGTGGAACGTGATGATATCGTCAACACGATTTAAAAACTCAGGACGGAAAATTTCTTTCAGTGCCGCCTTTGTCCGGGCGGAATTTGAATCGTCCTCCGTTTTGTTAAAACCATAGGTAGAAATTTTCGACTCAGACCCGGCGTTAGACGTCATGATAATAACCGTGTTTTCAAAGTTCACAATTCTGCCATGGCTGTCCGCCACCCTGCCGTCATCTAAAATTTGCAGCAGGATATTAAACACGTCTGCATGGGCTTTTTCAATTTCATCTAACAGAATAATGGAATAAGGTTTTCTGCGGACCTTTTCCGTCAGCTGTCCTGCGTCGTCATATCCCACATATCCCGGAGGCGCGCCAATCAGCTTCGAAACGGTGTGCTTTTCCATATATTCTGACATGTCAATGCGAATCATCGCGTCTTCGCTGTTAAACATAACGCGGGCCAACGTTTTTGCAAGTTCTGTTTTTCCCACGCCAGTGGGGCCTGCAAAGATAAAGCTAACCGGCCGGCGGGCCTTTGTTAAGTGGGCACGGTTTCTGCGAATTGCTTCGCAAACAGTGTCAACTGCATGGTCTTGCCCCACTACATACTTTTTAATTCTGTTTTCCAAATCCAAAAGCTTTGCACTTTCCGATTCCGTTAGGTTTTTAACGGGAATTTTTGTCCAGTCTTCAATAACCTCTGCAATGTTTTCAACGGTAATCGGCGTGTCAATGCCGGAATTGTTCAGTTCGTCGATTTTGGCAATTAACGCACATTCCGCTGCCTTTAATTCCGCCGCTTTTTTATAGTCCTCCGTGGAGTCGCTGGAAACGGCAGTATCTTTTTCCTCCTGAATGCGTTTCAGCTCGTCCGTCAGCTTTTTCAGCTCAATCAGCTTCATGTTGGAAAGATTTGCCTTAGAACCTGCTTCGTCAATAACGTCGATTGCCTTGTCCGGCAGAAACCGGTCTGTAATGTAGCGTTCTGACAGATACACCGCCTGGCTGATAACTTCGTCTGAGATTGTCACTCTGTGATA
Source organism: Congzhengia sp. (assembly GCF_037235575.1). Taxonomy (NCBI): domain Bacteria; kingdom Bacillati; phylum Bacillota; class Clostridia; order Eubacteriales; family Oscillospiraceae; genus Congzhengia; species Congzhengia sp. The sequence continues at coordinate 298,274 of NZ_JAXUNN010000039.1, read as the reverse complement.
TTTTTCAAAATAGTCCTTAATACCCTTTAAAATCTCTATGGTATCGGAAACACTCGGCTCATCCACAATAACCGGTTGAAAACGTCGCTCTAAGGCCGAGTCCTTTTCAATGTGCTTTCGGTATTCATCCAGCGTTGTGGCGCCTAAAATTTGGATATCGCCCCTGGCTAAAGATGGTTTTAAAATGTTTGCCGCGCTCATGGCTCCCTCTGCATCGCCTGCGCCGACTATGTTATGAATTTCGTCAATTACCAAAATAATATTGCCCAGCCGTTTGGCCTCTTCTAAAATCTTTTTTAAACGCGCCTCAAACTGTCCGCGGAACTGTGTTCCTGCAACAATGGCTGTAAAGTCCAGCAGATAAACCTCTTTGTCAAACAGCTTGGCTGGAACGCGCCGTTCGCTAATCCGCACAGCAAGTCCCTCTGCAATGGCAGTTTTCCCCACGCCGGGCTCGCCCAACAAAATAGGGTTATTTTTCGACCGTCTGTTTAAAATCTGAATTACCCGGTCAATCTCTTGATTTCTGCCAATAATCCGGTCAATTAGCTGGTCTTCGGCCTTTGCCGTCAGGTTTGTGCCAAAGCTGTCTAAGATACGTTTTTCCTTTTTGGGCGGGCGTTTCGCCGTCTTCACCGTTTTTGGGCTTTCGTGACGGGCAGGTTCATTTGAACCCATTTTACCAAAAAAATTACTCAGGCCGTTCATCATTGCCAACGGAGAATTTTCAACGTCAAACCCGTCCTCTTCACCCGCAGGCTCATATTCACCCATGGAAGTGATGATTTCGTTCATACCATTATTTATTTCATCAAACTGTTCCGGCGTGATGCCCATGTTTTTCAAAATCTCGTCCACCGGGCCGATATTCAGTTCCCGCGCGCAGTTTAAGCAGTACCCTTCATTGGTCTGCTTGTTTGTGGCAGGGTCGAGCCGATTTACAAAAAGCATGGCCGGATTTTTTTTGCATCTTACACACAACATATTTATCATCTCACTTTATTTGATTTCCTATGGTTATTATAGCATATCATTTTTATTTTAAAAAGGGGTATGTCAAAAAGTTAACATCTTAGAAATAATTCCTTTGCAATTGAATAGTTCAAATTTGTTTTGGTAATAATGTTTTTACAATCCAAAAAAGGCAGGTTAATGAACTATGACGAACAAAGTGGAAATATGTGGAGTTAACACGGCTAATTTGCCGCTTCTGTCTAATAAAGAAAAGATGGAGCTTTTTGAAAAAATTAAAGCGGGTGATATGGCGGCCAGGGACAAGTTCATCGGCGGAAATTTAAGGCTTGTTTTAAGCGTAATTCAGCGCTTTAACAACCGTGGTGAAAATGTGGACGACCTTTTTCAAATTGGGTGTATCGGCCTGATTAAGGCCGTTGATAATTTTGATACGTCCCATAACGTAAAGTTTTCAACCTATGCGGTGCCCATGATTATCGGCGAGCTGCGCCGCTATCTGCGGGACAACACTCCAATTCGGGTAAGCCGGTCGCTGCGGGACATTGCATATAAAACTTTAAAGGCAAAGGAAGAATATATTAATCTTCATTCCAAAGAACCCACCGTTGAGGAGCTTGCAAAAATCATAGAAATTCCCAAAGAGGACATTGTGTTTGCCTTAGAGGCAATTCAAGACCCGGTTTCGCTGTTTGAGCCTGCCTATAACGACGGCACAGACACGCTGTTTGTTATGGATCAGGTAAAAGACGAAAAAAATTCAGACGAAATGTGGCTGGAGGAGATTGCATTAAAAGAAGCCATGACACACCTTTCCGACAGGGAAAAACACATTGTGAACCTGCGCTTTTTCTCCGGCAGGACACAGATGGAGGTTGCCGATGAAATCGGCATATCCCAGGCCCAGGTGTCGCGCCTTGAAAAAGGCGCCTTAGAACGCATGAAAAAATATATCTAAAAATTCACTGTAAAACTGCCTGCGCGCTTCAAAAGCGTTGCTGCGGAAATAGGAGAAACATAAACTCTGCTTTCTCTGTTTGTTTCGGCTAAGACATAGGATTTCGGCAAATCTTCGGAAACGTTTATCACAAACCCTTCCTCCTCTGCGACGTGCAAAAACTCTCTGGTAATTTTGGATATGCTGGTAATGTCTAAGTCAAAAATGGCGATTACGTCTTTTAGCGCAACTACCGTATCGCCGCCAAGATGCAAAAACATGTAACTTCTCCTCTTTTAAATAATTTTTCCGTTCTCAATGTGAATGAGTTTCGCGTTTGCGCTTTCAGGCAGGTCTTCCGCATCCGTACAGGTGATGATGACCTGCTTGTTTTTTATTTTCCCTGAAAGGTAGCTTCTCCTTCCCGCGTCCAGCTCCGACATGATGTCGTCTAACAGCAAAACGGGATATTCCCCCGTGTCTTCAAAAATCATGTCCGCCTGAGCCAGCTTTAAGGCCAGCACTGCGCTTCGGTGCTGCCCCTGGGAGCCATAGGTTTTAATGTCTTTTCCCCCTATGTCAATATCTAAGTCATCCCTGTGGGGGCCGTAAAGCGTAAAACCCATTTCAAGTTCCCGGTTCAGCGAGTGGTTTAATTTTTCTAAAAATTCTTCTTTTGACGAAAAGCCGGTTTTATAGTCAAGGCCAAATTCTTCTCCGGAAATTTCCAAATGAATTTCTTTGGCATAGGTCTTAAGGGTTTCTACAAACTTTTTGCGGTAAGTTACCACCGCCATGCCGTAGTCTGACAGCTTTTCGTTCCAAACGCCTAAGGTTTCCTTCAGCGTTTCGTCGTTGGTATGACGAAGCTTTTTAATCAAGTTGTTTCGCTGCTCTAAAACCTTGTTATACCGTCTTAAAAGATGGTAATATTTCGGGCGCATCTGGCTTACGGCAATGTCTAAAAACCGTCTTCTTGCGTTGGGCGAGCCTTTGGTTAAATTCAACTCGTCCGGTGAAAACAAGACAACGGTGAAGCAGCCAATGAGCTCGCCCATTTTATTAATGGGAACGCCGTTAATTTTAATCTGCTTTTTCCGATCTCTGCGCACTACGATTTCAATTTCATTTTCCCGCTGCGCGTCGTCAAAGCAAACGTCAATTTTCGTAAAGGCTTCATCAAAGCGAATTAGCTCCCTGTCCTGCTGTGTCCGAAAAGATTTTCCGATGGAAAACAAATAAACAGCCTCTAAAGCATTGGTTTTGCCCTGGGCATTGTTTCCGTATATGATATTTGTGCCGGAGCAAAACGAAAACGATTCTTCCTTATAGTTGCGAAAACCGCTCAGCCTTAGTTCTTTTACATACATAAAATCATTTCTCCACACAAATTTCTTCGCTGCATTCATCTGGTATGTTCACGCATACCCGGTCTCCCGGATAGACCTTTTTGCCGCGCATTAGGCAAACCGTGCCGTTATAGGTTACAAACCCTTCCGCAATCAATTCCTTTGCAACGCTTCCGCTGTCTGCAACACCGGAAAATTTTAATAGAGAATCCAGCTTTATAAATTCCGTAGAAATTTCAATTTTCATTTCTTACTCCCTGTTTTCAAGGTTTTTCACAAGCTCATCAATAATTTTTCTGGTGTCTTCGTTTTTTTCAATGCTTGCTTTTATGTTGTTAATGCCATTTAAAATAGTGGCGTGGTTTCTCCCACCCAGCTCTTTTCCAATTTTCGGCAGGCTCAAGTTGGTGAACTCGCGGATTAAATACATGGCAATGTGCCGTGCATAAGCAATTTCCTGGGTCCGCTTCGACGATAAGATTTCATCTGAGGTCACGTTAAAATAATTTGCGACCACCGATAAAATATATTCCGTGTTGATGTGCGGGTCGTCAGATTTGTTTAAAAATTCTTTAATTGCCTCGTCTGCCAGTTCCATGGTAATGGGCTTGCCCATGAGAACGTTATATGCCATAAGGCGTTTTAACACGCCCTCTAAATTTCTGATGTTGGATTTTAAGTGCTCTGCTATGTAAAACATGATGTCGTCTGACACAGCAAAGTTTTCCTCGCTGGCTTTTTTCTTTAAAATGGCCACCCTGGTTTCCAAATCCGGCGGCTTAATGTCCACAATCAGGCCCCACTCGAACCGGTTGCGCATGCGCTCCTCCAGCTCTTTAATTTCCTTAGGCGGCCTGTCCGACGTGATGATAATTTGCTTGTTAGACTCGTGCAGCGCGTTAAAAGTGTGAAAAAATTCAACCTGCGTCTGGTCTTTATTGGAGATGAACTGAATATCGTCTATGATCAGCACGTCGCAGGTGCGGTATTTGTTGCGGAACTCAATGGTGCTGTTTTCGCTGATAATAGTGCTGATAAACTCATTCATAAACTTTTCGCTTGTCACATACAAAATGTTATAATCCGGCCTGGTTTCTTTAATTTTGTTGCCGATGGCATGAACCAGATGGGTTTTGCCAAGCCCAGGACCACCGTAAACAAACAGGGGGTTAAACGCGTCTGCCGGGCGTTCAGAAACAGCCTTTGCCGCAGCGTGGGCCAGTCGGTTAGACTCCCCCACCACAAACGAAGAAAACGTATATTTCGGATTTAAGGTAACGGCGTCGTCGCTTCTGGTGTTGTAAGATACATTATATTCTAAACACGCAGGAACCGGCTCGTTATAATCTACCAGTTCTAATCTCAAGTCGCTGTCGGAAACGGCGTTCACCGCTTCTTGAATATGGTCTAAATGCATGGATTTAATAATTTCTAAATGCACCTCAGTGGGCATTTTAATATACAGCACGCCCTCGTGAATACCCAAGGGCTTTAACGGCTCAATCCAATGCTCATAAGACGTTTCGCTAACTGCTTCTTTCAATAGTTTCAGTGACGAATTCCAAATGGAAGATAATTGCGCTTTCATATTTTTCCGCTACCTCTTTCAACTAATTTTTATCTTTTGCCGATTCCGGGCTTTTCTGAATTTCAATTTCTGAAATATCTGAAAAGTTGCCGTTCCTGATTTCATCTGCCGTAAACGACACCGTAGCGCCGCACATACAGCACTCTAACACCAGCTCGTCTTCTAACACATCGACGTCAATCATGGCGGAGCCACACGCGCACGTCAGGTTCCCGTCGTCAGAAAGCTCCTGAATTTTATCAAGAGCCTTCAGCATGGTAATGCCGTTTTTCCCTGTGTGCTCCAGGCCGCAGGCAGCCACAATTTCTTCTATATATGTATCGTTTTCCTTCACCGCGTCCATAACCGCTTCTTTTTTCCCAATATAGGCCAAACCGATTAAAATGTCCGGGCAGGAAAAATCAATGCAGCTCTGCCGCATAAAATCGATCAGCGGAACGTCAAACTCGTGCTCCTCGTCGCACACCAGACAGCGGAGCGAAACCGAATACAGCGTTTTTGTTTTCGGAAATATTTTAAGCTGCGACTTGCCGCAGTCGCATTTCACAGAAATACCCCGTTCGCCCGAAAGCTCAAACAGGGAAAACTCTCCGAACGTCATATCCCCGCAGCCGGGGCACATATATGCCACAGTTCTGTTAAAATCTACAACCATTAAAATTCCTCACTTAAATTTAAAGACTATTTTTAATCATACTACATAAACTGAAAAATGTCAAATGGTTAATTGTATTCAAATAAAAAATCCTTCTGCTAAAAGGCAGAAGGACTTTATTTTACTAAACCACCTTAACGGTGCTGTTTGTCAGGACGTCGCCTACGCTCTGAAAGACATAGGTAGGACGGAATGCAAACTTTTGCACGTCGCTTTCCTTTGTAATTCCCGAAAGAACCAGAGCCGTTTCAATTCCAGATTCAATACCGAAAATAATGTCCGTGTCCATTCTGTCGCCGATAAGAAGCGTTTCCGCTGGCTTCACGCCGAGAATATTGATAATTGCCTTCATCATCAACGGGTTTGGTTTTCCTAAATAATATGCGTTTTTTCCCGTAGTAAGCTCAATGGGTGACAGCAGCGCACGGCAACCGGGAATCAGACCGTTTTCCGAAGGAAGCGTTAAGTCCGGATTGGTTCCCAAAAGCTTTGCGCCGTGTAAAACCAACTGTATTGCTCTTTCAATTTTGCCGTAGTCGTAGTTACTGGTTTCACCAAGAACCACATAGTCGGGATTGACGTCATTAATTGCAATGCCCGCGTCGCAAAGTGCATCTGTCAATCCGTTTCCACCGATGGCATATGCTGTGGCACTGGGGTTCTGGCTTTTGATAAAGTCTGCGGTCACCGAGCCGCTGGTGTAAAAATGCTCCTCGCCAACCGCAAGCCCCATTCCTGCAAGCTTTTGAGAAAGCTCCTTGGGCGAGCGTTCACTGCAGTTGGTGAGAAACAAAAAACGTTTCCCGCTGTCATTCAGCCATGTAACAAACTCTTTTACGCCGGGAAGGAGTTTATTTCCATGGTAAATAACACCGTCCATATCACAGATAAATCCGTTTTTTTTATCAATCGACAAAAATGTCAGCCCCTTTTCATTATGTTGGAAGTAGTATATCACATCCGACGTAAAAATAAAATGGGCTGATTGAATAAAAATTAGTGTGATAATGTGGATTTAATTATCTCATATTTATGTTTTGTTGCCTGGCCTCCTCTTATGTGCCTGTCTGCTTTATTTTCGGATAGGATCAGCTGAACTGATTTTGCCAACGGCTGGTTAATTTCCCAAAGGCGCTCGGCCACGTCCTTGTGTACGCTTGATTTTGAAATGCCGAATACCTTTGCCGCTTCTCTGACTGTAGCCTTGTTTTCAACAATATAATTTGCAAGAGTCACTGCTCTTTCTTCAATATAGGCTTTCATGCTTCCACCCCAAAATTTCTATTGGTAAAATATATGTGCTCTGCTTTCCACATATGCTAAAATTTCTTTTTTTCATTTTCTGCTTGACACTGGCAGAATTTGTGGTAAAATTAAAATAGTGCAGAGATGATGAGACGCACAAAACAAGGGTTTTGTCCCTTTGTTTTGTTGTGTCTTTTTTTAATTTTAGGGAGGTTTTGTCATGTATGACGTTATCGTTATCGGCGCTGGGATAATTGGCGGCGCCGTGGCAAGGGAGCTTATGCGTTACCAGCTTTCTGTATGCATACTGGAAAAGGAGAACGACGTGGCCACTGGCGCAACAAAAGCCAACAGTGCCATCGTTCACGCAGGATTCGACGCGAAGGAAGGTTCCATGAAAGCCAAAATGAATGTGCGCGGGTCGCATCTAATGGAAAAGAACGCAAAAGAGCTTCATGTGAAATATAAAAACAATGGCTCTATGGTAATTGGTTTCAGCGAAAAAGATGAAGAAATGCTGCAAGAACTTTTTCAGCGGGGCGTTCAAAACGGCGTTCAGAACCTGCGCCTTTTAACAGGAAGCGAAGCAATTGCGTTAGAGCCAAACTTAAACAAAAACGTCACTTGCGCACTTTACGCTCCAACGGGGGCCATTGTGTGCCCCTATGAGCTGGCGGTTGCCTGCGTTGGAAATGCCATGGACAACGGTGCGCACCTGATACGAAATTTTGAAGTGAAAGCAATTAGCCACCGTGACGGCTGCTTTATTGTTTCCGACGGCAAGCAGCAGGCAGCGGCGCGGTATCTTGTAAATGCCGCCGGGCTTTTTGCAGACGAAATTGCCAAAATGGCTGGGGACTGCTCTTTTCATATCCATCCGCGCAAGGGGGAATATCTTCTGCTGGATAAAACGGAAAAACCGCAGGTAAGTCACACTATTTTTACGACCCCCACCAAGATGGGAAAAGGAATTTTGGTTTCTCCCACGGTGGACAACAATACCATTTTAGGTCCCACATCGGAGGATGCGCTTGATAAAACAGACACCGCTACCACTGCAAACGGGCTTTCAAGCGTTTTAAAGCGCGTGCCGGACATGGTAGACGGCGTTCAGACAAACACGGTTATTACCTCCTTTTGCGGACTGCGTGCAGTAGGCGACACCGGCGATTTCATTATAAATAATCCCATTCCCAATTTCATTAACGCCGCGGCCATTGAGTCGCCGGGGCTTTCCTCCGCCTTTGCCATCGCTGAGTATGTTGCAGGGCTGTTAAAGAAAGCGGGGCTTGCGCTTTATGAAAATTCTGGCTTTAACCCCAATCGGCCGTCATACCACGAATTTCGTCAGCTGACAATGGAAGAAAAGAACAAGGTAATTAAAAAGGACAGCGCCTATGGCAGAATTATCTGCCGCTGTGAGCAGGTCACGGAGGGTGAAATTTTAGAAGCCATTCGCAGAAACCCCGCCGCAGCCGATTTAGACGGTGTGAAACGAAGAACCAGAAGCGGCATGGGGCGGTGCCAGGGCGGATTTTGTTCCACCTTTATCACGGAACTTTTGGCCCGGGAACAGCACGTGGATTTTGGGGAGATTACCAAATGCGGCAAAGGATCCAAGCTGTCGCTTGGCAAAACCAAGGAGGTAAGGCAATGAAGCATATCAGTCTTGTAATCATCGGCGGCGGTCCGGCGGGAATGAGTGCGGCTGTCGCTGCAAAACAAAACGGAATTGACAATTTGTGTATTTTAGAGCGGGACGAGTCGCTGGGCGGTATTTTAAACCAGTGCATTCACAACGGATTTGGCCTGCATAAGTTTAACGAAGAATTAACTGGCCCGGAATATGCGGCGCGGTATGAACAGCAGATTTTTGACCTGAAAATTCCCTATGTGCTAAAAACCACGGTGCTTGACGTAACGAGCGAGAAAGTAATTACCGCCACAAACGAAACTGAAGGCATTTTTCAAATTCAGGCGGACGCCGTAATTTTGGCAATGGGCTGCAGGGAGCGGCCCCGCGGCGCGCTGAATATTGCCGGGACGCGGCCAGCAGGCATTTACAGTGCCGGAACGGCCCAGCGGTTTGTAAACATAAAAGGCTACATGCCCGGTAAAGAAATTGTTATTTTAGGCTCTGGCGACATCGGCCTTATTATGGCCCGCAGAATGACCTTAGAGGGCGCGCACGTGAAAGCGGTGTGCGAGCTTCTTCCCTATTCCGGCGGACTGACCCGAAACATTGTGCAGTGTTTAAACGATTTTGATATTCCCCTCTACTTAAGTCACACGGTGACGGAAATTCACGGGAAAGAGCGCGTAACAGGTGTTACCGTGATGGAGGTGGATGCAAACAGAAAACCCATTCCCGGAACGGAGATGGAGCTGTCCTGCGACACCCTGTTGCTTTCTGTGGGACTTATCCCTGAAAACGAACTGACAAAACAGGCAGGAATTTTGTTAGACCGCACAACCAGCGGAGCTGTTGTTGGTCAGGACAGGCAGACGAATGTTCCCGGAATTTTTGCCTGCGGCAATGTGCTGCACGTTCACGACCTGGTGGATTTTGTTTCGGAAGAGGCAGAAACCGCAGGTGTGAGCGCAGCGGCATTTATAAAAAAAACAGACGGATTTTCCCAGGCAGATATTTCCGTTATTCCTCAAGGTTTAGCACGCTACGTCGTGCCGCAAAAAATAACCCGCGCATGCGACGTTAAGCTTTATTTCCGCGTATCGGACGTGTGCCGCGATGTAACAATTCAGATAAAAGACGGCGGCAGGGTGATTTTAAGCCGTAAAAAACAAAAGGTTGCGCCGGGTGAAATGGAAACAGTTACGCTGAAGCACGATCTCATTGAAAAAATGTCCGGCAGAGAGTTGATTGTTGAGGTGATAAAACAATGACAAAAAATTTAGTTTGTGTAATCTGCCCCAGGGGATGCGCCCTAAACGTCACCACGGAAAGCGGCGTGGCTGTGTCGGTTCAGGGCAATGCCTGTAAAAGAGGCGAACTTTACGGCAAAAACGAAGTGACAAATCCCGTAAGAACACTTACAACCACCATGAAAACCGAAAACGGAGCGCTGCTGCCTGTGAAAACCGCTGCGCCCGTTCCCAAAGCAAAGCTGTTTGAATGTATGGAAATTATCAATCAAACAACCGCGAAAACACCTGTTGAAATCGGCGACGTTTTGATATATAATATTGGAGGCAGCGGCGCAGATGTTGTTGCAACAAAATCCATGAAATAAGGTGTTTAATTTTGAATTTTGACGAGTCATTGGTAATTGCCGCTGTGCGGACGGAAAAAGAATTTGCTGAAGCTTTAAAAAGCCCTGTGAAAACCATTTTTCTGCTCCATGCAGACATTTTAACCCTTAAGGAGCAAATTCTTCAGGCAAAAACAGTTAGAAAAGAAGTGTTTGTGCACATTGATATGGCGGACGGCATTGGGAAAGACAAAAAAGGCGCAGCGTTTTCGGCTGCCCTTGGCGCGGCAGGCATTATTTCCACCAGGCCGGCGCTGATTAAAGCCGCGAAAGAAGCCGGTCTGCTCACCGTAATGCGCTTTTTTGTAATTGATTCCCACTCCATTGGCACAGCCATAGAAAACATAAAAAGCTCCGCCCCCGACATGGTGGAGATGATGCCCGGAATTCTTCCGGAAATCATAAAAGAGTTTAACCGAAACATAGGCATTCCCATCATTGCCGGCGGGCTGATTAAGACGAAAAATGAAATTTACCAGGCACTTGGCGCGGGAGCAAAAGCCATTTCAACCGGCAAACAGGAGCTATGGAACAGTTAAGGAGAAACCCATGCAGAACTATGCGAAATTTTTCAGAAAAGAAATATCCGGTTTAAAACAAAAAAAACTGTTTTTGCTGGACATGGACGGTACCATTTATTTAGACCACCAGCTCTTTGACGGCACCTTAGACTTTCTGGATTATGTAAAATCCATTGGCGGCCGGTATTTGTTTTTAACAAATAATTCATCGAATAGTGCGGATAAGTATGTGGAAAAACTAAAAAGTCTTGGTATTGCGTCTGAAAAAGAGGATTTTTTAACCTCTGTTTTTGCCACAGCCCTCTATTTAAAAAAACATTATGCGAACAAAAAGCACTATGTTTTTGGCACAAAATCGTTTCAAGAGGAATTAGCTGACGCAGGTCTAAACGTAACCGACACGCTCTCTGACGACATCGACTGCCTGGTAATGGGCTACGACACCGAGCTTACCTATCAAAAATTAGAAGACGCCTGCATTCTTCTGGGCCGCGGTGTGCCCTATATTGCCGCCAACCCGGATTTTGTCTGTCCCACATGGTATGGATATGTGCCGGACTGCGGGTCGGTAGCACAGGCGCTTTTTAACGCTACAAAACGCATGCCGAAATTTATTGGAAAACCGGAGCCGGAAATGGCGCTTTTGGCCTTGGAGCGAACTGGCTTTCAAAAAAGCGATACCATTTTGCTTGGTGACCGGCTTTATACTGATATCGCCTGCGGTGTTAACGCCGGAATTGACACGGCACTGATGTTAAGCGGCGAAGCCACCATTAAAGATTATGAGGAAAGCAGCGTTAAGCCAGACTTTATTTTTGAAACTATAAAAGAATTCCTGAAATTTCTAAAATAACGAAAAAATGTGAATGCTTACACAATTTACATATGACTTTTTCGCCATATTTGCGATTGCTTTTGGGTTTTTATCGCATAATAAGATTGTGGAAAACACATTAAAAACGGAAAGGTCTGATTGAAGTGAAAGGGAAAGTATTTATTGGCGCAGTTGCTGTCGGCGCCGTTCTAGGCTCTGCCGCAGCAGTTGCCATTGCACCTTGCTGCACCAGCTCGCACAGCAGAAAGAAGCTTATGAGATATAAAAACCAAATGTTTAAAACAGTTGGCTCGGTGTTAGATGCAGTGGCAGATTTTAGAAGATAACAAATACAAGCCGGCGGAATTTTGTAAAAATCCGCCGGCTTGTTTGTTAATTGTTTATTGTAATGTCTGCCGCTGCTGATGTATATGGTGAAAAGGTTGTGCCATTCCACAAAAACAGTTTTGCATACCCCTCTTTTAAGCTTATAATGTCTGCCGAAATTGTTATAACCTTTAAGCCGCCTGCGCCGGAAACAGACGCAGCGGAGCATGTTTCCACTTTTGTCATTTTGCCCAGATTATCGTAATATGCAATAAAAAAAAGCGGGTTTTCAATAGTGCCAACATTATTTTTCAGTCTAAGCGTTACATTGTCTGTTTTCTTGTCGGGATTTACAACGGTTTGCGCAAAAGAAACCGCTGTTTTTTTCAGTCTACCAAATGTATAGTTCCAATTGGTTTTCACACCCTGTTCATTCACTTTCTGTACGGTTTGAAACAGGCCGTTTTGAAACGAAAACTTGCTTTGTGCACCATTAAACACATAACCACTTTCAAACTGCTTGCTGCTGCAAACCGGAAGCTCGGCATCTAAACCATACATTGCAAAATCGTCTGTGTTTTTCAAGGCAATCTGCGTTTCATCACTGGTTAAAAAGTAATCGTGTCCCACAATTGCAATATTTGTTGGGTCGTCCCACGTGGCATCTAAATGATACCACAGGCCGTCTGCATTTACATAATTCCAAATGTGGTTTAACCGGCTGGATACACAGGATTTATGTAAAATTCCCGCCTGCGACAATAGGTAGGAAATTGACTCTGCATAGCCCTGGCAGACGGAAAGGCCCTCAATAAGGTTTCCATAAATGCTAAACGTTTTCCCCGGCAAAGTTTCCAAATTGAGGCTATCCGTGTCATACCTTGCATTGTCCACAACCTCGTCATGGATAATTAAAAGCTTTTCAACATCTGTCATTCGATTATTTAATTTGGACAAAATTTCGTCTGCTTTTTCATCCACCTTCTCCTTAGCTTTCTGCGCGTCAGCCGGGGTAAACAGGTAGGAAAATGATATACTTTTTAAATATTCCGTGCTCCCCACAATGTAATATGTGTACTGGTAAGGCTTCGTTTTGTCAATGAACGAACACGGATATTGATAGATAAAATCATCCACCAGCTTTTTAAAATTGTCAACCGTACAGGTATATTGTTCAAGGTCAATTTCGTCAGACGTATTTAAAGTCTCTTGGTATAAATACGAAAGCATTGCATCGTAATTCGTTTCAAGGCCATTTACGGTCTCGAAAATAACAGCCTTGTCTGGAGCCGGGACTTCTTGGCCAATTCCCTTTTCCTCCATGAAAATGATGCGTGCGTTTTGTTCTATGGGGTCCTGTGCAAACACAAACGTTTGATTTACGGTGAAAACTACGCACAAAATAGAAATCAGTAACAGCAGATTTTTTCTCATTCACTTGCCCCTTTATTTTTTTATTAAATCCTTTGCGGAAAACAAAGCTACCAAAGTAAGCAACGCTTCAATGACAATTGCAGCGGCAATGTTAATGGCGCCGAACAGACCCAAAAGTGCCAAAATAATTTTTACGGCAGATGCACAATAAAAATGCAATTCAATTTTTCCACAAGTGAGTCTTGAAATTTCAATGGCCTCAGCGAGCGTTTCCAAGTCTCCCAGCAGAACTGCTTTTGCATATTCTAAGCCGCTGTCTGTCTTGCTGATGAGCGTAAGTCCTACATTCGCAGCATCCAAGGCCTGTTCCCCCATAACGCGGTCGCCCACATAGGCCAACGTTACCTCATCGTCTTTTTGCAAATTTTGAATGGCTTCTACGCGCCCGTAGGGCGAAAGGTCTGCGTAATACTCGTCTGCGCCGCAGTCGATGTAGGCCAGCTCTGCAGTTTCTTTCCGTTCAGAGGAAAACATCACAATTTTTTCAACGCCCGTCTGCCTGAGTTTCCGAAGCGTTTCGCCGGAATTTGGCTTAATCAAATCCTGAATCAGCATGGCGCCCATAATCACGCCGTCAATGGAAACATAAATTGAATATCCGGTAAGCTCCGAAACGTCAATACTGCATTCTGCCATAAATGTTTCCGAGCCGCATAGGAACGATTTGCCCATAATCGTGCATTCCACGCCTTTTCCGGGAAACTCAATCACGTTTTCCGCAGGAATGTATTGATTCATATATTTTGTTAAAATTTTAGAGATAGGATGCTGCCTGCCGCCAATGCAGTTTGCAGCTATCATCAAAAAATCCTCTTCTGAAATGCCTTCGGCGGTGTATATGTCTTTAATTTTAAAGATCCCGTCAGTTAAAATGCCGTTTTTCTCAAACGCCACGCAATTGATGTCTGCAATTTCGTCTATTAAATCGCCGGTGGCTAACGCCAGGCCCTTTTTCTTTAAATTCCACACGGCACAGGAGCTCAACAACGGCACCGCTATGATGTAAGAACTCGTGGTTGCCACAATAAAAAGCACGCTCACTCTGAGCATGGCAAGCGTCCACGCGCCTTTTGCAAAGCCTCCGATTAAAAGCGCCGCAACCGCCACAGCCAAAACCGCCAGCGGATACCATCTGGCAATGGTCAAAAACCGTTGTTCTCCCTTTGTGCTTTTTGTTTCCGCCATCGATGCCAGACGGTTTAAATCCATCACCAAAGACTCATCATAGTCACAAACCGCCTCACAGGTAACAGAGGTTCCGGTGTTAATAAATCCTGCTAAAACCTTGTCGCCCGACGACAGAGACACGTTTTTTTCCGATTCATAGACGTTTGACGTATCAAAATCAGAAAACCCATCGGAAATCACACAGTCTACAGGAACAGTTTCACCGGTTTTCACCATAATTTTCGCTCCATTGGTTAACGATTCACTGTAAACCTTTCTGATATTTGAACCGTTGTCAACCAAATTAGCATACTGGGGCAAAACGTCTGCAATTTCCTGAAACGATTTTCCTAGACGGCCGGAAACGAATAAAATTAAAACGCTTGACAGCTTATAAATCGCCATGGCCATTGCCGCAATGGAAAACCTGCCCAAAAAGAACGGCACCAACACTGCCAACAGAACAAACACACCGTCGTCAAACTTGCCTTTTTTTGCGGATTTAATCAACCTCGACACCGTTTCCCCGCCGGATAAAATCAGCGAAACCGCGCTGAAAATACAGATAACCACCGTATTTTTAAACAGTGCCCCCACAATGGCAAGGATGAGCGATAGCCCTCCTGTGATAAAACCATTTAACAATTTTTTCTTTGTAAATGCATATCGTTTTAAGTATGTACTCTGATGTTCCTGTCCCATGTTTTTCACTTTCATTGTCATTTCTTGCGCCAAACTGCCTTGGCGCGCTCCTTTCTGCCATATTTTTAGCTTTGTCTTCTGCGCTTTGCAATCGACCTATATTTGCTTGGAGAAATTCCATATAGCGTTTTGAAAACCCGGACAAATTGTTTTTGGCTGCCAAAGCCGACAATTTCAGAAATAGCCTCCAGCTTTTCGTCCGTCTCATCAATTAACAATTTTGCTTTATTTACCCGGATAATGTTAACATATGCCACAAAGGTAAAGCCCGTTACCTCTTTAAACAGCCGTGACAAATAGTAGTAGCTCAAATAAAATTTTTCACTCGTTTCCTTTAAAGAAAGGTTTTTGTTATAATTGTCGTTAATATAATTTAAAATTTCAGAAATTTTATACCGGCTGCTGACTTCGCTCGCCTTGTTCGTTTCGTCTATGCTGCTCAAAATGTCTAAAATCAGCCCTCCCACAGAAAGGCGGCATTTTAATTTGTCAAAGGTGTCTTCGCTTTCATCGCTTTTCACCAATAGGCGGCAGGCTTTTAAAATTTCGTCTTTGTGTTCTTCGTTTCTGAAAATAATATATCCGTTTGACAAAAGCTGTGAAAACTTCTTCCGGATATCAATGCCGCCTAAAAATGCGTTTAAATCGTCTAAATATTTCTCGTCAAACTCAATCAACAGCCTGGAATGAGGATTTTTATCAATGTTAGATGTTTTGTGCACCAAGCCGGGCGCAATGAAAACCACATCGCCGGTTTCAATTTCATATACGCTGTTTTTTAAAAAATAGCATCGTCTGCCGCCCATCTGAACATAAATTTCATAGTGAATATGGCAGTGTCCGCAATACATAGTTTCCTGGGTGTGGGGGCGCTCAACATATTCAATTGCAAAATTCTTGTTGTCGGACAACAAGTTTTTTTGATAACGCTGCATAACAGTTTCCCCTTTCCCCAAAATTCATGTTTTTTCTATTATAACATATTACCGTTTAAAAGTAAAGCAAAATGTGTCCTTTTAAGCGGCGATTTCATTTGAATTAAGCAAAAATAGTAGTTGCAATTCCGTTTGTCAGTGTATTATAATGAAAATGATAAAAATTAAATTGGAGGCTATGGAATGAAAGGCAGCAAGGATTTAAAAAACATTAAAATCGCCTATATTGGCGGCGGTTCAAGAGGCTGGGCCTGGCAGCTCATGCGCGATTTGGCAACGGAAAAAGAGATTGCAGGCCAGGTGGCACTTTATGACATTGATTTTGAAGCGGCAAAACATAACGAAACCATTGGGAACAATTTAAAACAACGGGAAGATGTTGTTGGAAAATGGGATTATAAAGCATATGAAACCATTGACGGTGCGCTTACCGGTGCCGATTTTGTTGTAATTTCCATTATGCCTGGTACCTTTGACGAGATGGCGTCTGACGTGCATCTGCCCGAAGAATATGGAATTTATCAGTCTGTTGGTGACACGGCCGGGCCGGGTGGCATTGTCCGCGCTTTGCGCACGATTCCGATGATGTTTGAAATTGCGGAGGCCATTCAGGCATATTCCCCCAATGCTTGGGTCATTAACTACACAAATCCCATGAGCCTCTGTGTGAAGGCTTTATATACAAAATTTCCTGAAATTAAGGCATTTGGCTGTTGCCACGAAGTGTTCGGAACAGCAAGCTTTCTCTGTGAGATGCTGAAAGATATGGAGGGAATTGACGGCGTTAAGCGCCAGGACCTTACCTATAACGTAATCGGCATTAACCACTTTACGTTTTTTGATAAAGCGTCGTATAACGGTATGGACCTGTTCCCCATGTACGACAAGTTTGTTGATAAATATTACGATACAGGCTTTTTTGACGAAGCTTCAAAAACCAACTGGATGAATAACACCTTCTCCTGTGCACACCGCGTTAAGTTTGACTTGTTTAAGCGGTATGGCAGCATTGCCGCTGCCGGCGACAGGCATTTAGCTGAGTTCTGCTATGGAAAAGAATATTTAAAAGACCCGGAAACTGTGAAAGCGTGGAAATTTGGCCTTACCACGGTGGACTGGCGTAAGAAGGATTTAAAGGAACGGCTGGAGAAAAGCCGCAAATATTTATCAGGTGAAGAACAGATTGATGTTACTCCCTCCGGCGAGGAAGGCGTTTTGCAAATGAAAGCGCTGTTAGGGCTTGGAAACTTTGTGACCAATGTAAACATCATAAATCGCGGCCAGGTTCCCCAGCTCCCCTTGGGAAGCATTGTGGAAACCAACGCATATTTCAGTGCCGACGAAGTGCGCCCCGTTTTGTGCAGCGACATTCCTTCTGAACTTTTGGCGCTGTTTTCACGCCACATTTATAACCACGAAAGTATTATGAAATCGGCGTTAACCGGAGATTTAAACCATGCGTTCCGTGCATTTCTAAATGACCCGCTGGTAACGCTTGACGCAAAAACTGCCAAAGAGATGTTTGACAGAATGATTCACAATACAAAAAAATATCTCACCATGTATCAGATAGGATAGGAGCAAAATATGAAAAATATCAGCGAAGTTGTTTTAAAACCAATTCGCCCCGAGCGGGTGATTCAGTTCGGCGAGGGCGGATTTTTAAGAGGATTTGTGGACTGGATGCTGCAAAAGCTAAACGACCAGACCGATTTCAACGGCAGCGTTGTGGTTGTGCAGCCCATTGAACAAGGCATGTGTGATGCTTTGGAAGAGCAAAACTGCGTTTATACCCACATTATGCGTGGATTAGAAAATGGGAAACCGAAAGTCGAAAAACAGATTGTAGATATCATTTCCCGAACGGTTAAACCCTATGAGGATTATAACAAATACTTAGAGCTGGCAAAAAATCCGGATTTCCGGTTTATTTTTTCCAATACCACGGAGGCGGGCATTGCCTATGTGCCGGAGGATAAGCTGACCGACACGCCGCCCTCCAGCTACCCTGCCAAGCTCACAGCTTTGCTTTATGAACGGTTTAAAGCGCATTTAGACGGATTTTTAATTATTCCCTGTGAGCTCATTGACAAAAATGGTGAAACCCTGAAGGAAATTGTGCTGAAATATGCCCGCGACTGGGGATTGGGAGAGGAATTTATCACCTGGATTAACACCGAAAACCACTTTTTTAACACTTTGGTGGACAGAATTGTAACCGGCTATCCGAAGGGTGAGAAAACTGACTTGGAATATGAGGATGCTATGCTCGACACCTCAGAATTGTTCCATCTTTGGGTGATAGAGGGCGACACAAGCTTTCAGTCTGAGCTGCCCTTTCATGAAATCGGCCTGAACGTTATCTGGACAAAAGACGAGCTTTTCAAATACCGCACAAGAAAGGTGCGCATTTTAAACGGCGCCCACACCTCTTTAGTGCCCTATGCCATGCTGAAAGGGTTTGACACCGTGAAGGAATGTGTGGACAACAGCGCGTTAAACGCCTATCTTCGCGCCTGCATTTTTGACGAGATTATTCCCACACTGGATCTGCTGGAGCAAGAGCTGAAAGACTATGCAGAAAATGTGCTGGAGCGGTTTGCAAATCCGTTCATTGTGCACAAGCTCTCCTCCATTGCTTTAAATTCCGTCAGCAAGTTTAAGGTTCGTGTTTTGCCGTCCATCTTAGAGTACATCAAACGGTTTGACAAAATGCCGGCGCATTTGTTAACGGCGTTCGGCGCGCTGATTCGGTTTTATAAAACCGACATGGCAAACGACAGCGCTGATGTTGTGGAGTTTATGAAAAATGCGGACACTCAGGCTATTTTGAAAAAAACAGATTATTGGGGCGAGGATTTGTCCTTCCTTTACGACGAGGTATCGAAATATGATCATTAATCCCTTGGACAATGTGGAGGTTGATTTAAAATCTGGCCATAAGTATGCCCTCCGTGACATAAAAAAAGGCGAAAATATTATAAAATACGGCTTTCCCATTGGTCACGCAACGTTGGACATAAAAAAAGGAGACCATGTGCACAGCCATAATTTAAAGACGAACCTTTCCGGCAATTTGTCCTATACATACCGCCCCAACAAACCAGACATTCCCAAAGTGACTTCAGACCGAACCTTTTTGGGTTACCAGCGTGAAAACGGCGATGTGGGAATTAGAAACGATATTTGGATTGTGAACACCGTAGGCTGTGTGAACAAGGTGGCAGAAGAGCTGGCAAGAAAAACAGGCGCAAAGCACTTCCCGCATCCCTTTGGCTGTTCCCAGTTGGGAGACGACCAGTCGGTAACGCAAAAAATATTAAGCGGCATGGTGCACCACCCCAACGCAGGCGGTGTTTTGGTATTAGGGCTTGGCTGTGAAAACAACAACATTGACGAAATGAAAAAAGTGTTGGGTGAAATTAACCCCAACCGCGTGAAATTTTTAAATGCTCAGGACTTTGATGACGAAATCTCCGAAGGAATTCGGCTGATTAACGAACTGAAAGCCTATGCGGCAAAAACGCAACGCACGCCTGTTTCGGTCAGCAAACTCAAAGTGGGCTTAAAGTGCGGCGGCAGCGATGGACTTTCCGGCATTACGGCAAATCCGCTGGTGGGAAGCTTTTCCGACAAGCTGATTTCCATGGGGGGAACAACGGTTTTAACCGAGGTTCCCGAAATGTTCGGCGCGGAAACACTTTTGATGGAGCGGGCTGAAAATGAAGCTGTTTTTCAAAAAACAGTGAACCTGATTAACGAATTTAAAAATTATTTTACCCGGCACAACCAGGTAATTTATGAAAACCCATCCCCAGGAAACAAAGCCGGCGGCATTACAACTTTGGAAGAAAAGTCGTTAGGCTGTGTGCAGAAAGGCGGAAAGTCCACAGTGGTGGACGTTTTAAACTTTGGCGACACACTGCAAAAAAGCGGCTTAAATCTCTTAAACGGGCCGGGCAACGACATTGTGGCTATCACCAACTTAATGGCGGCAGGCGTACACATGATTTTGTTTACAACAGGCCGGGGCACGCCGGTTGGCAGCGCAGTTCCTACTGTAAAAATTTCCACCAACCAGACTCTGTTCGATAAAAAATCCCGCTGGATTGATTTTAACGCCGCACCGCTTGTTGACGGTGTTTCTATGGAGGATTTGACCAATTCGCTTTTAGATTTCTGTTTTGAAGTTGCCAGCGGTACGCTGACAAAAAATGAGGAACACGGCTATGAGGAAATCTCTATTTTCAAAGACGGTGTAACGCTTTAATGAACAAAACGGATTGAAGCCATACTTATCGTATGGCTTCAATCCGTTTTTTAAATAGCTCCTAAATTAAAATACAAAATATAATTTGAGTCGTGAAAAGAATGTGCTTTGTTAAAGGCCGAACGCACAGAAACCGAAAGACCGTTTTCATCAAACAGATATGCTGGATATTGAAACCCAACCAGCTGCGGGTCGTCATCTTTTCTGTTCACAATGTTGCGGACATGTTCCCAGTTTTCAAGGTCTTCGGAACGAAAAACAGCCAAAACATTCCGGCAGCTCCAGCAATCACATTTTTGTCCATCTTCTTTTATGTTTGAAATCAAATAATAAATGCCGTCTTGGCTAAAAAGCCGAAACATAGAATTTGTTACCGGCATTGTTGCAATACTGTGAAATTCTAACGGTGCATCAGGATGTTCGGCATCTACCTTTAGCTTTAGCGCCTTACCTGTATCCCAACGCAAATAATTATACATTGTTTGGTCCGGCGCAAGGATAATATTTCCCTCCATTGTGTCGCCCTGCGTTTGCGCTTCTTCTCTCCATTTTCCTTCAAAGGGCAAAAAGCCCGTGCACAACCAGTTTTCCGGAACCATCAAATCTTCATTTTCATTAATTGAAAGAACCGCAGGCAAATGCGAACCCATATCCCAGCTTCCATATTCACATGTGGTGTAAAGCCTGCCCTGAAAGGGCACCATTTGCATTGGCGCGCGGTGCATTCCCCCATTGTCGCAAAGCTTACTGGAACCATAAAATATGGTAACGGGCGCAGACCATTGTTTGCCCCCGTCGTCTGACGCGGCAATCTGGAGGTTTCCATATTCTGTGGAAAGCCCTAATATATACAGTCTTCCCCTGTGACAAAAAAGCGAACCCCAATAAAAGGGGTATAAATCGGTAAGGTAGCGCCAGGTTTTTCCGTTATCCGTTGAACGAAACAGCAGGGTTAGGTTTTGCCCCATTGCTGTTCCAAACAAATCCATTCCGGCAACAATGGTTCCGTCTTCTAGCCGTGCCAGGGACGGACTGCAAAGATACCGCCCACTGAAACTGTAGGCTTTGTCTTCCGGGTGAAGATAATTGATTACAACAGCGCCCTCGGGAACAGCTCCGGTGCGCACCAAACGGATTTTACTTTCCGCCGCATTTTCTTCAGTTACCTTGCATTCATAATCGGTGTTCTGCTCTAAATGTTCAATGCGCATACACCTATTCTTCGCTTTCACGCTTTCCCATTCGCTTTCGCCGCGCTTTCTGTATAAAACCTGATTTTCCGCTCCCTTCGCCAAAAATTCCAGTTCAAACCCGTCTGCAAACGGCGCGAGGCGGCAAATGTATGGTTTATCCGCTTCATCCATGCGATTGAGCGGTATATATGGTCTGTGATGCAATTTGTTGCTGCCTTTCATTGTATATCCCCTCCCTGCAAACGCTTCATCGTTTTCAGCGTCTCAGCTGCATTTTTTAAAATATATTCATAGTCTGCCCCGGTTGAAATCATGTTAATTCCCATTTCGTGATAGCGCTTTAATGTCTTTGGTGCAGTTGAAAAGGTAGACACACCCACTGTTTTTTTCTGTTTGGCAAAGGCGGCAATGCTCTTTTTGGCAAGCGTCAGAGTTTGTTTGCCAAAAATGTTGCCCAGATCCCCAATGGAACCGGAAAGGTCGTGCATGCCAAGTACGCAACCGTCAAGATACGGCAATTTCGCAATTTCCTCAGCCTCCTCCGCTGCGCTTTTCTGTTCAATTTGAATAAACCTGCAAAGGCTGTTTAAATGTCCCGCACCGTAGTATTCCGTGTCACTATCGAGCCCGTAACGAACAGCGCCCCGCGGACCGCAGCCACGCTTGCCGTATGGCGGATACAGCGTCCACGACAAAAGTTCCTTTACATGGGTGCAATTTTCCGCCATCGGAAATACAATGCCATCGATCCCCATTTCCAGCACTTGTTTGGTTGCGGTAAGGTCGTTTACAGGAACGCGCACAAATAAGGGCGTGCCCCCGGCCCGGGCGGCCAGCAGATGCGCATGCACCTGGTCGCAGGAGAGCCTTGTGTGTTCCATATCCACCCATAAAAAGTCATATCCTAGCTGTGCTTCCATCTCCGTTACTGTTGGGTCTGACAAGTTTATATGCGTCCCGCAGATTGGCAGGCATTTTGCAACTTTTTCTTTTATGTTCATGTTAAAAATCCTTTCTTGTTGCTTTTTTTATATTGTTATATTATAATAAATATAACGAATATTCAAGAAAGGGATGCGACATGTGTTTCTTGTTCGTGTCGTTTTTGTGCAATGAGAAACTTTCAGTCCGATCATGAGTTTTATATTCTGTGTTCCGAAAAAGACGGCTTAAAATGTGAATATATGCTCCAGCGGGGTTTTTCCGAAGGGGTTGCTCACAGCCGCATCTACCATTCCCACTCCGTTTTCGAAATTTTTTTCGTCGTTTCGGGCCGTGTTCGTCTTTTCATTCAGGAACATGATGTAACACTTTTGCCTGGGGATATCCTGATTATTCCGCCCAACTGTGTCCATTTTGTTTTCGCAGATACGTCCTCTTTAAAAAGAAGCTTTCGTTTTCTCTTTTCCGCCGCAGAGGAAAACTGTACCGCCGGCTCCCTTTTTTCTGAATTTTCCTCGTTTTTCAGCTCCATAAAGGACTATTACATTGTAAACGCTCCGGATATTTATCATTCCTACATAGAGCCTGCAATCCGCAACTTTCACAACAGCTTGCCGGACGATACTGTTGAACCTCTGCTTCTGCTTGCACTGACGCACATTGCAAGACAAAATCATGTTAACAAAACCGATGGAACAAAAAACTGGTCTGACAGCCACAGCATTATTATCATTGAAGAGTTTTTAAACAGTAACTATCATGCGCCATTAAAGCTTTGCGATATCGCGGCGCTTCTGCATTTAAGTTGCCGCCAAACAGAACGTGTGATAAAAAAATTGTTCCACACCACATTCTGCGGACTTGTTACACAAAAACGTCTTACAATTGCGAAATATATGCTGAAAGAAACGGATATTCCAATTTCTAAAATTTCCGAAATGGTGGGATTTTCCAATCAGAGTTATTTCTTTCGTAAATTCCGTGCATCGGAACATGACACTCCAAACAACTACCGCAGAACAAAAAAGGCCGTGCGTTAACCGCACAGCCTTTTTAATAGAGCCTTTTAAGCCCCGTCCTTTACCAATATGCTTTTATTTTGTTCTTCGTAATCATTCTCGCCAGAGCTTCCATGTAGAAATAATCGCCCCAGATGTTGCACTCGTCCACCCCGCCGTTGTGCGGTTTGGAATAGGTAGCGTGCAGCAAAAGGCCGTTTGATTCCGGAATGTCTTTCGTCAGGTAGTCGTCTATTAACGAATTCATAATGTGGTTTGCCGCACTCAGATAGGTTGCACGCTGTCTTTCATCATTTAACACCTCTGCCGCCTCAAGCAGTCCACAGGCCGCGATTGCTGCCGACGAGCTGTCCCGCGGCTCGCTGCCTTCGGTAAAATATAAATCCCAATAGGCCACATAGTCGTCGGGCAGTCTGTTTAAATAATAGTTGGCAACCGGCACAAACAGCTCCTCTGCCTTTCTGTTCTTTTTATACATATGCGTCAGCATCAGCCCGTAAATGCCCCAGGCCTGCCCGCGGGACCAGGTTGAGTCGTCGGAAAAGCCCTGGTGCGTCGCGCCGCACTTGGGCGCTCCGGTTTCTTTGTCAAAATAAAACGTGTGATATGTAGACCCGTTGCTTCTAATAATATTGTCCGCTGTGGTGTTAAAGTGATTGATAGCCATTTCATCGTAAGAGGCATCGCCCGTCACTTCAGCCGCCCAATATAAAAGGGGAATATTCAGCATACAGTCGATGATTAAACGGTAGGAGTCCTCCTCACCCACGTTGCCCCAGGCCTGAATAAATTTTCCCTTTTCACAATATCTGCTCGCCAAGTGTTTTGCGGCAAGCAGAGCCGTATTTTTGGCCTCGCCACTTCCAGTCAGCTTATATGCCGCCACACAAGAGGGGGTGAATAAAAATCCCATATCGTGGTGGTTCACTCCCAGCTTTTCCGTAATCCGTTTGGTGTAGGTGGGAATTTGAGCAAGCGCGGTTTCCTTGTACGTTTCCTTCCCGGTAAGCTCATGGGCCAGCCAGAGAATTCCGCTCCAAAACCCTTCGTTCCAGCCATCGTTGTTTTCCATGGGAAAATAAACATTGTTTTCGCTGGCGTGGGACGGGAACATTGTGCGGAATGTTTTTAGATTTCCATCTATTTTTTTCAATGCCTCGTTTAAGGCGTAGTTTAACTTTTCCTTTGAAACTGTAAAGCCCGGCTCATATCTTTTAGGCTGCCGAATCTGCTCTGTTTGAATCACTCTCTTCTCCCTCCATTTTAATGAAAGTTCTATTTATACCGTCTTTTCATCCATACGACTAAGCCCCATACGCAAATGCCGACGGGAATGAACACCACCAGCACAATGAACCACGGCCAGAACTGAGAGTTCGGCATGGTTAAACTGCCCTGAGGAAGCTCTTTTGCGCGCACTGTAATGCCCGCTTCGCTCCCGCGCATCCAGTTGATGGAGTTTAGCAGCAAGTCCTCATTTGCAAACCTTGTGTCGCCGATGAGCGTGTCCATGGTATAACCGGAGCCGCTGACCAAAAGCTTGCCTGTGAATTCTTCTTCGTTTAAGGTATATGCTTTGCGGGTAGCGGCAACTAAAATATCAAACGTGCCGCTTTTATCGTCTGATGTTTGATTTTCGCCAATGGTTGCTACGTCTTTTAAATATGCGTTATTTGTGGTTTTTAAAACCGGGGTAATCTCTACCGTTCCCGGCTTGTCTCCTGCAATTTCAAGGCTGTTCGACGCAGAATAAAGCACGCTTCGTTTGCTGGTTTTAATTGGCGAAACAATTTCGCTGTCGGTAAGCTCTGCCAAAGCCATAATGCCGTATTTCGCGGCAGTCTCCTGGGCAGACTCCAATTTGTTCGACATGTCAACCACAACGCCATGGTTCCGCTTAATTGCCCACTCGTTGGCAAGATAGCTTTCCAGCCTGGGAAGCTCTGCATTTGACGCCAGCGGGTCAAAATAAATTTGTACGTTGCCGCCCCGGTCTAAAAAGGCGTCTAATTTGTCAATTTCTTCTGCAGAAAAGTCGCCTGTGGGAGAATTAATGACCACCAGTGTTTTTTCGTCTGCCGGAAGGTCTTCTTTTAGCAGGTCGACAGACTTTATGTTATAGTTATACATTTTTAAAACGGACTCAAATCCGGAATTTGTTTTTTCACCGTGGCCTGTGGTCATGGTAATGGAAGAAATTTTAAACCCGTCCACAAACGAGGCCAGCTTGTTCGTGATAATGCGCTCAATATTGCTGGTGCCCTCGGTGGAAATGTAAGACGAAGCTTCCGCCGTGTCGAACTGGTCACCCTGGGCAAAAATCATGGCATAGTGGGGGTTGGAAATGGACTTAATCGCCTCAGAATAAGGCGCCAAATCTGTGGGGTTGTTGGCAAAGTCCACGGTTTCCATTTTAATTTTGTCGTTTCTCTGGGTATATTTTTCAATAATGTCTGTGAGAAGCATCATATCTTCTGTGGTCTGGCCGTTATACAGCACCACAATTTTTGTGTCATCCGTCACTCGGTCAACAATTTCTTTTGTTTCGTCGGTCAGCTCATAGATTTCATCTCGGGTCAGGCTTACTTTCAGCGGGATTTTGCTGTCAAACGCCACTAAAACCGCGTTTAACAAAACCGTCACGAGAACGGCGCCAACTATGATAACAGAGGAGTTAATTAGGTATTTTATTTGTTTATTATTTTTCATTTTCCTACCTCCAGCGCCTTTTCTCAATCACCCGAATGGTGAGCAGAATAAACAGTGCGGTAATACTCAAAAAATACACCAGCGGAACAATGTTCAGTGTTCCGGCGGCAAAGTCGGAAAACCGTGCGTTAATATTTAGAAAATTCAAAACACCGTTTAAAAATGTTCCCAAAAAGGCAAATGCACCGTTAAACAGAGTGGTAAAATCAACCCTGATGCTTCCTGCAAAGGAGAGCACGCCAACAAGCGCTAAGGTCGCAACCGCGGCAATTACCTGGCTTTGCGTAAGCGATGAAATGAACATTCCAATTGCGGTAAGCATTGCGCCATAGAGCAAAACACCGAAATATCCCACCAAAGACTGCGCCACCGCCGGGTTACCATAAAGCTTCATGAACACTAAATAAAGCAGCGTTGCGCCCACGGCAATTGCCAAAACTGCAAGGCCGGACAAAAATTTTCCGAACACAATTTCCGACACTTTAACCGGAGACGTGAGCAGAAGCTGGTCGGTTTTGAGTTTACGTTCTTCCGAAAACATTTTCATGGTTAACAGCGGAACAGCCACAATGAAAATGTAGCAGTTGCTCATGAAATATTTCGTCATGATTGTAGTTCCAAAATGAATATTGGTTCCGAAAAATACCAGGGAGGAAAATGCCAGAAACAGGCCCAAAAAGATGTAGCCCAGAGGCGACTTAAAGTAGGACTCAAACTCCCGTTTAAAGATTGCTTTCATCGCTGTCATCCTCCTTGTTTGTTTCTTTCTTTGCGGCAACAATTTCAATGCTGCTTTCGTCAATGTCTGCAAAGGAGGCAATATTTCTGTCCTTTGCGGTCACCTCCAGGAAAATGTCCTCTAATGACAAGTCCACAGCCTGCATGGATAAAATGGGCAGGTTTGCTTTTGCCAGGCCGTTAAAAATCAGCGGACGAACGTCAACATCCGGCTCTGCCTCAACCAAAAAGTCGATTGAGCTTTTCTCTTTCCGGCCTAAAGATTTTACATATTTTACGCCGTGGACAGCGCCAATAATATCTAAAACCGACCGCTCGTCGCCGGCGACCCGCAGACTGAATTTGTTTTCGTTTGACAGCGTTTTTGCCAAATTGTCCGGGCTGTCAATTGCGGCGATTTTGCCTTTGTTAATAATGACAACACGCTCGCACACCGCCTGCACCTCCTGCAAAATGTGGGAGGACAAAATGACCGTGTGGTGTTTTCCAAGTTTTCTGATCACATCGCGGATTTCGATAATCTGCATGGGGTCAAGACCCACGGTAGGCTCGTCCAAAATTAAAACTTCTGGGTTTCCCACCATTGCCTGTGCCAGACCAACCCTTTGTTTATACCCTTTCGAGAGGTTTGCAATGAGCCTGTCTGCCACGTCGGTAATTTTCACTGCGTTCATAATTTCTGCAAGGTGCTTTTTTCTGTCTGTTCCGCCGGCCTTTTTCAGGTCGTAAACGAAGTTTAAGTACTCGCGCACCGTCATGTCTGTGTAGAGCGGCGGCATTTCCGGTAAGTATCCGATTTTCTTTTTCGTTTCCACCGGATTGTCCAAAATGTCCAGGCCGTCAATTAATACCTCGCCGCTGGTAGCGGACAAATAGCCTGTTAAAATATTCATGGTTGTGGATTTTCCTGCACCGTTCGGTCCAAGCAGTCCTAAAATTTCGCCTTGCTTCACCGTGAAGGAAATATGGTCGACGGCCTTATTCTCGCCGTATTTTTTCACCAAGTTTTTGATTTCGATCATAAAATGACCTCCTGAATTTCATATGCGGAAATATCCTATCCAAATAGAACATTTCCGCATATATTGTATCATATCATGTTATTGTGTTTGTGAACAAACCGTTAATTTTAATTTTTTTCTTCCGGCAGATCCAGCTTAATGTGAAGCTCAGCAAGCTGTTTTTCGTCCACAGTTCCCGGCGCCTCGGACATAAGCTCCGACGCATCTTTCACTTTCGGGAAAGCAATAACATCGCGGATGGAATCACGTCCGGCAAGCAGCATTACCAGCCGGTCTAAACCATAGGCCATGCCGCCGTGGGGGGGGGTGCCATACTGGAAGGCACCCATTAAAAATCCAAACCGTTCCCATGCTTCCTCTTTGGTGAAGCCAAGCTTTTCAAACATTTTCTGCTGAAGCTCGGTGTTAAAAATACGCAGGCTGCCGCCGCCAACCTCTGTTCCGTTATACACCATGTCATATGCTTTTGCACGGACTTTTGCCGGGTCTGTGTCTAAAAGCGGAATGTCTTCGTCTTTCGGCATGGTGAACGGATGGTGTTTTGCAACAAACCGTTTTTCCTCTTCGCTGTACTCAAATAACGGAAAATCTGTTACCCACAAAAGGTCGCAGGAATTTTTATCAATCAGGTCAAACCGTTTTGCAAGCTCTAAACGAAGCGCTCCCAGCGCGTCATAAACAATTTCATTTTTGTCGGCCACAATCATAATGATGTCGCCAACCTCTGCCTCCATACGGGAAAGCATGCCGTCAATCTGCTCCTGAGAGAAGAATTTTGTAATGGGAGATTTTAATTCGTTCTCGCCAATTACAATCCAGGCGAGGCCTTTGGCGCGGTAGGTTTTCACAAAGTCTACCAACCCGTCTAAATCGCGGCGGGAAAACTTTGCGTCTCCGCCCTTGCAGTTAATAGCGCGAACGCTGCCGCCCTTTTTCACAACGTCGGTGAACACTTTAAATTCACTGTTTGCCACAATGTCTGAAATGTCTTTCAGTTCTAAACCAAACCGTGTGTCAGGCTTGTCGGATCCAAACCGGTCCATTGCCTCCTGATAAGGAATTCTTCTAAAAGGCGTTTTTAAGTCAATGCCCTTCAGTTCTTTAAACAGCTGTTTCATCATTCCCTCGTTGATTGACATTACATCGTCTTCGTTTACAAAAGACATTTCCAGGTCAATCTGGGTGAATTCCGGCTGACGGTCTGCCCTTAAATCCTCGTCGCGGAAGCATTTCACAATCTGATAATACCGATCCATTCCCGAAAGCATTAAAAGCTGTTTATAAAGCTGGGGAGACTGCGGCAGCGCGTAAAACGAGCCGGGGTGAACACGGCTGGGCACCAAATAGTCCCTCGCGCCCTCTGGTGTGGACTTTTGCAGCATAGGCGTTTCAATTTCCAAAAAGCCGTTTTCGTCATAATAGCTGCGGGCAATTTTACACACGTTGTGACGCAGTTCCATTAAGCGCTGCATATCGGGCCTTCTTAAATCCAGGTATCTGTATTTTAAACGGACCTCTTCCCTTACATTGCTGTTTTCTTCAATGTAAATCGGGGGCGTTTCCGCTTTGGACAAAATGCGCAGTTCGCTCATTCTGATTTCAATTTTTCCCGTTTTAATTTTATCGTTTACGGTGTCTTCATCACGCTTTACAACCTCGCCCACAGCGGCCAGCACATATTCACTGCGCACCATGTCTGCCTTTTGAAACACCTCTTCGCCGTCTTCAATCCGTGCCACAAGCTGCAAAATTCCCGAGCGGTCGCGCAAATCAATAAAAATTACGCCGCCTAAGTTACGGTAAACCTGAACCCAGCCCATTACGGTTACTTTCTTGCCTACATCTTCAAGCGTCAGCTCACCGCAGCGGTGGGTGCGCTTTAGTCCAACCATTGTCTCCATGCTTATTCGTTCCTCCATTTATTTTATCTTGTCATTGTATTCGTCTTAATAAATTCTGCCAAATGATCAAACGGCACGTTATCTGTTTCTCCGGTCTGCATATTTTTCACAGACACGCTTTTCGCTACAATGTCATCATCACCAATCACCGCCGAAAACTGCGCGCCGGTTTTATTGGCATATTTCATCTGGGCTTTCACACTGCGCGACAAATAGTCCCGCTCGGCACTGATGCCGGCGTTTCGCAGGCCGTAAACCAGTTTTTGCACAAACAAATCTGCCTGGTCCCCAACGTTTGCAATAAAAATATCCGGCCGTTCCAGGTTCTCCGGAATCAGGTCAAGGCTTTCTAAAACCAGCAAGAGCCGCTCTAAGCCCATGGCAAAGCCAACGCCCGTCATTTCAGGGCCGCCGATTTCGGCAATCAGCCCGTTATACCGTCCGCCTCCGCAGATGGTGCCCTCGGAACCCTTGTTTTTCGAGATAATTTCAAACACGGTTTTTGTGTAGTAATCCAGCCCACGCACAATTGTGGCGTCAATCTGATATGGAATTTCCATCACTTCAAGATAGCGCTTTAACTGCTCGAAATGTGCCGCACAGTCCTCACAAATGTTGTCCAAAAGAACCGGCGCGTGGTTGTAAATTGCTTTGCACGATTTCACCTTGCAATCTAAAATGCGAAGCGGGTTTTTTTCATACCGCTGGCGGCAGGTTTCGCACAGCTCGCCTAAATGGGGTTTAAAAAACGCTTTTAGCTTCTCGTTATAGGCTGCTCTGCACTTGGGACAGCCAATACTGTTAATGTTCAGTTCAATTCCCGTAACGTTTAAACGGGAAAACACCTGCATTGCAAGGGAAATGACCTCAGCGTCCACCGCTGCGGTGTCCGCCCCCATCACTTCCACGCCAAACTGGTGAAACTCCCGCAGGCGGCCGGCCTGTGGCTTTTCATAGCGGAAACAGGGGTAGAGATAATACAGCTTCGTAGGCTGGGGCTGTGCATACAGCGAGCTTTCCACAAAGCTCCTTACAATGGGCGAGGTGCCTTCGGGCCGCAGCGTTACGCTCCGGCCGCCCTTGTCCAAAAACGTATACATCTCTTTTTGCACCACATCTGTGGTGTCGCCCACGCCGCGCTCGAATAGCTCGGTGCTTTCAAACATGGGCGTTCTGATTTCCTTATAGCCAAACTCCAAACAAATCTCTTTAATTTTATCTTCTATCAAATGCCATCGGTAGCTTTCAGACGGCAAAATATCGTGTGTGCCGCGGGGTGCAATAATCATGTTTTTCACAACCTTTCACAGGGGACAAAAATACAAACAATTTTAATTATTATATCACAATTTTTCCCAAAATGCAAATATTTTACTCTGCAATTTCATCTAAATGAAGCGTAAGCAACTTTGAAACGCCTTTTTCCTGCATGGTAACACCGTAAATTACATCGGCGGCTTCCATGGTGCCGCGCCTGTGGGTTACAACAATAAACTGCGTGTTGCCGCTGTAGCGCTTAATATAGTCTGCAAAGCGATAAACATTTACATCGTCTAAAGCCGCCTCAATTTCGTCTAAAAAGCAAAAGGGCGTAGGGCGGGTTTTCAGAATGG
Source organism: Congzhengia sp. (assembly GCF_037235575.1). Taxonomy (NCBI): domain Bacteria; kingdom Bacillati; phylum Bacillota; class Clostridia; order Eubacteriales; family Oscillospiraceae; genus Congzhengia; species Congzhengia sp. The sequence goes on along the minus strand of NZ_JAXUNN010000039.1, from coordinate 266,952 downwards.
CAAACAACAGCGCAATGGCAGAAAGCGCCCGCTCCCCGCCGGACAAAAGGGAAAGGCTTTGCAGCTTTTTCCCCGGAGGCTGCACGTCAATGTTAATGCCGCTTTCTAAAATATTATCCGGGTCTTCTAAGGTGAGCGCCGCAGTTCCGCCGCCAAACAACTCTGTAAACGTCCCTTTAAAATAACCTGCAATTTCACGAAACTTTTCTTCAAACTCTGTCCGCATCACCTTTGTCATGTCGGTGATAATGCCAGTCAGGTCTTTTTGTGCTTTCAGCAAATCATCCCGCTGTCCGCTTAAAAATTCATACCGTTCAGAAACGGCTTTATATTCTTCAATTGCATCCACATTTACGTTGCCTAGGCCGCTGATTTTGCGCTTTAAAGACGAAATTTCCTTTGAAACCTCCTGAGGTGTGCCGAGTTCCTTTTTATATGGCAACGCATCAGAGTATGTAAGCTCATATTCCTCCCAAAGGTTGTTAATGGTGTTTTCCAGCTCTGTTTCCGCTTTTACCTTTCTTTGCGAAAGTCTGCCCTGCTCGTCTGTTAGGGTAAACACATCTTCCCTTAACGCTTTTATTTCGGCAAGCAGCGCCCTGTCTTTTTCGTCAAAATCCTTTTTCTCCGTTTGAAGCTTTGTGTTTTCTTCGTCCAAACGTGCAACCTCTGCCGCGCCAGCCTCTGTTTCTTGCTGCTTCTGCTCAATTTCCAAAAGTAAGCTTTTGTTCTTCTTGTTAATATCTTCAATTTCGCTTTCGTGCAAAGCCGCATTGGTTTCACAGGAGGAAATCTCCTCAGCAAGCTGAGACAGCCTTGCAGAAATGACCTCTAAATCCTTCGCTACGCCAGACCGCAAAATATTTTGCTGGGTAATCTGTTCCGAAATCTCCTGTTTTTTTGCAATGGCCTCGGCCACGCCGGACTCTTTTTGCTGAATCTCATCGTGTTTTTCAGAAATTAACTGTTCTTTTTCGACAATTTCCTGTTCAATTTCTGCCTGATGCGAAACGGTTTCTGCAATTTTTGCATCTAAGCTCTGCAGCTCTTCTTCCACACGCCGCCTTGCCGTGTCAATTTGGTTCAACAAAAGCTCGTTGTGAGATTTATCACGCTCTAAAATTAAAATCCCACCGCTGTTGTCGGAAATCGCCTCTGCGGTTTTTTTCATCTCCTCCGCAGTTTTTGCAATGGCGGCATTAAGTGCCTTTTCCTCGTCTTCAAGCGTTTCAATTTGCCGTGCAAGCTTTGGAATCTCTTCGGCTAAGGATTTTATTTCATTTTCGCGCCCCATCAGCGACGCCTGGCGATAAAAGCTTCCGCCGGACAAGGAACCGCCCACATTTAGCAATTCGCCCTCTAAGGTTACTAAGCGGTGGGTGTTCTTAAACTTTTTAGATATGGCAATGGCATGGTCAATATTGTCGATAACCGCCGTTTTTGCCAACAAAAATTTCACCACGGGCAAAAACTGTTTTTCGCAGGTTACAAGGTCGCAGGCCATGCCCAAAAAGCCGTCTTCTCCTGCAAGCTTTGTTTCCGGCTCCTTATATTTTAACGAAGACAGGGGCAAAAACGTTGCCCGGCCTGCGTTTTTTGATTTTAAGCACGCAATGGCCTGCTTTGCGTCGTTTTCTGATTTCACCACGATGTTTTGAACCGCGCCGCCCAAGGCAATTTCAATGGCGGTGTTATAGTTTGCAGGCACTTTTATCAGTTTTGAAACAGGGCCGTAGATTTGAGCCGTACGAAGCACACCGTTTTCATGCTCCCGCAAAACGGTTTTAACCGATTTTGCATACCCCTCGAAGCTCTGTTCCATGGTTTCCAAAAGCTTTCTGCGAGACCGTTTTTCGCTCAAGGAAATGGTCAGGCTGCTGCGCTCCTGCCGCATCAGGCTCATGTTGTTTTCTTGCCGTTGCCGTGTTTCGCGCAGCATTTCCAGCTCCTGTTCAGTTTTTTCCCCAAAGGCTGCTTTGCGCTGAATTTCTGCTTCAATCTCTTTGTTTTTATCAAAAATGCTCTGGCGCTCGCCGCTGCGGTCGCTCGCCTCGCTCTCTATGGTTTCTTTCCGTGCAAGATAGCTTTCCCGTGTAATTTTCTGATTGGAAAGGGCTATTTTCAGCTCGCTCAGCCGCTCAATCTGCACGGCTACAAAGCTGTTCAGTTCTTCAATTTCACTGTTTTGTTCCCCGGCGCCGCCTTCAGCTAAGACACTCAGCTCTGTTAATCGGTCGATTTCTTCCTCAATTTGTAAAAGCGTTTTTCCTTTTTCTCCGGCTTCCTGCTCTGTGCCGCTTCTCTGGGTTAAAAACGCTTCTTTTTTTCCCATAATTTCTTTCAGTTCGTTTTGAATGCGCTCCGTCAGCGTCTCATTTCCTGCAATGGTGTTTTTTAAAATATCAATTTCGCCTTTTTTAATAGAGATGCTCTCAGAAAGCTCCCGGGTTTTACGGGATGTTTCCTGGGCCGACTCCTCTCTGTCCCGCGCCGCCTGGTAGAATTCTGCCTGGGTGCGCTCCGCATTGTCAGCCGCATTTTTTGCTTCCTCCAGCTGTTTTGTAACAACGCCCAGCTTTTCGTCCAGCCCGCCGATTACATCGTTCGCGCCCTCAATAATCCGAAGCGCGTCGTTAACCTCATAGGTTTTCAGTTCCTCTTTAAAGGTCAAATATTTTTTTGCCTTTTCCGACTGAATTTTTAAAGGCTCCACCCGGCCCTCAAGCTCCGCAATAATGTCGTAAACGCGGTCTAAATTTTCGTTGGTGCGGACGAGCTTGCGCTGCGCCTCTTCCTTTCTGTACCGATATTTTGAAATGCCGGCGGCCTCTTCAAAAATCTGTCTTCTGTCGTCCGATTTTGAGGATAAAATTTCCTCAATTTTTCCCTGTCCCACCATGGAATAGCCGTCGCGGCCCAGACCTGTGTCCATAAAAATTTCGTGAATGTCTTTTAAACGGCAGGCAGACTTGTTAATCATGTATTGACTTTCGCCGGACAAAAACACCTTTCTGGTGACCTCTACCTCGTCGAATTCAATGTGGAAAGTTCTGTCTGAATTGTCCAAAATCAGCGTAACCTCCGCAAATCCCATGGGGTTTCTCTTTTGCGTGCCGCTGAAAATAACATCTTCCATTTTTGCTCCGCGAAGCATTTTTGCGCTCTGTTCGCCCAAAACCCAGCGAACCGCGTCAGAAATATTGCTTTTTCCGCTGCCGTTGGGACCGACAATTGCGGTAATTCCGTTTGAGAAGCTCAGCGATATTTTATCGGCAAACGATTTAAAGCCGTTGATTTTTATTCCTTTAAGACGCATGTTCCGCCGCCTTTCCTGTGACTAGTTTAAATTCCTGCGGCAAGACGGTTTCGTCCTGCACAAATTTTATGGTATAGCCCAATTGCTTCATTTTTTTTATATTTGCTTTGTTGTTCCCCACAAATGCAGAAAGCGAACGAGGATTTACGGCAATTAAGCAGTCCTGGTGCACCGCTTCCTTTAATCTGCAAAAATTAAGTTCGCTTTGCACCAGCTCGCCGAATGCCGGGTGATAAGGCCCGGCAATCACGTCGTTTTCGGGACGGATATTGTCTGACGACATGAGCCCCATACGGATCACTGCAATGTTATTTTGGTCAAACATCTGCTTTAAACCGGCGCAGAGCACAACCGCCTCCTCCAGGCTCTGGGGCACATACTTCCCCGCTTCATAGAGCTTTGCAAGATAGGTACCCTTTAACACCAAAGTGGGATATATCCGCACGCAGGAGGGGGTAAGGTCAATGATTTGTTTTGCCGTTTCGCGGCTTTTTTCCACCGTGTCTTCAAAAAGCCCCGTCATCATTTGAAGTCCCAGCTTTAAGCCGCCCGAAATGATAAGCTCAGAAGCACGGACGGTGTCTTGACTGGTGTGCCCCCTGTGGTTTGCTGCAAGCACCCTGTTGTCCATAGACTGGGCGCCCAGCTCAACCGTTGTCACACCGTAGGCTTTTAGCATGGAAACGGTTTCTGCATCAATATAATCCGGCCGGGTAGACAGCCTGACAGACGTTACGCTGCCCTCTTTCACATAACCGTATGCCACCGAAAGCAGCTGCCGCTGCAGCTCCTTTTCAATTCCTGTGAAGCTTCCGCCGAAAAAGCCAATTTCAACATTTGCCCCTTTCGGCACAGTTTTTAAAGAGTCGTTAATAATTTCGTCCGCTTTTTGGGGCGTTACCGTTTCGCTGTGCCCGGTAATTTTCCGCTGGTTGCAGAAAGAGCAGTCGTTAGGGCAGCCCATGTGCGGCACAAAAATCGGGATTGTTTTATGCTTCATCACTTTTGCTTGTCCGCTCTTGTTTTAATTAACGCGTTCTGTGCCGCCTTTTGCTCCGCTTTTTTCTTGCTGGTGCCCTCGCCCGTGCCCATTAGCGTCCCGTTTAAATAGACGTTCACCACAAACAGTTTGTCATGGTCCGGCCCAGACTCGCTCTGCACCTCATATTTAATTTCTACGTCGCCGTTTTTCTGAACGACCTCCTGAAAATCGGTTTTATAATCTTTAAACATCTTGCCTCTCGACGCGTCTAAAATGGTTTCATAAAGCTGGCCCAAAATCCATTCCCGCACGGTTTCTAAGCTGCTGTCCAAATAAATTGCAGCAATGAGCGCTTCAAACGCGTCGGCCAAAATAGACATGCGCGTTCTTCCGCCTGTGTGTTCCTCGCCGTGTCCTAAAATCAGGTAATTGCCCAAATCAATGTTCACGGCGCACTCCCACAGGGAACGTTCGCAAACCACGGCGGCCCGCATTTTTGTCAGTTTTCCCTCCGGCAGCTTGGGAAAGTTCTCAAATATATAGCGGCTGACGACAAGTCCCAGCACCGAGTCGCCCAAAAACTCCAGCCGCTCGTTAAACGGAATGTGTTTTGACCTGTTTTCGTTGGCGTAGGAGCTGTGCGTCAGCGCAACCTTTAAGTATTCGCAATTGGTAAATTTATAACCGATAATTTCCTGAAATTCTTTTAAAGCGTTCATATTCCCTTCCTTTCAAAACAAAAAGCAGGCATAGCCTGCCGTGCCGCCCGAATGGCGTTTTGTGCTAAAATAAAAGCACTTTTTTGTCTAAAACGAAAATAAACGCATAAATTCGCTTCTTACAAAGCTGTAGGAAACAGATTTATACGTTCCATGCTTTTTGGGGGAGAGACTGCAAAACAGCCCCTCCCATCTTCTTACTGGTTGTTTTTAATATAATCAACTGCATCGTTTACAGTGATAATTTTCTCTGCTTCCGTATCAGGGATTTCCATATCAAAAGCTTCCTCAAGCGCCATAATCAGTTCAACAACGTCTAACGAGTCGGCTCCCAAATCGTCAATAAATGCCGTATCAGGCTTTACAGCGCTGGCATCAACGCCCAGCTGTTCCACAATAATATCGCGCACCTTTTCAAATTCCATTGCTTTCACCTCCAAGCCGTGACATATGATTCCTCTTAGTTATTTATATATCAAACCTATGAAGTTGTCAATAGGATTTTTATAAAATTTTAAAAATTTATGGTTGGTCCAATTATATAATATGTAGAAAAGTAGGATAAGTTCACATTTTTGCTGCATCCTGATCTTGCTGTTGTGCGTAAAGCGCCTTTAAATCGGCGTTTAAACCGGTTTCTGAAAAAACAACCGCGCTTCTGACTGCGTTTTCAAAGGCCTTTGCGTCTGAGCTTCCGTGAGCCTTAATCACAACGCCGTCAATTCCCAAAAGCGGCACGCCGCCATATTCCGAATAGTCCAGCATGGACTTCAGTTCCTTAATATGCGGTTTCATCATCAGTGCAGAAATTTTTGTGGCCAGCGTTTTCATAAAGCTTTTTTTAATCAGACCAAACAGCGCCGAGGCGGTGCCCTCAATTGCCTTTAGGATAATGTTGCCCGTGAACCCGTCACAGATAATTACGTCGGCAAAGCCCGCTGTCAGTTCCCTCGACTCAATATTGCCACAAAAGTTAATGTTTTTGTTTTCTTTCATCAGAGCATGGGCTTTCTGTGAAAGCTCATTGCCCTTATGCTCCTCGGTGCCGATATTCACCAGATATACTTTTGGATTTTGAATTCCCAGAATTTTTTCCGCATACAACGAGCCCATCTGGGCGAACTGCTCTAAATTTTCAGGCTTGCAGTCCGCATTTGCCCCCACGTCCATCATAACGTTTTTGGTGCTATTAACCGTAGGTATAAAGGCTGTCAGTGCTGGGCGGCGAATGCCCTTAATGCGCCCAAGCACACGAAACGCCCCGGCAAAATATGCACCGGTGTTCCCCGCGCTCACCACAGCGTCGGCTTCACCGTTTTTGCAAAGCGAAAGCGCTACCATCATGGAAGAATCTTTCTTATGCCGTACTGCATCTACGGGAGCGTCCTCCCCGTCAATCACTTCAGACGCATGTTGAATGGTAATTTTGCTGCCGCTATATCCGGCTTGTGCCAGTTTATTTTTTAAAATGGTTTCGTCTCCAACCAAAATAATTTCACAGTTTAAGTTTAAAACCGCCTGAACGCTGCCTTTTACAATCTCGTCGGGCGCATTGTCGCCGCCAAAGGCGTCTACAGCGATTCGCATACCAATCAGCTCCTATACACAGTTATTAAAAATATTATATACTGTCTAAAAAAAAATAGCAAGTTTTATTTTCTGAAGTGGCTGTAAATATTCTCCGCCGTTGTTCGGCTGACACCTGCTTTTTTAAGCTCCTCAATTTCAGCTTTTTTTACGGCGGCAATAGATTTAAAATGCATAAGCAGCTTTTCCGCCGTTTTACGCCCCACCCCGTCTATTGCTTCCAGCGCGGAGCCCTTCATGCGTTTGCCCCGCAAATTGCGGTGATATTCAATGGCAAAGCGGTGCACCTCCTCCTGTATTGCCGACACCAGACGAAACTCCTCTGACCGTGGTTTTAGGCCCACACGGCTGCCGTCAGATTTTAAGAGGGCAGCGGTTCGGTGCTTGTCATCTTTCACCATTGCAAAAAGCGGAATGTCGGTGTCCGTCAGTTCCAAAAGTTCTGAAATAACAGAAAGGTGCCCTTTTCCGCCGTCTAAAAAGATGCAGTCGGGCAGCGGCAGAAATTTTGCTTTTTCTTTCAAAAGCTCCCCCGTTTCAATTTGTTTTTCTTCCTCACGGGCATGTTTTAAGCGGCGCAAAATCATTTCCGCCATGCTGTGATAATCGTCTCCTCCCATGGCGGTTTCAATTTTAAATCTTCTGTAATAGCGTTTTGCAGGCTCCCCGTTTACAAAAACAACCATGGAGCCTACATTATCTTCCCCGGCAGTGTTGGAGATGTCGTAAGACTCAATTCGGTAAGGCGGGGACGTAAGCCCCAGTTCTTCCTTTAAATCTAAGATCAGCCGTTTTACACCCTTCCTGCCCTCGGCATTTTTCAGCATAAAATTCAAGGCCGCCTGCTTGGCGTTTTTGTTGGCCATTTCCACCAACGCCTTTTTTTCTCCCCGCTGAGGTGTGTGAATTTTTACACTGCGGCCGGAAATCTCGGAAAGCCATGAGGACAGAAGTTCTTCGTCTTCACATTCATATTGAACATAAATATTCTGCGGCACAAAATCTGCATCCTGGTAAAACTGCTTTAAAAAGCTGGAGGCGGTTTCCCCCTCTGTCATTCCTGCGGTGTTGGTCATCACCGTGTCACGCCGTCCCATGAGCCGGCCGGAACGAATGAAAAACACCTCTACAAACGTCCTGTTTTCCTGACTATAAAACCCAATTACGTCCTCGTCGGCATGCCGGTCTGAAACAATTTTCTGTTTTTTCTCCATCTGACGGATGCCGCCAATTTTGTCACGCAGCGAGGCCGCGCGCTCAAATTCCAGGTTCTCCGCCGCGGCGTTCATCTCCTCCGTCAGTTTTTCCAAAAGCTCTGTTGCGCCGCCGCCTAAAAATAAACAGGCCTCCTTAATCCGTTCGTTATATTCCTCTTTGCTGATGGGAATTTCGCAGGGTGCACAGCATCTTCCAATCTGCGCGTTGATACACGCCCGCTTTTTCCCCAAATCTTTCGGCAAATTAATTTCACAGGTAGGAATTTGAAACAGCTTGCAGGCTAAATCCATGGCCTCGCGGACGGCTGTCCCGCCGGAATATGGCCCAAAATATTTTGCCCCGTCCTTTTGCATCCGACGCACAAACCGAATGCGCGGATACTCCTCATTTGTGGTAACTTTAATATAGGGGTAGTTCTTGTCATCCTTCAACAAAATGTTGTAATAGGGGCGGTATTTTTTAATCAGGTTACATTCTAAAATCAGGGCTTCCAATTCGCTGTCGGTTAAAATATATTCAAACGTGTCCACATGAGAAACCATAGCCGCCACCTTGGGCGCGTGCCGCTCTGTGTTTTGAAAATATTGCCGAACGCGGTTTTTCAATACCTTTGCCTTGCCCACATAAATAACCTTGCCGGTTTTGTCTTTCATAATATAAACGCCCGGGTCGCCCGGTAAATTTTTCAGCAGTTCCTTGTCAACCATATTAAGCCCCCTTAACGCCGGTCTGTGCGCTGTATATAGTTTTATGAAAAAAAGGAAGGGATATGCGATAAAATCACATATCCCTTGATTGCAAGCTCTTTTTTTAGTCGCTGAAATTCGATTCTATCAATTTCTCAAGTGCTTCAATCGCTTCTTTTTCGTCTGTACCGTCTGTAATAATCGTTATTTCCATACCCTTGGTAATGCCTAAGGACAAAACGCCCAAAAGGCTTTTCGCATTTACGCGGCGGTCGTCTTTTTCCACCCAAATGCTCGATTTAAACTCGTTGGATTTTTGTATAAAAAATGTAGCCGGTCTTGCGTGCAGACCTACCTGGTTTTGTACAACAATTGTTTTTGATAACATAAAAATTCCAGCTCCTTAAAAGATATTCCCTGAGACTATCTAATATTTAGAATACTAAATATTTTACCCAATGTCAATAAATAAAAACAAATTTTGTGAATAATTTGTATATTTTCTTATATTATATACTGTATTTTTATCAATAATAGATACTTAAAAGTCAAATTTATCCGCAAAATAAGCGTCAATTCCGTCAATCGGAAGCGTTACCTGTTCCATAGTGTCCCGATCGCGAACGGTAACGGTGCCCTTTTCTAAGGAATCAAAATCATATGTCACACAGAAAGGTGTTCCAATTTCGTCCTGTCTTCTGTAACGCTTGCCGATGCTTCCAGCATCGTCATAGTCGCACATATACTTTTTAGAAAGCATTCCATAAAGCTCCATAGCGCCGTCGGACAGCTTTTTCGAAAGCGGAAGAACTGCAATTTTCACAGGAGAGAGAGCCGGATGAAGCCGAAGCACGGTTCTTGTTTCCTTCTCGCCCTCTTCCTCGTCATAGGCGTCAACCAAAAAGGCCAGCGTCACGCGGTCTGCTCCCAACGAGGGTTCAATACAGTATGGAACATATTTTTCGTTTGTAACAGGGTCGGTATACTCAAAGTTTTCGCCGGAATGGGTTGCATGCTGCTTTAAGTCAAAATCGGTTCTGTCTGCAATGCCCCACAGCTCGCCCCAGCCAAAGGGGAACATAAACTCAATGTCGGTGGTGGCGTTGCTGTAGTGGGAAAGCTCTTCAGGGCTGTGGTCGCGCATTTTAATATTTTCTTCCTTTACGCCTAAAGACATCAGCCAGTTTTTACAAAAGTCTTTCCAATAGGCAAACCACTCTAAATCCTCGCCGGGCTTGCAGAAGAATTCCAGCTCCATCTGCTCAAATTCCCTTGTTCTGAAAATAAAGTTGCCGGGTGTAATTTCGTTGCGGAACGACTTGCCCACCTGTCCGATTCCGAAAGGAACTTTTTTTCTGGTTGTGCGCTGCACATTTTTAAAGTTTACAAAAATACCCTGCGCAGTTTCGGGACGCAGGAATATTTCAGAAGAACTGTCTTCTGTAACACCCTGAAAGGTTTTGAACATCAGATTAAATTTGCGGATATCGGTAAAATTTTTCTTTCCGCATTTGGGACAAACGATGTTGTTTTCAGTGATAAAGGAAAGCATCTTTTCGTCTGACCAGCCGTCCACCACTTGCGGTTCGCCTTTTTCAAACATAAAGTCTTCAATCAGTTTATCGGCACGATAGCGCGCTTTGCACTCCTTGCAGTCCATCAGCGGGTCAGAGAAACCGCCCACATGGCCGGAAGCCACCCAGGTTTTAGGGTTCATTAAAATAGCCGCGTCCAGTCCCACATTATAAGGGCTTTCCTGAATAAACTTTTTCCACCAGGCACGTTTTACGTTGTTTTTCAGCTCCACGCCTAAAGGACCATAGTCCCACGCGTTTGCAAGGCCGCCGTAAATATCCGAGCCGGGATATACAAATCCTCTGCCCTTACACAGCGCCACGATTTTTTCCATCGTTTTGTCAATGTTCTTCATTTAGAAACCTCCAAAAATTTCAACCCATATTTGTTTCAATAATATAATATATTATATTAAAACAGATGGGCTTGTCAAGCTTATTTCTCAAAATTCTTCAAAAGGGCGTCTTTCCCGCGCCATGAAAAGGGATATTCTTTGTAAATACGTTTAAATTCCCGTTTGCTCATGGCCGAAATTTTCTCCTGTTCCAGGCTGGTCAGTTTCGGCTGCTTCCATTCGTCAATGGGCGTTTGCGGTATGTCCTGATTATGGGGGCAAACTTCCTGACAAACGTCACAGCCATAGACGGATTGCTGTGCGGATAGAATCTTTTTTTGCTTCGCATCTGCTTCTTTTAGCTGGGTGATATAAGAAACGCACCGAAACGTGTTTAGTCCGCCGCCGGAAAGTGCGCGCCCCGGGCAAAGCGCTAAGCATTTGCCGCAGCCCATACAGGTTTTGTCAGACGGAGTGTCGGGTTCAAGGGGTAAATTGGTAACGATATAACCGACAAACACATAAGAGCCGTATATTTCGTTTATCAAGAGCGTGTTTTTCCCAAAAAAGCCCAGCCCGGCCTGAAATGCCAAATACTTGTCCGCCAACGGTCCGGTGTCCACAAAGGGAGCAAGATTGGCTTTTGGGAACAGCCCTTTGATAAATCCGCACAATTTTTTCAGCCGCTCCATAACTACCGTGTGGTAGTCTGGAATTTGGGCAAATTTTGCGAGGTTTTGCACTGCGCAATGTTCGCTGTGATAAGGAAACAGGCACACAACAATGCTCTTTGCTCCGGGCAGCGTTCGCTCCGGCACCGTGCGCTTCTCCAAATCCGGTTCTTCAAAGGCGGGCAGGCCAAAGGTGCGCCGCCTATCCTGCAGAATTTCTCTTAGCTCATTCATCGGTTCTGCCGGGGCAATGCCAGTAAATTCTATTTGCAGCGTTTTGGCAAACGCCTTAATTTTTTCTTTCATTTAAATTCACCTGTGCGAAAAGGGCTGTGCCAGTTGGCACAGCCCTATGAGTTCGTTAATTGTTTTCCACGTAATATTTTACAAGCGCTTCTAAAATTTCGTCCCGCTCAACCTTCATAACCAACGCGCGGGCGTTTTTATGGCCGGTAATATACGTCGGATCACCTGACAGAATATATCCCACCATTTGGCTGATTGGGTTGTATCCTTTTTCTAAAAGCGCAGAGTAAACTTCCATTACGATGTTTTTAATAAAATCGTCTCGGTTTGCTCCGAACTGAAACATCTGTGTTGTGTCTAAATCCATGAATATACACCTGCCTTCTAAGTTCTTGATACTATAATTATACACCAGACCCGCGATTTATGCAAGTTTTATTTTAGAAAGCCCGAAAACATTAAAAGAAAGTTCACATTAGTGTTTTTTCTGTCGCTTTTTTAAATATTTTGCGGTCTTTATTTTCGTATTCTTTTTCGTTTTTACCTGTTCCCGGTGCTTTTTTAAAAACGCTTTCCGACGGCTGTTCTGGTTGGTTTCCTGAGTATTTAATACAAAATCAATTTTGCCCGACTGCGGATCTGCCCGGGCCACACGGATTTCAATTGTTTCGCCCACCAGAAAGGTTTTTCCATTATGCTCACCGGAAATTGATCTGCTTTTTTCGTCATAGATATAATAGTCGTCGTTTAAGTCTGCCAGGCGGATTAAGCCTTCAATGGTGTTTTCCAATGCGGCAAACATGCCAAAGGGTGTAATGCTGGTGATAACTGCGGGATAAACGTCGCCAACGCGGTCGTGCATAAATTCCGCCTTTTTCATATCCTCAATGGTGCGCTCTAAATCAACCGCCTCAAGCTCGCGGTCGCTGGACTGTTTTGCAGCCTCTGCCGTGAACGCCGCAAGCTTTTTAACGTTTAGCCTGCCATTTAAGTGATCTTTTATAATCCTGTGAATGCAGAGATCAGGATACCGCCGGATCGGGGATGTAAAGTGGCAGTAATATTTCGCCGCAAGACCAAAATGCCCTAAGTTTTCATTGCTGTAGCGCGCTTTCATTAAAGAACGCAGGGCAACGCTGCTGATAATCATTTCTTCCCGTTTACCCGTAAGGCTGCGGATCAGCGCGGCCAGCTCCCTGGGGTGAACCTTTCCATTGGAATGTTTAATGCTATATCCCAGCGGCGCAATAAACTTTGCAAATTCTTTCATCGTATCCGGATCGGGTTCTTCATGCACCCGGTAAACAAAGGGGATATTCAGCCAAAACATGTGCTCTGCCACCGTTTCGTTGCAGACGAGCATAAACTCCTCAATCATGCTGTTCGAAACGCCCCGCTCTCGTTTTACAATGTCAATGGGTTTACCGTTTTCGTCCAATACAATTCGTGCTTCGTCGAAATTAAAGTCGATGCTGCCTCTCGACACGCGCTTTTTGCGCAGGATGGCCCGAAGCTCCGCCATGCGGCCGATCATCTCTACCAAGTCAGAAGACCGTTCCCGCTTTTCCTCATCACCTTCCACAATTGCCGTAACATCTGTGTAGGTCATGCGCTTGCTTGAGCAAATCACGCTTTCGTAAATTTTGTGGTCCACCACCACGCCGTTTTTGTCAATCTCCATAATGACGGACAGCGTCAGTCGGTCTTCCCCTTCATTTAGGCTGCAAATGCCGTTTGACAGCACCTCTGGCAGCATGGGAATCACCCGATCTGCAAGGTAGACGCTGGTGCCGCGCAGATAAGCTTCGCGGTCGATTTTGCCGCCGACCGGCACATAGTTTCCTACGTCCGCAATATGAACGCCAAGCTCAAACCTGCCGTTTTCCAGTTTCTTTACGTGGACTGCATCGTCTAAATCCTTTGCATCGTCGCCGTCAATGGTGATAATTTGTTCCGACCTTAAATCGAGCCTTCCCTCTGTGTCTTTCGGCGAGACCGTTTTTGCCGCATGCTTTGCGGCGTTTAAAATATCTTCGTCAAACTCGTAGGGAACGCTGCGGCTTTCAATGACAGACAGAATGTCTATGCCCGGCGTGTTGATGTTTCCAATCACAGAAATGATTTTTGCCTCGGGGTTTTTCTTTCCGCTCCCCCGCTTTAAAAGTTCCGCCACAACCATGTCTCCGTCTTGTGCGCCATTCCGGTTGCCCGGTTCAATATAAAAGTCCGTGGCGTATCTTCTGTAAACAGGAACCACAAATCCAGTGGTTCCGTTTCTTGTAAATCTGCCGACAATTTTATGTTCTGCCGACTGAACGATTTTTACAATTTCACCTTCGCGCCGCCTGTCTCCGTCCGGCTTTGTAATAATTTTCGCCATGACGATGTCGCCGTGAAGCGCGCCGTCGGTGTTTTCGGCGCCGATGAACACGTCGCCAAAGTTGTCCGCCCCACCGTTTTCCTCAGGCTCAACAAAGCCGAAACCCCGCTCGTTACCAATAAATTTACCGGTTACAAGTCCTAAAAGCGCGCCGGTGGCATACCGCTTTTTCTTTGTTTTCACGATTCTGCCTTCCCGTTCTAATTCCTCCATGATATTGAAAAATTCCGTCATGTTCTGTTTCGGAACACTGAGCATTACCGCCATTTCTTCCGCAGTCATGGGAATTTTCATATTTTCTTTCATAAAGCCTAAAATCTTTTCTTTTTGTGTCAAACCGTTCACCTCCTCTATTTATAATTTGTTAAATGTAACGTTTCTAATCAAAAAAAATAAAAGCCATTTCCGAGGGAAATGGCTTAAATCAATCGCGCATATCACAATTTGCACATCGGTCTTTAAGATAAGAAAAACAGCGCAACAGAGGTTACTAAAAACGCGATAGCAACAACCGATGTCCACTTTTCTAATATCGCATCAATCGTTCTGCCTTTGTTCTTACCAAAAAACGTTTCAGAACCGCCTGCAATCGCACCGGAAAGCCCCTGTGCTTTTCCCGACTGCAGCAAGACAACCACGATTAAAATTAATGACAATATCAAATGGATTATACGAACAATCGTAAGCCACATAGCCTACCACACCTCCAAACAAGCTGAAATTCTACCAATTATTCGGATTTCATACCAAATCTCTTTCTAAACTTTTCAACACGGCCGCCCGTATCAACAAGCTTCTGTTTTCCTGTAAAGAACGGATGGCATTTTGAACAAATTTCGACGGTGATGTTCTCTTTTGTCGAGCCTGTTTCAATCACTTCGCCGCAGGCACATTTAATTGTGGTCTGCTTATATTCCGGATGGATTCCCTCTTTCATGTATTTCACCTCTTTCAACCAAGTAAATAAACCAAATCATCATTTCAAAATGCTAATCATACGAATCTCATTTTGAAATACAACGCTATGATTATAGCACATTTCTTTTTCATTTGCAACTGTTTTTTTCAAAAATTTCACAAAAAATCATTTTCTTCTCAAATTTTGGTCTCAATTTCCCCCAACGCCATAATTTCGTCGGGTTTTACACAACAGTTCAGCGCCAGAACACGAACGCCTGCCTGCTTTGCCCGCGAAAGCTCCTCGGCAAAGGCCAGGTGGGTTTTTGCGTTGGCACAAAAATAGGCTGCCCGCTCCATCTGAACAATAAACACAACAAGCGCGTCAAATCCTTCTGCAACACATTTTTCAAGGCCGCGCAAATGCTTTAGCCCACGCTCTGTGGGCGCATCGGGAAACATCACCACACCGTCTTGTTCCAGCGTTACGCCCTTTACTTCCACAAATGTGCGCTTCAGTCCGGCTTCCATGTAAAAATCGAATCTGGAGTCGCCATGTGTTACCTCAGGCTTCACCAGCGTCAGACCGTCAATGTGCGTTTCGGCCCACTCTGCAAAAATTTTGTTTGGGGCCTGTGCGTCCATGTTAATGAGCAAATCGCCTTTCTGCACCGCTACCAAATCGAACTGCGTTTTGCGGTTGGGGTTGCCGCTTCGTTCCAAAAACACTTTAGCGCCTTCTATTAAAAGCTCCTTGCACCTGCCGGTGTTCTTCACATGAACGGTTTCGGTTTGTCCGTTTATTTCAACCTTTGCAATAAACCGGTTTGGGCGGGAAATAAAAATTCCCTCTGTAATATTATGATAGTTCATTGGTCTTTTTAAGGCCGAACAGGCCAATTACCTGACCTGCAATAAACGCCGCATGAAGTGTGCGGACATGGGGTTTAAAGTGTACATGGTCACAGAACACGCCGTCCCCTAACTTTTCGGTAAAATCGTAAAGGTCGATAATCGGAACGCCCATCTGCTCCATAACCTCTTTTGCAATGTGGTTGTATTGCTTAATGTCCTCATTTTTCCGAAAGAAAACGGAACAGTTCTTTTTATGTATTTCATCATCTACTGTGGTGGACATGACCCAAACCATTTGTTTTCCCAGCTTTTGGATATGCGCCACAATTTGTTTTAAGTTTTTTCTGTAGTCCTCCGGCTCTACCTGGAGGTGTCCAACCTCATGATAAAATTTAATGTCATGCAGGCCGCAGTTTACAATAAAAATGTCTGCGTCAATGTCCGGCGTTGCCTGTAAATATCCCAAAACGCAGGCGCTGTCGCCGCCATTTACCTTCGATTCATAGTCCAAATCACCTGGTTTTTCGCCCTCGCCCTTTCTCTTTAGCATGGCATAACCCGACAAGAACCGTTTTAAATCGTCGTTGTAGTGCATAGAAATGCTGTCTCCCACTACAAAAATCTTTGTCATTTGTCTCCCTCCAAAATTTCTTTAAAAACAGAGCCTAAACTCTCGTTGATCACAATGTCTGCCCTGCTGTCAAAGGGCGTTACAGTTTTATTAATTAAAATCAGCTTGTCTCCGCGAAAATAATCGTTCATGCCTGCCGCAGGATATACCGTAAGGGACGTGCCGCCCACCACCAATAAATCCGCATTTTGTATAGCCGCAATCGCACCGGACACTGTTTTGCCGTCTAACCCCTCCTCATACAGCACAACGTCAGGCTTAATCGTTCCGCCGCAGCTGCATTTGGGCACGCCGTCTGCTTCTAAAACGGCGTCTAAGCCGAAAAATTTGCCGCAGTTCATGCAATAATTTCTGTGCACGGAACCGTGTAGCTCATAAACGCACTTGCTGCCGGCCATTTGGTGCAAACCGTCAATGTTCTGCGTAACCACCGCTTTCACCTTACCCTGCTGCTCTAAGTGCGCCAGTGCTTTGTGCGTTACATTGGGCACGGCGTTTGGATAAATCATTTTGTTTTTATAAAACCGAAAAAACTCTTTCGGATTCTTCACAAAAAAGGAGTGTGAAATAATGGTTTCCGGCGGATAATCATAAATTTCATTATAAAGCCCATCTACGCTGCGAAAGTCTGGAATTCCGCTTTCTGTGGACACGCCCGCGCCGCCGAAAAAAACAATATTTTGGTACGTATCAATCAGTTCCTTTAACATTTAAATCATCTCCGCAAGCTTGCATATCAGCGCCTGAAATGGCTTTGACGCTTTGTTTGTAATCATTTGAACTTCGCTGTGGGAAAGGGCAGTCTTCGATATTCCCGCCGCCATATTGGAAATGACAGAAACAGCACAAACCTCCATTCCGGCGTGTTTTGCCGCAGCGGCCTCACAGGCGGTACTCATGCCCACCATGTCTGCCCCCATTTGTTTCATCATATTAATTTCGGCAGGCGTTTCATAGTTGGGGCCGGTGGTTTGCACATATACACCGGATTTTAATGAAATTTTCAAATCCGCGGCGCAGTTTGCAGCTATGTTTCTCATCCGCGGGCTATAAACCGCGCTCATATCAGGAAACCGCGCTCCTAACTGGCTTACGTTTTCCCCAATCAACGGCGACGGGACAAAGCTTAAAATATGGTCTGAAATCATTACCAAATCGCCGGGTGAAAAGCATTCGTTCACTGCTCCCGCCGCGTTGGTTAAAATCAGCTTGTCCGCACCTAAGGTGCGCATCACTCTGATTGGGCGAACCACCTCGGCCATGGAATATCCCTCATAAAAATGCACCCTGCCCTGCATTGCAACCGTTTTCTTGCCTCCCAGCGTTCCAAAAACAAACCTACCCGCATGACCGGAAACAGTGGAAACAGGCATACCAGGAATGTTTTGATATGCAATTTGCACGCCGTCCATCCTATCCGCCAGGCCGCCCAGGCCCGAGCCAAGCACCACCGCCAGCTCCGGCCGTTCGCCGCATTTATTTAAAATATAGTCACAACAGATTTGAATTGCTGTATATTCTGATTCCATAACCCCTCCGCCAATGCGCAAAAGCGGCAGACAGCCTGCCGCTTTTATATTTACAGGTTAATATTCTTCGTTCCCAGCCGCTGTTCAATAAAGCTGTCATAAAAGACAAGCTTAATCACCGCAACCAGGGGTACGCCGATAAACATGCCGATAATTCCGCCGAAAGTGCCGCCGATTGCTACCCCGGCAATAACCAGAAGCGGGCTGATGCCCACCCTGTCGGACATGATTTTCGGGCCGATAAATAAGTTGTCGACAATCTGCATTCCAATGATAAACAACAGCACAATTAAACCCTTTATGGGATTAAACACCAGCGCCAGAAGAACGCTGGGAATTCCGCCCAGCCACGGGCCAATGTAAGGTATCATATTGGTAAGCGCCAGAAGCAGACTGATGAGCGGTGCCAGCGGGATGTCGAACGGCACTAAGATAATCAGGCCTAAAATGAAAATGACAAACGCCTGCAAGAGCTTGCTGATAATGAAATCAAAAAATATTTTATTAATTGCCTTTCCGTAATTCATAATGGTTTCAGCCCGCTCGCGGCTGAACACCGCATAGATAAACCGCTTAAAGTGTTTGGTAAGCTCCTCCTTGCCAAACAGAAAATAAATTGATATGACAATGCCGAACACCACGCGGATGACTGTTTTCGCCGAACCGCTAACTGCGGTAGTTACGGTTTTGCCCACATGGGCCATATCCATTTCCCGTTCAACCCAGCTATAAATGTTGGTTGCAAAATTCGACATATAGCCCTCAAAGTTTTTTGCAAGGTCAGGATTAATCGACCGCAGGCTGTCTGTCACCCAAATCTGAAAATTGTTTAAATATTCCGGCAGGCCGTTAATAAAATCGTTCAGACCGCTGACTATGGTAGGCACGATATTCATAACAAAAATGGAGATGAAGCCCAGTACCACTGCGTAAATTACCGCTATAGAAATGCCGCGCTTAATATTTTTCTTTTTCTGATTGTCTGTTTTTTTCACGATATTGCGTTCAATAAACACCAGCAAAGGATTTAGAAAATACGCAAATGCCAGCCCGTAAACAAAATATGCAATACAGGAGTACAGCATGGAAAACAAGCTTGACAAGGATATATTGGTCGTAAAAATCAGTTTGCACAACAAAAACGCAATTACTAAAACAGGCAAAACGTTTAAATAGCGTATTTTCCAGTTTTTCAACTTTACCAGCTCCTTATTCTTCGTTAAAGTATTTTAAAATCCCGCAGTAAATCGCCCACGCGACCTGCTTTTGGTAAGAATCGTCCAACAATTTTTTCTGTTCTTCTTCGTTTGACAAGAACCCGCACTCCACTAAAATTGCGGGCAGTTTTGCCTGCTTTAAAAGGTAAATACTCCCGTCTGCCTTTTTCACTTCCCGAGAAGACGGCGGCGCAAGCGCCTCAATTAAAGCCGACTGCACCTGTTTTGCAAGCCCCTCGCTTTTTTCATTGTTTCCGGAAAAGAACACCTGGGGCCCGCTGTACTGTCCGTCCGGAAATTTATTCATATGTACGCTGACAAACGCATCTGCGCTGGACTCTTTCATCAGCTTTTCCCGGTTTTTCAAGTCGGAGTTCTTTTTGCTTCTGATGTTGCCCGAAACATCGTAAATGCCGTTATCGTCTGAGCGGGTTACAATTACGTTTGTTCCGCCTTGCTCTAAAAACTGCTGAAGCTTTTGGGCAATAGCAAGGTTTAAGTCCTTTTCCAAAACGCCTGCGCTGCCCACCGCACCGCCATCTGGTGCACCATGTCCTGCACAGTGTTAATACCATGAATAATTAAAAATTCCAACAAATCGTAATCTTTCGGCTGCCATTTTCCGGCTCGCCAATGAAAACTTTGTCAATCAATTTTGAAACGGCAAATTCATCCAAGGTTATTGTGCGTGGAAAGCTGTCAATATATTCCTGAAAGTTGAAATCTTCTGTTTTGTCTTTTTTCTGCTCTAAGACAGAGAGCCGCTTTTCCAAAGCCACAATATCGGCTTTTATATCTCCATATATATCGCAGAATACTTTATTATCTATTATACCATCTAATTTATCTTTGTAAAGCTGTTTTATGTTAAGATTTTGTTTCAAAATATTCTCTTTTATCAGCGTTTCTTCTTTCATTTCCGTTTTTTTGTCATTGCAAATCAGGCTGTTTTTGTTGATTTTAGCAGGATTATAATTGTTTAAAAATAGCTTTTTCACTTCCATCTCCACCGCCTCAAACACCGCGTCGAACCGGATACTGTTTGTGTTTGTGCAAACCGAAACGCCGCATTTTGTGGCCTTGCATTTTAAATATTCATACCTGCCGTTTTTTAGCTGGTAGCTCATTTTCCACATACTGCTGCCGCAGACGGCGCAGAAAATTCTGCCTGCAAAAACGTGGCGCTTACCGTCTGCCTTCTGCATTCGTCTGTGGGAACCGATTTTTTTGTTCACTTCGTTCCACAAGTTCATATCCACTACCGGCTCGTGGGCGTTTTTTGTTCTGATAAAATCCTGTTCGTTCACGCGTTTCCGTTTCTTGTTTTTATAGCTTATGGTAGCGGTTTTTCCCTGCACCAGATTCCCGACATACACCTCGTTTGTTAAAATTTCTCGGATAACAGACTCCGTCCAGATTTTCGACGTGGGCTTTCCCCCATGGGTCTGAAATTTGCTCCCGCAAAGGCGCTTATATTCCGACGGGCAGGGAATTCCCTGCCGGTTTAACTCCTGAGCAATTTTCACATATCCGTGTCCGCCTGCATACATCCGGTAAATCTCCCGCACTGTTTCTGCCGCCGGCTCGTCCACAAAAAGCTTTCCTTTTACATCTTTGTTCAGCTTGTAGCCATAGGGTGCAAAGGCACCGGTAAAAATACCGTTCTCCTTTTTGTGCCGTAGGGTCTTTTTAATGTTTTCCGACAAATCCTCCAAATACCACTCATTTACCAACCCGTTAATCTGGCGGGACTTTTTGTTGGCGAAGTCCTCTGTGTCCGCATGGTCTAACAACCCGATAAACCGCACGCCCCACTCGCGAAAGCGGTTATGAATGTAGTGCTCCACCACCTCAATGTCGCGGCTGAAGCGCGACTGGGTTTTGCACAGCACAATGTCGATATATCCCTTTTCGCAGTCTAAAATCATCTGATTAAACTGCGGGCGGTCCCGGTCTGCGCCAGACATGTCCTCGTCGCAGTAAACACCGGCCACCTCCCAATTCTGCTCCCGGCAATAAGTAAGCAGCAGGGATTTTTGGTTTTGAATGCTTTCACTTTCGTCCATCCGGCTTTTTTTGTTCCGGTCTTCGTCCGACAGACGGCAGTAAACTGCGGCGCGAATCAATTTGATTCACGCTCCTTAATGCTTTTTTTTATAATTTCCTCCGCAATTTGCTGAACCTTTTCCTGCCTCGTACGCTCATCTTCGGTTTTAAATTTGTTTTCCACAGCATATTCCATGTTAAAACCTCCAAAATTGGTCATGCTGTATTATACATAGGAAAAAAATTAAATATTACAAAAAAGTTTAAAAAAAATGGGAACTTATTTTGTCCCGCTTCGTATAAGTTAATAGAAAATAAGTAATAGGAAGATATCAGCGCCGCCAAACGCCAACTGTTTTAATTTTAAATTTAAAGTTAATTGGCGTATATCACAGGGCACGCTGTTTATATATTCATAATAACATTCTCCACTTCATCTCCTATTAATTGGGGCCTTAGCACTGCCCCAAACGGAAAAAACAACCCGGCGGGTCCGGGTTGTTTTTTTGCATTTTTATAAGGTTTTCAAAAAGCCCTCTAACCGGTCTGCAATGCGAATGTGCCCTGCGTCGTTGGGGTGCAGTCCGTCAGGACAGAAGTGCTCCCGCATAATTTCAAGCTTCGGCTGAATTCCGCTGACTGCAAAAAGATCCAGCACCGGAATGGAAAAACGTTTTGCAATGACCTTTATGGCATCAACATATTCAGAAAGCGTTGCAACATCTTCCGGTTTGTTTCCACCCCGAGGATTGTCTTCATTTGACCTGTGCAGAGGCGTCATCACCACAATCTGCGCCTGGGGATATTTGTTCATCAGCTTTTCAAACAGCTCATGGCACGCGCCGCAAAAGGTGTCTGCCGTCTTGTCTGACAGTTTTCCGAACGGCGCGTCACCGTGGCCAAAATCGTTTGTGCCGCCAAACACTACAACCAAATCTGCATTGTCGTCCATCTCATCCACCCGGGACACAAAATCTAAATCGTGCCGCGCTACGGCTGACGGTGTTTGCTGTTTTGCAATTCTCGTGCCGCCAATTCCGTAGTTTACAACATCTGAAAGACCCAACCGCTGCTTCATCAAATTAACATAAATGTGCTCCGCTCCGCTTGTGCCGTGTCCCTCTGTGATGCTGTCTCCTAAAAATACCGCTTTTTTTCCTTTAAAATCCATGCTGTCTAACCCCTTTTTTTCTTATTTATCGTATATAACATAATTTGCCTTATGCGTTTTTTCCTCCGGAATTTGCGCTGCATAGCCTAAAATACAATTGCCAATTCCAATATACTGGCTGCCCAGCCCCCACTTTTCTTTTAGCTTTTTGCCCTCCGGCGTTTCAAACACCTCGCGTGCCCGGTGGATCCAGCAGGCTCCAAGCCCCAAGGAGGCAGCCGCATTCAACAAGTTACCCATCACCAGGCACCCGTCCTCTTTAAAGGTGGACACGGTGGTGTCGGAAAACACAATAATAACCACCGGCGCGCCATAAAACGCGTCGGTCGAAGCGCCCATGATTTTTGCGTTCAGGTTCCCGATATAGCGAACCGTTTCAGGATCGGTTACAGCCACCATTACCGGCGACTGTCTGTTCATTCCAGTAGGTGCATTAATGCCCGCCTTTAAAACCTCTTTCAGCATATTCTCAGGCACCGGATCACTTTTATAGCTCTTTACACTTCTTCTTGTTTGTAAAACATTTAAACAGTCGTTCATTTTTCTAACCTCCATTATATATGTCTTAAATTCTGAATGTCCAAATCTTCCGGCTTGTAGCCTTCAATATAATCTAACACCTCGTCCGGGTTTGAAAGAACTTCATAAAGCTTTAAACATCCGGGCGCAACAAACCCTTCATCAACTGCTTTTTCCATCATTTCCGCCATTGCATTATAATATTTTCTGAAATTAAACACCACCATTGCCTTGTTGTGACGCTTCAGCTGCTTCAGCGTTAAAATTTCGAAAAACTCGTCAAAGGTTCCCACGCCGCCGGGCACCATTATAAATGCGTCGGCTGTCTCCTCCATAATTTTTTTACGCTCACGCATAGTTTCCGTTCTTATCAGCTCTGTGCAGTTTTCGAACAGCACGCCGTCTACGTTAAAAAAAGTAGGGGCAACACCAATAATTTTGCCACCGCCGGCATACACGCCGCGGGCCACTGCGCCCATTAAGCCGCCGGCACCGGCGCCGTAAACCAGAGAGTGGCCGCGCTCCGCCATTTTTTCCCCCAGCGTTTCCACCGCTTCTATATACGAAGGATCTATATTGTTGCTTGCCGCTCCATATACACAAATTGTCATAAAATCCTCTCCTTTATATGTTTGATATGATTTTAGCATAAACTTTTTCCATTTTCAAGCTTTCTATTAGTTTATTCACAAACTACACAATTATATTTTACAAAAGTAATAACTTTTTTTGATTTTATTTACAGAAAGAAAAAAAAGTGGTATAATAAACAAAACGATTGTGATAAGGAGCTATTAAAATGACAAAAATCGATATTTTTTCCGGATTTTTAGGTGCCGGCAAGACAACTCTGATAAAAAAATTGATTGATGAAAGCTTTAAGGGCGAAAAGTTAGTTTTAATTGAAAATGAATTTGGTGAAATTGGAATAGATGGAGGATTTTTAAAAGACGCTGGAATTAACATTACCGAAATGAACTCCGGATGTATTTGCTGCAGTCTGGTGGGTGACTTTGGCGCGGCTTTGAAAAAAGTGCTCCGCGATTATGGGCCGGACAGAATTTTAATTGAGCCTTCCGGCGTGGGCAAGCTCAGCGACGTAATGAAAGCGGTTGAAAACGTTCACGAGCACGCGCTTGCATTAAACAGCTACACTGCTGTTGTTGACGTAAACCGGTGTAAGATGTATATGAAAAACTTCGGTGAATTTTTCTGCGACCAGATTCGTTATGCCAAGTGCATTGTTTTAAGCCATACGGGCGGCGCAAAGGAAGAAAAAATTGCCGAGTGCGTAAAGCTGCTGCGGGAGCAAAACGCAGAAGCGGTAATTGTTTCCACGCCGTGGGACCAGCTTTCCGGCACACAGTTTTTAGAAGCGATTGAGGGCGCGTCAACCATAAACCGGGTTTTAGAGGAGCTCAAGGAAGAAGACGCCTGCCCGGTTTGCGGTCATTCGCACAAGCATGACCACGAACATGATCATTGCCACGAGCATAGTCATGAACATCACCATGAGCATTGCCGCCACGACGGGGAGCAGAAGCATGAATGCTGTCATGGTCACGAACAGGAGCACGAGCACTGCCATGGGCATCACCATCACGGACACCATCATGCAGACGAGGTGTTCCAAAGCTTTGGAACAGAAACTACAAAACAGTTCTCCAAAGACGAGCTTGTTTCTATGCTGTCGCAATTTAACAACGAAGAAAAATTTGGCGTTATTCTGCGTGCAAAAGGCATTGTGCCAGAGAAAGACGGAAACTGGCTGCACTTTGATTATGTCCCCGGCACGCCCGATGTGCGCGAAGGCGCGGCCGACATCACCGGGCGGATTTGCGTAATCGGCGCCGGCATAAAAGACGGCGAAATCCGCAAGCTTTTTGGGTTAGACGAATAAGAAGGGTGTTGTAACAATGGAAATTCCGGTTTATATCTTTACAGGCTTTTTAGAGGCTGGCAAAACAAAATTTATTCAGGAAACACTGGAGGACGCACGGTTTAACGACGGCGAGCGCACTCTGCTTTTACTTTGCGAGGAAGGGATTGAAGAATTTGACCTCTCCCGCTTTACAGGGAAAAACGTGTTTATTGAATCCGTGGAAAATGAATCAGACCTTACGGGAAAATGGATTTCTTCCCTGTTTAAAAAGCACAAGCCAGAGCGCGTAATCGTGGAGTTTAACGGCATGTGGCAGTTAGACTCCCTTTACAACAACCTGCCGAAAACCTGCACGGTTGTACAGGAAATGTTTTTTGCAGACGCTGGAACGTTTTTAAACTACAACAGTAACATGCGCTCTCTCGTGGTGGACAAGCTAAAAAGCTGCGAGGTCGTAATTTTTAACCGCACTACAGAGGAAACCGATAAAGAGATGTTTCACAAAATTGTCCGCGCCACCTCCCGCCGCGCCAACATTGCGTTTGAATATGCTGACGGGCATGTGGAATATGACGAGATTGAAGATCCGCTCCCCTTTGACGTGGACGCACCGGTTATCGCCATTAAAGACGAGGATTTTGCCCTGTGGTACCGCGATGTTTCAGAGGACGTAAAAAAATATGTGGGTAAAACTGTTAAGTTTAAGGGCATTATCGCCCACAACAACACCTTGCCCAAGGACGTTTGCCTCATTGGCCGGCACATTATGACCTGTTGTGCAGACGACATTTCCTATGGCGGCATGCTGTGCATTGTGCCAAAGGGCACCATGTTTAAAAGCCGGGACTGGATGCTGGTTACCGCCACTTTGCGGTATGAATATCACAAGCTATATGAGGGGAAAGGGCCGGTGCTTTATGCAGAAAGCCTGGTGCACGCGCCTCAGCCAAAAGAACAGGTCGCAACGTTTTATTAAAAAGAAGCCTGCTGTCTAGCAGGCTTCTTTTTTTTTACAGCTCCAAGTCCTCCGGACGGCTGAATTCATATAATTTTCTCTCCGGCAGCAAAAATGCCTTTGGTCCCCAAACTGCGTTGAAATGGCAAACGCCGTTTTTGTCGTTTTGTTCCGGCTTCCACGGCTCTCCGCTCGTTCCGTGGCCATAAAAATACCACTCACTTTTGATTTTTACCTCATACCAGGCGTGGGCCACGGTGCAGGTAATGCCACCGATTTTCAGCTGCGTGTCCGGTGCCAGCACTTTCGCAAAGGGCGCATGTTTTTTAATAAGTTCCGGCAAATCGTTATTTCCGGGCACAACGTAAATTTCTTTTGCGCCGGAATTTTTTAATATGTCTGAAATTTGAATCAATCCGGCTTCATACTCCTCCCTTGTGCCAATCATTCTGCCCGCTTTTACCTCGTCCACCATATCGCCTGTGTGTAGAATGATGTCGGGCTTCACTTTTAAAATCAGTTCTTGATAATATGGATATGTAAAGGACGATGTATCCCCAATGTGGAGCAGCTTTAAGGAGTTGGAAGCGGAAAGCTCTTTTGGCACATTGATTCCGCGCTTCATAATTATTTTCATTTTCTCCCCGTCCAAGTCTGACAGCATAACGGTGTTCATGCCCACCATTTTATACGGCAGGTGCGCCGTGTCAAAATACAGAGAGTTTTTTGGGTCTTCCGTGTCTAAAATAGAAAGACTGCAATTGCACAAATTGCGTCCGCTTTTTTTCGGAATGTTCAAAAAATGAATTAAATGCCCTGCCGAAGCGCCGTGTCCCACGAACATTGCATCCTCCTGGGGATTCAATTCCAAAAAACCCTTGCTTACCCGCACAAAAACGTCTTCCTCAGTATCGGAATGAGGACTCCACCACGGATAAGGAAGACCTGCGCTTGCGTCCACATGGCGAAACCGTTTTTGAATTTGCTCCAACCGCATGCCATGAAATGTTCCCGGAACCCACTCTGACTTCAAAATTTCCCGCATGAACGCAGTGGGAATAATTTTTGAGCCTGTTTTGTCCGCAATGATTTCTGCGGTTTCCATTGTTCTGGCATAGGGTGAGGTGTAAAGCGGGCCGTGAAACCCAATGTGGCGCATATAGTCTCCCAGCCGCGACGCCTGCGCGCGGCCCAGTTCCGTCAGTGGAGGATCGCCTGCCGGGAACTGCGCGTCCCCGTAGTTTTCTTTCGGCGCCACCTGACCGTGCCGGGTGATATAAAACTTCATTGCCTGCCCTCCCTTTCTGCAAGGCGGCAGTTTGGAATTTCAAACGCCGCTTCGTCTGATTTCACAATGTAAATTGGATTTGTCAGCAAAATGCACATTCCGGTTTCATCGTAAACTTCCACCCGCTGAAAGCTCACGGTGGTAAGACCAGTCCGCAGAACAGACCTTGTTGTAAATGTGCCTCCGTCAAGCGTTACAGACGCACAAGTTTTTCCGTTTTCAATGAGCTGGAACTGCCAGCCGGGTTCGGTGTGTTCCATGAAGAATTCTATTTCTACCTCGCTGCTTTCTTCCGCTTTAAAGATTGTTCCCATTTGATAGCCGTCTGTGGTTTCAAACCGAACTTCGCCGTTTATCTTCACCGGGTTCCCCGTATAGGCCATCCCCTGTTTCATAGAACGGGTGAACACCTCCTCGCCGATAGGATGGGGCAAATTCTGCGGCGCCGCAAGGTATGTTGCAAAATTGTTGCCATTAAACCAGCCATCGTTGTTTCTGTGGCTATCGCTGCTGCCATATCCGCAAAGAAACAGCCCGCCCATGGAGAGCAAATCCCACAGCATGACATATTCCTCTAAAGAAAACCCGTTTCGCCCGCAGGGAAAGCCTACTTCAATTAAATGTGCCCCATAGGCATGGTTTGCCAAAAGGCACGACGCCATTTTTGCTACTGTTTTACTTCTCTGTGTTTCTGAAAAATTTTGCTGTTTCAGCACTTGAATGGCCAGCGGATGGTTGATGGCAAAAATGCCGCCATGCTTCTTTACATGCTTTACTGCGTCCATGTTGGAAACCTGAAAGTTTTGTTCTGCATAATCAATGGTAGGAACGCAGGTGGAAAAGCAATTTTTATGTTCCCCCGCGTCGGAGATTTCAAAAGAAACAAAGGGCGTAACGCCGTAGCGATTTCCCACCTTAGCCGCGAGCCTTTTTTGCTCCTGATGAGCTGCTTCAAAAAACTTTCTTACCTTAATTTCAAAATCCTTTAGCGCTACCGAGAGGCACGCACCGTTTCTCACCTGCAAGACAATGGCAATGGTGTCGAATACATTGTCCCTTCCGCCAATGTCCGCATCGTCTGAAACGTCTTCCGAAATTGGCAGGCGAATTTCTCCGCCGGCAATTTTAAGGGGCAGAATCTGGGTATGGGGAGCGGATAGCCCATCTGCGCTTCCTGCTACATATAAAAGATGTGCAGGTTTTAACGAAGGCGGCCGCTGTGACAGACGGATATCAAAAATCAGCCTGCTATCGGGGCTGATTTTTTCTGCTGTGACATTTAAATTTAGGCACACATCCATTAAAAGCGCGGCTGTATGCCGCGCTCCGCTGGATACAAAATGAATTCCTGCGCTCTGCCAGTTTTGGCTTTTTTCAGCGCAGGCGTTCATAAATAAAGTTTTGGTTTCTGTGCAAATATTGTGGGTAAATTTTGCGGTGTTTTCGAACGATGTGATTTCAAAGCCGCAAAAAAGGCCGTTCCCCTCGTCCTTCATTAAGCTGCCGGTGTCAAAAGAAAATCCTGTAACCGGCGCTTTTTTAATACCTGTGCGAACGTCGTGGTCTGTAAACCAAATATATTTCATTCCAAGCTTGTTTGCGTTATAAAAATGGTTTGCCATTGAAGATCCAGGCTGAAAACAGGTATGAATATGCATATGCATTGGATAATAAGTAAACTGGCTGTTGTGCATTGGTCCTCTCTCCTTTCCCGATGCACATTTGTTATAAAATGCTTTTTAAAAACTGTCTTGCGCGTTCGTCTTTCGGGTTGGTAAAAAATTCGTCCGGCGTGTTTTCTTCTAAAATTTTACCGTCGCACATGAAGATGACCCTGTCTGCCACGTCCCGTGCAAAGCCCATCTCGTGCGTGACCACCGCCATGGTCATGCCGTCGTTGGCGAGTTTTTTCATAACGTCTAACACCTCGCCTACCATTTCAGGGTCTAAGGCCGATGTGGGCTCGTCAAACAGCATTACGTCCGGATCCATACACAGGGCGCGGACAATGGCAACACGCTGCTTCTGACCGCCGGAAAGCTGGGAAGGAAACGCCTCTGCCCGATCGGAAAGCCCAACGCGCCCCAACAGCTCCATTGCCCTTTTTTCCGCTTCCTCTTTGCTTTTTTTCAAAAGCTTTATAGGAGCCAGCGTGAGGTTTTTTAAAACAGTCATGTGGGGAAACAGGTTAAACTGCTGAAACACCATACCCATTTTCCGACGATGGATATTAATGTTCACTTTGGGGTCTGTTATATCGACTCCTTCAAAATAAACATTTCCGGCTGTGGCAGATTCCAAAAGATTCAATGACCTTAAAAAGGTAGACTTTCCGCTGCCTGAAGGGCCGATGATTACCACAACCTCGCCCCGCTTGATTTCTGTTGAAACACCGTCTAAAGCATGTATATGTTCGCCGTAATATTTACACAGTCCTACCGTTTTAATAATGACATTATCGTTCATTCTTACGCAGCCTCCTCTCTAAGATACTTACAAGCTTTGTAAAGAACATAACCATAACAAGATAAATTAGGGCTACGGCAATAAGCGGCAGAAACGGCGAATAGGTTGTGGCACGGATAATATTTCCGCCCATTGTCAAATCCCTAATTGTAACATAGCCCGCAACAGACGTCTCTTTCAGCAAAACAATAAATTCATTTGCAAGTGCAGGAAGCACATTTTTAAATGCCTGAGGAATGATAATATAAATCATGGTGCTTCTGTAATTAAATCCAAGGCTTCTCCCAGCCTCAAACTGCCCCAAGTCAATTGACATTATGCCCGAACGAACAATTTCGGCAACATAAGCACCGGAATTGATTCCAAAGGCAATAATTGCAACCAACAGGCTGTTTCTGGAGGACGCAAAAATTATGTAATACATAATCATCAGCTGAACAACCACAGGCGTTCCCCGAATTACGGTAAGGTAAATCTTACAAATTCCGTTCAGAATCGAGAAAAGTATTTTTTTTATGCCCTTGTTCATTTCGGAATACGTCTTGTCGTAGCTCGATCTTACAATCGCTACAACAGCACCAAGAAAAAGACCTAAAATAAGCGAAAAAAACGTAATGATAAGGGTATTTTTAAGGCCGCTTGTAATAAACGTCCATCTTTGTTTTTCTACAAAATTAAGAATAAAATCTGCTTTAAAATCAGCAAACCACGCCATAAAACGATCCATATTTTCACCCCAACTTGTAAAGGTAGAAAAATGGGGACGGAGATGCTCCGCCCCCATGATTTCTTCTAAAATTATTTATTGTTTGCCGCAACATAAGCCTTGGCAGGCTCGTTGTCAATAATTACGCAGTCAACCTTACCCGTAATCAGCGCCTGAACCGCTTCGTTACCAGAAGCGTATTTCATAACTCTGTCCGCGCCGAAATCATCTTCCGCATAAATATCACCTGTTGTACCCTTCTGTGTACCTACGAGGTAGTTTTTCCCTTCTGCATAAAGGTCGTCGACAGATGTAATTTCGCTGTTCTCCGGAACGATGACCGACTGGATGCCGGTTGCATAACTGGAAGAAAAACTGATGTTTGCAAGTCTTTCCTCTGTAACGGTCATGCCAGCCATACCAAAGTCAGATTTACCCGTTTGAACCGATGTAATAATCGCGTCAAATTCCATATCGTCAATTACAAGCTTTTTATCCAGCTTGTCGGCAATTGCACTAGCCATTTCAGCATCAATGCCGACGATTTTCTCACCGTCGTAGAACTCATAAGGCGGGAACTGTGCGTTTGTAGCCATATGAATTTCTTCTTTTCCTTCAGCATCAGCCTGAAAAACAAGGTCATGCTGTTTGTCTGAAATATATTTGTCAACAATGGCCTGGGCTGTTCCGTCGGCTGTAAGTTCCTCAAGAGCTTTGTTAATGCTTTCTAAAAGCGCCGTGTTTTCTTTTGCCACGCATACTGCATAATCTTCAACAGCATATTCCGTGTCAAGGATTTTTAAAGAAACCTTACCGTTACTGCCGCCTGCGGCGCTATTTCCTGCATTGTTTCCTCCGCATGCTACCAGTGAAAATGCCGTAATTACGGCAACCGTCAGTGCTAATAATTTTTTCATAAATACTCTTTACCTTTCCGCTCACATAATATTTTAACAGTGCACACACGTGAGCCATGTGTTAACAGGTAAATGCATAAACTTACATTTTCGTGCATAAACCCCTCCTAAAAATCTTTTTAATTATATCATTACTTTCAAATTTTGTCAATCAAAAAAGCACAATTTTTTCATATATATTCTGCTTTTAGAAAATAAATTCGAAATTATCATTGATTTTTGCGCAGAAAATGGTATAATGTATTTATGTGGTTTTTTTTATGATGGTAAATTGGGATAAAAACTGTAGTTTTAAATGAAAAAAGACTCTATCGAATATTTTTTCGGAGGTTTGATAAGTTTGGAAAAACTGGTGATAAAAGGGGGCAAGCGGCTTTGCGGCGAGGTCACTATCGGCGGCGCAAAAAACGCGGCCGTCGCGATTATTCCGGCGGCTATTTTGGTCGACGGCCCCTGTACCATTGAAAATGTGCCGGCAATTAAAGATGTTACTGTTATCTGCGGAATTTTAGAAGAACTTGGCGCAACGGTAGAATTTTTAGATAAATATACCATAAGAATTGATTGCTCGAAAGTGGATAAATATACAGCGCCATACGAAATGGTACGGCGGATGCGTGCATCTTATTACCTTTTGGGTGCACTTTTGGGAAGGCTGAAAAAGGCCGACGTGGCAATGCCCGGCGGGTGTAATTTTGGCTGCCGCCCCATTGACCAGCATTTGAAAGGATTTCGGGCTTTGGGCGCTACGGTGTTTGAATCCTCTGACAGCGATGCAATTTTGGCCGAGACTGACGGCTTGGTGGGCACCAATATTTATCTTGATGTCGTAAGCGTTGGCGCAACCATCAACATTATGCTGGCAGCGACTCTGGCAAAGGGCGTTACGATTATTGAAAACGTTGCCAAAGAGCCTCACATTGTTGACGTGGCAAACTTTTTAAACGCCATGGGCGCTAAAATTAAAGGCGCCGGCACCGATGTGATTAAGGTTTACGGTGCAGAACGGCTTCACGGCGGTACATACTCCATTATTCCCGACCAGATTGAAGCGGGAACCTTTATGGTAGCTGCTGCCGCTACAAACGGCGACATTTTAGTGAAAAATGTAATTCCGAAGCATATGGACTCCATCAGCGCGAAACTCATTGAGACCGGTGCTGAGGTAATTGAATATGACGACAGCATTCGCGTACGCGGGGCGGAGGTCGTAAAACAGGTAAATATTAAAACGCTTCCCTACCCCGGTTTTCCAACCGACATGCAGCCCCAGTTCGTGGCACTGCTTTCCGCAGCAAAGGGAACGAGCATTGTGACGGAAAGCGTTTGGGAATCCCGGTTTCAATATGTGGATGAACTAATTCGCATGGGGGCCGATATAACCATTAACGCTAGAACTGCTGTAATTAAGGGCATTCCCGCTTTAAGCGGTGCCATTGTAAGATCAACTGATCTTCGCGGCGGCGCTGGAATGGTTATAGCAGGCCTGATGGCTAGCGGCGTTACCGAAATTACAGACATTCAATATATTGACCGTGGCTATGAAAAAATGGAAGAAAAGTTTAAGGCTCTTGGGGCCGATATTAGCCGTGTTGATGAGTAAATTACACTTTTAAGGAGATGCATATACTATGAAAAGCAGTCAGATTATTTTAGCAGGATTTGGCGGACAGGGAATTTTGTTTGCCGGCAAGGTTTTGGCCTATACAAGCCTGGAAACCGAGCGCAACGTGACTTGGCTCCCCTCCTACGGACCTGAAATGCGCGGCGGCACATGTAACTGCAGCATTGTGGTTTCAGACGGGAAAGCTGTTGGCTCGCCGGTTATTTCCAATCCTGATGTGTTAATCGCATTAAACCGTCCCTCACTGGATAAATTTGAAAACGCAGTTGCCCCCGGCGGCTTTATTATTTATGACGACTCTTTGGTGGACCGCGACGTTGAGCGCACCGATGTGAACGTGATTAAAATCCCCGCAACCGAGCTTACTATGGAACATCACTTAGAAACCCTTGCAAACATGGTGATTTTGGGTAGAATGCTGAAAGCAACCGAGCTGTTCACCACCGACGAAATTAAAATCGGCATTGAAAAAAGCGTTCCGAAATCGAAGGCCTGGCTCATTGAAAAGAACATTGAGGCTGTGAATTTGGGGTATACTTATGACAAATAATTTTTATAAAATATGTGCTGCAAACGGCGCCTGGTTTTATAAAAATGAAATACTGGAACGTACGGGACTTGTAAACCATGCATTCAGTACGAGAATCGGAGGAGTAAGCGAAGGCGCTTACTCCTCTTTAAACCTCGGCGTTAACTCAAAAGATGAAAAACAAAACGTTTTAAGTAATTTTCAGCTGTTTTCAGAGGCAATTGGCATTCAAACTGAAAAAATGGTGCTGTCGAACCAGGTGCATGACGACAAAATTCGAATTGTTACAAAAGCTGACTGCGGCAAGGGCGTTTTGCTAAATTCGGACATAAAGGGGATTGACGCTCTGATTACCGCAGAGTCCGGCGTTGCCCTTGCAACGTTTTACGCCGACTGCACTCCGGTTTTAATTGTCGATTTACAAAAAAAAGTAATTGCTTCTGTCCATTCCGGCTGGCGGGGAACGCTTTTAAAAATTACGCAGAAGACCGTTTTAAAAATGACCAGAGAATTTGGGTGCGACCCGAAAGATATGGTTTGCGCCATTGGTCCTTCGATTAAACAGTGCCACTTTGAGGTGGGGAAAGAAGTATATGACCAATTTGTAAATGTTTTCGGCCAGCCTGCGGCAGACAACACCATTCAGAAAAACGGAAAGTATTATGTGAACACCGATGCACTGAATGTTGACGCATTGGCGGCTTGCGGCGTGCCGTTAGATAATATTTCCGTCTGTCCTCTCTGTACCTTTTGTCATAACGACGTGTTCTATTCTCACCGCGGGGACGGTGGAATAACCGGCCGCATGTGTGCAGTAATTGAACTGCGATAAAAAAACCGACGCCAAAAAATTGGCGCCGTTTTTTTATTCTTATTTGTTTTCAATAATTTTCTTTGTATCTCTTGCAATAGTGAGTTCTTCGTCTGTAGGAATTACGAACACCTTAACCCTTGCGTTGTCAGCTGAAATCTCGGCCTCAACGCCTTTCACATTGTTCTTTTCCGCATCAATTCGAATTCCCATAAACTCCTGGCCAGCCAAAACGTCTGCACGAACATCAGGCCCGTTTTCGCCAACGCCCCCTGCAAAAGTAACAACGTCAACACCACCCATGATAGACGCATATCTTCCGATATAACCTTGCACGCTGTGACGGAACATTTTTAAAGCGAGCTGTGCGCGTTTGTTGCCCTCTGCCGCTGCGGCGTCTAAATCACGAAAATCGCTGCTTACGCCGGAAATTCCCAAAACGCCCGACTTTTTGTTTAAAATGGCGTCCACTTCTTCAATGGTCAATCCCTCATTGTTCATTAAAAAGGGAATGATGGCCGGGTCGATAGAGCCGGAACGGGTACCCATAACCAAGCCGTCTAACGGTGTGAAGCCCATGGAGGTGTCGACCACCTTGCCGTTTTTCACAGCGGCAATGGACGAGCCGTTGCCTAAGTGGCAGGTAATAATTTTCAGTTCCTCGATGGTTTTTCCACAAAGCTCTGCCGCCCTGTGGGCAACATAGTTGTGGGAGGTTCCGTGGAACCCATATTTTCTGATTTTATATTTCTCATAGTATTCATAAGGAATTCCGTACATAAAAGAAGCCGGCGGCATGGTCTGATGGAACGCCGTGTCGAAAACTCCGACATTGGGTACGCCGGGCATCGCTTCCTCACAAGCTGCAATTCCCGTTAAGTTTGCCGGATTGTGCAGAGGCGCCAAGGGGTTACATTCCGTAACAGCCTTTTTCACCTCATCGGTAATTAAAACGCTTGAGCTGAAAAATTCGCCGCCATGCACCACCCTGTGACCTACTGCCGAAATTTCACTCATGTCGCTGATAACTCCGTGATTTTTGTCTGTCAGCGCGCCTAAAACCAGTTTAATTGCAACGCCGTGGTTCGGCATGTCCTTTTCAATGATTACCGTGTCTTTATCCCCAGGGGTGTGTTTCAGCCGGGACTGGTCTAAGCCGATGCGCTCGCACAGGCCCTTTGCCATTACGTTTTCGTTATCCATATCAATCAGCTTGTACTTTAAAGACGAGCTTCCTGCGTTGATTACTAAAACTTTCATTTTCTTAAATTTCAAACCTTTCTGACTAAAATTATGTGTTATTTTTGTTGTTTTTTGTCCTGCTCCTGAGCCTGTACACAGGTGATGGCACATACCCCCACAATGTCTTCAGCCGAGCATCCTCTTGACAAGTCGTTGCACGGTTTAGCAATTCCCTGGGTAATTGGGCCATAGGCCTCGGCCTTTGCCAGCCTCTGGGTTAATTTATATGCAATGTTTCCAACGTTTAAGTCAGGGAACACCAAGACATTTGCTTTTCCAGCAACCGGGGAGCCGGGTGCTTTCGAGGCGCCCACCGACGGCACAATTGCAGCATCCGCCTGTAATTCGCCGTCTAAAACCAAATCTGGGCGTTTTTCCTTTGCAAGCTTGGTGGCAAGCTGCATTTTATCTACCAATTCGCTCTTTGCGCTGCCGTAAGAAGAATAAGAAAGCATGGCAATGCACGGGTCTGCTTCGATTAATGTTTGGAACGATTCAGCCGATGAAATTGCAATTTCTGAAACAGCCTCGGCGTCTGGGTTTTCGTTCAGGCCGCTGTCTGCATAGATAAACGTTCCATGGTGGCCATATTCGCAGTCAGGAACAACCATAACAAAAAATGCGCTGACCAGCTTTGTTCCCGGCGCGGTTTTTAAAATTTGCAGGCACGGGCGGAGCACGTTAGACGTAGAGTTCACCGCGCCTGCCACCTGTCCGTCTGCTAAGCCGAGCTTTACCATCATTACGCCGAAATAAAGCGGGTTTGCCATTGTTTCGAACGCCTTTTCCGGCGTCATGCCTTTGGCTTTTCTCATTTCATAAAACTTGTCGGCAAATTCCTGCCGTCTTTCGTCTGTGGCGGGATCTAAAATCTGCGCCTTTGAAAGGTCTAATCCTGTGGCCAATTCTGCAATTTTTTTCTTGTCCCCCAACAGAATAATGTCCGCAATGCCTTCTTTCAGAATCATATCGGCAGCTTTGACGGTTCTTATGTCTTCCCCTTCTGCCAATACAATTGTTTTTTTGTCCTGTTTTGCACGTTCTTTGATTCTATCCAAGAACTTACTCATAACAGATGTTTCCTCCCTTAATATGTAATAAAAATTAAAAAACAAAATCGGGGGAAGCCATCATAACGGCTTCCCGCTTACGTTTTTCATTAACCAATTTCTGTTCCGTCTTCAATGTCCATATCGGGCGTTAGCAGCGCAAACGGCTCGCCGTTTCTGCCGCCTGCCGCCAGAATCATTCCCTCAGACAGAACGCCACGGAATTTCACAGGCTTTAAGTTCATTACCACAGCGACCTTTTTGCCAACAAACTCCTCAGGGGTACGGAACTTTGCAATGCCCGAAACAATTTGGCGCACCTCGCCGCCCACCTTAATTTTTGAAACCAGCAGCTTGTCTGCCCCCTCAACCCGTTTCGACTCGAGCACCAGGCCCACTTTCAGTTCCAGCTTTGCAAAATCGTCAATGGAAATATAGCTGCGTTCGCCCTTTTCCGGTTCCTGCTTCTTTTCCTGCTCCGGCGCCGTCTGTTTTGCCAAGCTTGCTTCAATTTCTTTCAGCTTTTTTGCCTCGTCAATTCTGTTAAACAGCGGTTTCCCCTGGCCAATTGTTTTACCAGCTGCGGTGGCGCCAAAGGCGCTTAAGCTGTCCCATGCGGTAGTTTCTGCACAGATTTGCCCGAAAATGCTGTCCGCCGTGGCGGGCATAAAGGGCGTCAGCAGCACGCCGATAAAACGAATGCTCTCTAACAAATTATACAAAACGCCGCCCAAACGTTCCTTTTTGCTTTCATCCTTTGCCAATGCCCAGGGCATAGTTTCGTCGATATATTTATTCGACCTGCGCGCTAAGGAAATAATTTCTTCCAGTGCGTCGGCTGTTTTAAACTCGTTCATTTTTTCTGTAACCGCTTTTGCCGCTTCCAGCGCCGTTTGTTTCAGTTCGTCGTCAAACTCGCCGTGGCTGGGATTCGGAACAACGCCGCCAAAATATTTGTGCACCATGGCCACCGTACGGTTTACTAAGTTTCCCAGCGTGTTTGCCAAATCGCCGTTAAACCGCGCAATGATATTTTCATAGGTGATAGACCCATCCTGCGCGTAGGGCATTTCCTTTAAAAGGTAGTAGCGGATTGCGTCCACGCCGAACAGCTCAACCAAATCGTCGGCATACATTACGTTGCCTTTCGATTTGCTCATTTTGTCGTTGCCAAACAACAGCCACGGATGGCCGAACACCTGTTTGGGGAGCGGAAGCCCCAAAGCCATAAGAAAAATGGGCCAATAGATGGTGTGGAACCTTAAAATATCTTTTCCAATGATGTGCACGTCGCAGGGCCAGTTTTTTAAAAACAGCTCTGTTTCCGGCTTTTCCGGGTCATACCCCAGCGCCGTGATATAGTTTGACAGCGCGTCCACCCACACATAAATCACATGCCCGGGGTCGAACTCCACGGGAATTCCCCAGCTAAACGAGGTTCTCGACACGCACAAATCCTGCAGGCCCGGTTTTAGAAAGTTGTTCACCATTTCCTTTTTACGGCTTTCCGGCTGAATAAATTCAGGATTTTCTTCAATGTGTTTCATTAAAGCGTCCTGATATTTGCCCATTTTAAAGAAATAGGCCTCTTCCTTTGTTTTCTTCACTTCCCTGCCGCAGTCCGGGCAGCAGCCGTCTGCAAGCTGACTCTCTGTGAAAAACGATTCGCAGGGCACACAATACCAGCCCTCATATTCGCTTTTGTAAATATCGCCCTGGTCGTAGAGCTTTTTAAAAATATGTTGAACTGCCTGCTCGTGATAGTCGTCTGTTGTGCGGATAAACTTGTTATAGCCCGCGCCCATTAGATCCCAAATTTTGCGGATTTCTCCCGCCACGTTGTCCACATACTGTTTGGGGCTGATGCCCATTTTTTCTGCTTCTATCTGAATTTTCTGGCCGTGCTCATCAGTTCCGGTGAGGAAAAACACGTCGTAACCCATTTGCTTTTTAAATCTTGCAATTGCGTCTGTGAAAACCACCTCGAAGGTGTTGCCGATATGCGGCTTTTTGGATGTATATGCGATGGCAGTTGTAATATAATATTTCTCTTTCCCCATCTAAAAGCTCCTTCCGTGCATAATTACTTATTTATATAATACCACTTTTTTCTTACATTTAAAAGGGTTTTCACAAAAAAAGTTAAATTTTAAGAAAAAAAGCACATAATGTCAAAGTTTTTTGCACAAAATACACCTAAAACCATAAATTTGGAGGCGCTGTTATGCGGAACGTTAGAACCGACCTAGCCTTGGAAGCCCACGAGCTTTTCATGGAGGCGGCGGAGGAAATTGCGGGAATTGAACTGTCTGACCGCTCAGAGGGGGAAATTCATATCACCCACGTTGCAGTAAAGGACAAGGAGGCATCGCAAAAAATCGGCAAGCCCATAGGAAACTATGTGACATTAGAGCTGCCCGACCTGCGCTATATCGACAAAAACCTTTATGAAACGGCATGTAAGAAAATTTCTGCCGAAATTGGTGAACTTTTAAAAGGTATTGATCCGAAACGCCCCATTTTAATTATCGGGCTTGGAAACCGCTCCATAACCTCAGACTCGCTGGGCCCTGCCGTGATTGACCGATTGATGATTACGCGACACTTGTTCCACTATGCACCTGAGGCCGTGTCGGATAATTTAGGCTCTGTGTGCGCCATTGCCCCCGGCGTATTGGGGGTTACAGGCATTGAAACGGGTGAAATCATTGCCGGCGTGTGCGAAAAGGTGAATCCCTGCGCGGTGATTTGCGTGGATGCATTGGCCGCTCGAAATATTGACCGCGTAACGCGCACCATTCAAATTTGCGACACTGGAATAAACCCCGGCGCAGGGGTGGGCAACAACCGAAAAGAGATTTCGCAAAACACTCTGGGCGTGCCGGTAATTGCCGTGGGCGTGCCCACAGTGGTGGACGCGGCAACCATAACAGACGACACGCTAAATCTTGTCATTGACAATCTTTTGTCGCAAAACGATGACAACACCGCTTTTTTTAAAATGCTGAAAGGGCTAAACCCCGAAGACCGGTTTGGATTAATTAAAGAGTCTGTTTCAAAGTCCATGCCCAACTTTATGACCACACCCAAGGAGATTGACATTTTGATTGACAAAACTGCAGAGGTTGTGGCAAATGGCATTAATTTTGCTCTACACAAGGATATAACCTTTGAAGATATAGATATTTACGTTTCTTAAAACACAAAACACCCCTTTACCGCATATGGTGGTTTAGGAGGTGTTTTTATATTATGATGAAACATAGAAACCGCGCAGTCGCCGCTATTTCAGGCGGAAAAAAATATCCCGATCTGCGCGGAACCGTTACATTTAACGGCATGGAAGAAGGCGTTTTGGTAACCGTTCAGGTTACCGGTCTGCCGGTGCAAAACGAGTGCTGCGGCTGCGGCGTTTATGGGTTCCATATTCACAGCGGCGGCTCCTGCACAGGAACCGAAGCCAACGAGTTTGCTGATGCAGACGGGCATTTTAACCCTCGGGGCTGTCCGCATCCATACCACGCAGGTGATATGCCGCCATTGTTTGGGAATCACGGCATGGCATATATGTCGTTTTTAACCGACCGCTTTACGTTAGAAGAAATTATCGGTAAGACAGTGATTATTCACTTAGATCCAGATGATTTTACAACCCAGCCCAGCGGAAATTCAGGCGAAATGATTGCCTGCGGCGTGATTACACGATAACTAAAAAAGCTGCCGAAAGGCAGCTTTTTTGCTTATTTTATTGTGCTTTTTTCAGTCTTGCAAAAGAACCCATCAGGGATTTCGTGCCCACTTCGTCGAACACTATTTCTAATTTCACGTCGCCGCCTGCCGGGGTTACAGACAAAATCATGCCGGTGCCAAACTTTTTATGCACCACCATGTCGCCCGCTTTAAAGTCGTAAGACACAGGCTCGGTGCGCACACCTGCGCTTTTGCGTTCAAATATTTCCTGAAACAGGTCGCTCTGACTTTTGGCCTTTTTTCTGCCACCCACTTCTGTTTTCGCGCTCCGGTCTGCTTCAACAATATCCACATACTGCTGCGGGATTTCATCTAAAAACCGGGAGGCCTTGGAATAAACTGAACCGCCGTACATAGACCGTCTCATGGCGTAGGAGAGCGTGAGGCGTTTTTTTGCCCGCGTAATACCCACATAACACAGGCGGCGTTCCTCCTCAATTTCCTCCTCGGAATACATGGAACGCTGGCTGGGGAACAGCCCCTCCTCCAAGCCGCATAGGAAAACTGCCGGAAACTCTAAGCCTTTGGCGGAATGGAGCGTCATAAGCACCACGCTGTCGGCCTCTGTGTCGTAATTGTCCACGTCTGCAATTAAAGCCGTGTTCTCTAAAAATTCAAACAGGGTTGGCTCCTCGCTGCTCTTTTCATATTCCTCTGCAGAGAGGATAAACTCCTGAATGTTTTCTATCCTCGTTTGGTTTTCAACAGAATCCTCCGACAAAAGCATATCCATATAGCCCGAACGCTTATAAACCGCCTCAATGATTTTTGAGGGCTGGGTTTGGTCGGTGTCTGTCTGAATTTCGCGGATTAATTTCGTAAACGTCAACAGTTTTTCCGTTACCTTCGCAAGCTCGGGAATGGTATCTGCAATTTCCATGGCGGCAAACATGCTGATGTCCCGTCCGGCTGCCGCTGCCGCCACCTTTTCCACCGTGGTGACGCCGATTTTACGCGATGGCTCGTTTACCACGCGCATGAGCGACAGGTTATCGTTGGGGTTAAACACAAGCCGCAAATATGCCAGCATGTCTTTAATTTCCTTTCTGTCGTAAAACCGCAGCCCTGCCAGCACACGGTAAGGAATTCCGAAGCCGGATAGCGTGGTTTCCAGCACGCGTGACTGCACGTTGGTGCGGTATAAAATTGCGCAGTCGCAATAGCGCATTCCGTCTTCCTTCACCAATTTTTCAATGGTTTTTCCGATATAGTCGGCCTCTTCATATTCATTGTCCGCTTCAAACAGCACAATTTTATCCCCGGCGCCGTTGCTGGTCCACAGCTCCTTGCCTTTTCTTCCGGCGTTGTTGGCAATCACGCAGTTTGCAGCGTTTAAAATATTTTGGGTAGAACGGTAGTTTTGCTCAAGCTTAATGACCTTAGCCTGATCGAACTCCTTTTCAAAGTCTAAAATGTTATTGATGTTGGCGCCGCGGAACTTGTAAATACTCTGGTCGTCGTCGCCCACCACGCAAATATTCCGATATTTTCCCGCCAGCTGGCTGGTTAAAAGATACTGCGCGTTGTTCGTGTCCTGATACTCGTCCACAAACACGTAGCGGAATTTATTCTGGTAAAACTCCAGCACCTCCGCGTCTAAAGAGAACAGCTTCACTGTCAGGATAATAATATCGTCAAAATCCAGCGCGTTTGCCTCAAACAGCCGTTTTTGATAGAGCTTGTAAAGCTCGCCTACCTTTGTCATGCGGAAATCGCCGTTATAGGCCGCCAAAAACACATCTGGCTCCATCAAATTGTCCTTCGCATTCGAAATCTCCGCCAACATAGATTTGGGCGGAAACGTTTTTTCGTCCATGCCCAGCTCTTTTAAGCACCGTTTTATCAGCGTTTTCTGGTCGGCAGAGTCGTAAATTAAAAAGTCCGACGCATAACCTAAAAGGCTAATGTTCCTGCGCAGGATTTTCATGCAAACGGAATGGAACGTACCAATCCACATACCCTCTGCCCCGTCGCCAATTAAGCCCTCGACCCTGTCTTTTAATTCATTTGCGGCCTTATTGGTAAACGTGATGGCTAGAATTTGATAGGGACGAGCCAAGCTTTGTTCTAATATGTACGCAATTTTGTTTACCACCACTGTGGTTTTGCCCGAACCGGCGCCCGCCAAAATAAGAAGCGGACCCTCGGTAGCTAAAATTGCTTCTTTTTGCCTGTCGTTAAAATGATCTAAATTCATAGTTCCCTCGCAATTAATTCTTTCATTTGTGTCAGGGCGCGCTGCGAAATTTTTGCATACCGCTCCCGCTTGTTTTTAATTCGTTCCGTTAATCCGTCAATAATTCCAAAGTTAATGTTCATTGGCTGAAAGTCTGCGCCGGAAAACGTTGAGATGTAATGCCCCAGCGCGCCGGTTGCCGTTGTGGATGGAAACATGAGCGCACTCTTTCCCTCCAAATGTCTGGCGGCGTTAATTCCGGCAACAATGCCCGATGCGGCAGACTCCACATAGCCCTCCACGCCCGTCATTTGCCCTGCAAAAAACAGGCCCTTGCGGCTTACCGTTTCAAACGCTGCCGTCAGCACGCCGGGCGAATGGATATAGGTGTTGCGGTGCATTACCCCATAACGCATAAATTCTGCATGTTCCAAGCCCGGAATCATGGAGAAAACCCGTTTTTGTTCTGAGAATGTCAGGTGGGTTTGGAAGCCTACAATGTTG
The DNA here is from genome assembly GCF_037235575.1 of Congzhengia sp. Classification (NCBI taxonomy): domain Bacteria; kingdom Bacillati; phylum Bacillota; class Clostridia; order Eubacteriales; family Oscillospiraceae; genus Congzhengia; species Congzhengia sp. The sequence goes on along the minus strand of NZ_JAXUNN010000039.1, from coordinate 224,474 downwards.
TAAAGCGTGCCGTCCTTATCGTCCTGCCGAAGCTGCACCACGGCGTGATACCGCTCCCCGGTTTCGGGATGTTCCAAGCCCACCGGTTTAAGCGGGCCGAAGGTCAGCGTGTCTTTTCCGCGCTGTGCCATTACCTCAACGGGCATGCACCCTTCAAACACCTTGTTGTTTTCAAATTCGTGAAGGTGTGCGGTTTTCGCGTTTACCAGTTCTGTGTAAAACGCCTCATACTGTTCCTTTGTCATGGGGCAGTTAATGTAGTCTGCCGTGCCCTTGTCATACCGCGCTTTTTTGAACACCTTGGTTTTGTCAATGGAATCAAATGTGACAATCGGCGCCGCAGCGTCGTAAAAATATAGATAACCGTTGCCAAAAAACGTTCCGATATGTTCCGAAAGCGCGTCTGATGTAAGAGGCCCGGTGGCCACCACCACGCAGCCCTCTTGTGGAATTTTGGTAATCTCCTCATTTTTAACGGTGATGTATGGGTTTTTCGTAACTTTGTCTGTCATCATCTGGGCAAAACCCACCCTGTCCACCGCCAGAGCACCCCCTGCCGGAACTTTTGTTTGATCGGCGCACTCTGTCACCAATGAACCTAACAGCCGCATTTCAGCCTTTAGGAGACCTGCGCCGTTTTCTAAAGTATCTGCCCTGAGAGAATTTGAGCACACAAGTTCTCCCAAAAGGTCGGTGTTGTGCGCAGGCGTTTTCTTTTCCGGCTTCATTTCATAAAGCGTTACGTTAATTTTATGCTTTGCAAGCTGCCATGCCGCTTCGCATCCGGCTAGACCGCCGCCAATCACTGTTGCATTCATATTCATGTTCCTTCATATTCCGTAAAATATTTTTCAACCATTCGAACGGGCCTGTAGGCCATTTTTGCTTTTCTTAAGCCCTCAAGCCCCATGTCCTCCTCGCGGTTGATAAATTCAAAACCGCTCCACTCGTTTTGCACAAATTGCTGATTTATCATGTTAAAGGATCCCCGGATGGAGGTGTCGGCATATTCAATGTGAATGAGCGCCATGTCGTCTGTTATGGGTTCACCTGCAGAAAATGCCGCAAGCTTTCCGTCAACGCGGATTCCTCCTAAGGTTACGCCAAGCTTCTCCACGTTGTCAAGCAGCCGCACCGTTGCTTCTTCCGACAGGCCTGAGCCATGGTTCTTCTGTCCCTGTTTCCAGTTTAAAAACAACTCCTTGCACTCGTCTGCGTTTTCCTGCCCCAATCGCTCATACTGAAAATCGTAGTGATTTAAAAATGCGTTTAAGTGGTTTTTCTTCTGATGGAGCTTTTTGCCCCGAAGATGAATTAAACTGTCGCTTAAATAAACATAGTCCGCATTGTTGCGGTCGCTGTAGATGCGGAGTTTATTTCTAAAAACTGCGCCACACTCCTCTGCCATTTGTTCTGTCATTAAAATAAAATGGGGCGAACCGCTCTGGCGGTTCATAAACTCAAAGGATTTTTCTGCCGCCGCCTGTCGGTTCCCGTTCCCCAGAGGATAGGTGCAGCCCACGCCGTGGTGCCTGCCATGAAAAAACAAGACAAGGCAGCCGTCCACAATATCATACTGAATTTTTCCGCTACCCGCCCACATGAATAGCGTAGTAAAGTTATAAGTTGAGCTTTCGCTCTTTCCCAAATATTCCTGTAATACGTTTTTATCTTCAATTGCAATGTCTTTCGGACTCAACATAGTTTCACCTTAAATTCTGTAGTAGTCAAATAAATGCATCAGCTGTTCATACGTCCTTTTGTGGTCTAAGGAAATTTCACAAAACAGCTCAAATGCCAAAATGCCCTGAAGCACCAACATGCCCAAACCGTTATGAATACGCGCGCCCCTTTTCTTAGCCTCTTTTAAAAACACCGTTTCTTTCGGGTTATAAATAATGTCGCTGCACACCATGTTTTCGTGAATCAAATCCATAAAACCGCAGGGGTTGCCGCTGTCGCCGGCGCCGTGCATTCCCACAGGTGTGGTGTTGATTACAATGTCGTAATCCTTGGCTTTGTCCAGCGTATCGTAAAATATAGTTTCAGTATAGTGTTCTACCATTTCGCCGATTATATGTATTTTCTCCATGCTTCTGGACGTAATGGAAATGGATTTTGCGCCGGATTTGGCGAGCGTAAAGGCAAGAGACCGGGCAGAACCGCCAGCGCCCATCATTAAAATATTTTTATTTTTAATTTCATGTCCCTCTAATAAAAGAGACTCACAGTAACCATTCCCGTCGGTGTTAAAACCGTGCCACACGCCGTTACGGTTTACCACGGTGTTCACCGAGTTCATGTGCTGCGCCTCAGGGCAGATGTGGTCTAAATAGTCCATCACGCAAATTTTGTGGGGCGCGGTAATGTTAAAGCCACACGCTCCTATGGCTTTCACGCCCCGCATGGTGTCACCAAGCTTTTCCGGCGGCACGTCGAACGCTAAATAAGCCATGTCAATTTTGTTTTGCTCCGCCATGAAGCTATGCATGGCAGGAGACAGCGTATGCGCAATCGGCGTTCCCAAAATGCCGAACAGTTTCGTTTTATTTGTTGTTTCAATCATCGTTTTCTTTCGCCGCCTTAGCATTTTCAGATTTTGGCTTTGCCGTGTTTTTCTCTTTCACCGGAGCAATAAAGCTCACAATTTTTCCCACGGTAAACACAATGGTGCCGGACTTTTCAATGGCCACCCGCTTTCCCAGCGCCTTGCCGCCAATGGTAAGCGCCGCAACAACCGCGGTTAACACAATGGTTAAAACAAACTCACTTTTAAAATAGCCCAGGGAAAACAGCATAATGACAATTGCCGTTGTGGCGCTGCCTGAAATGATGCCCACAATGTCGCCGATAACGTCGTTACAAAAAGAGCCAACCTTGTCTGCGTTGCGAATGAGGCGCACAGCTTCTTTTGCACCCCGCACCTTTCTGGAGGAAAGGGAGTGAAACGGCGTTTCCTGCGCTGAGGTTACCGCCACACCGATAATGTCGAACAATACGCCGATGGCGATGAATATGCTCAAAATAATAAAAGCCATAATCAGGTTTACCCTGTTCATCAACCCCGACTGAATCATCTGCAGCATAGCAGAAATCACAAAGGTCACCAGAACAATTGTAACAACCCATTTACGGCCCTCTTTTTTATTTCCTGTTTTACGATATGTTTTAATTTTGTTTGCAGTTACCCGCTTATTACTACTGTCGTCAGACAATCAAAACACCAGCCTTAAATTCAAACTAAAAGTTACGCCGCAAACTGAATTTACGGCGCATACAAATCTTTATACGATAAATTTTATAAAAAAATAGGTGGCAATACTTGAGGTAAATTTTGCGGTTTAGGTTCGGTAGGCTTTCCCGACGGACTGCTGATATGTCGCCAAATCAGTGGTTTCCCTTTAACGTCCGACCTGCACGGTCTCCCTATGCAGAACCGAATCACCACTTAAGTCCGCACTACAATCCCAAAAGTATCTCATACGAACAGCCTAGAGGTTTTCCCAAACAGTCAGACTTGCTCTTAGCCTCTTTTGCAGCCATGGTTTCAAGCAGCGATAACCTTTTTGTTTTGGCCGGAACGAAAAAGGTCTGTCCGCTATCCGCCATACCCACTCAAGGCAGGCTACGCTGTCCCCAGCACGCGTGCATTGCGGCCGCTAAACCGCACGGCAGTTGCACCAAGCAACAGGTTTCACCCTGTTTCGTACCTCAGTAGGCCGCCTCAAAACGATACGGTTTTAAAGCGGGCAGATGAAGCACAAGAACAGGTCTCCACGGAAATGGGGTCGAATTTCGCATGCCATTGCGAGACGCCCCAAAGCCTTAACTCCCAGCACCAACCCCCGACTGGGCGTCGAAAGCAAGCACCAGGAACTTCATCGATGTGCCCTTCAACGGATTTTTAGGCCCGTCCTGGGAGCAAGCAGCGCTGACTAGGATACTGCACCACCGTGATTTTTTCTTTATCAAACATCATTAATATACCATAAATTTTGCTTTAAGTAAAGGCTCAATTAAAGTTTTAACAAAAATTTAAAATATGTTGTGGGTGACAATTGCCACCGCAATTCCCAGAGCCGCGCCGGCAATTACCTCTAAGGGCGAGTGCCCCACAAGCTCTTTCAACCGTTCTCCTGTAACCTCAAGCTTTTCCCTGCCAAAGTTTTCCACCAGCCGATTTAACAGCGCAGCCTGTTCGCCTGCAGCGCGCCGCACACCGGAGGCATCGTACATCACCACAAACGAAAACACTACGCAAACTGCGAACAAAGACGACGATAAGCCCTCATTTAATGCCACTGCTGCCGTTAAAGCGGTGACGAACGAGGTGTGTGAGCTGGGCATGCCGCCGGAGCCTACCAGGCGCTCAAAGTTAATTCTTTTGTCCTCAATCAACACCAGCAAAAATTTAATAACCTGGGCGCTGAACCAGCCGATGATCGCTGCAATCAAAATTTCGTTTGCCAGAAGTTCTTTTAACCACACGTTTTTTACCACCTTAAATTTTATCTGTCACGGTCTAACAAAAATTTTGAAAGATTGATTAAAAATTCTGCCTTAGCACCGTATTTTGACAAAGCGTCGACCGCCTTGTTGGTATAGTCTACAAGCATTTTTTCAGACTGCTCCAAGCCATAGATTGTAACAAAGGTCGATTTTTGGCTTGCATTGTCCTTGCCCGTTGTTTTGCCCAGGTTTTCGGCACTGCCCGCCACGTCTAAAATATCGTCTTTAATTTGGAAAGCAATGCCCAAATACCGCGCAAACTCCTCCATTACAATCAGGTCTTCCCTGCCGCCACCGCCAAGCAGCGCACCCACCTTCGCAGACGCCATAATAAGCGCCGCCGTTTTGTGCAGGTGCATGGTCATCAGCGTAATTGCGTCGATGGTTTTACCCTCAGACTCAATGTCAATCACCTGTCCGCCAATCATGCCCTCCACGCCTGCGCTGTCTGCAATTAAGGAGAGTGCCGCCAGCGTCATATTGGGCGAAACCTGGGACTGCTTTAAAATAGTTTCAAATGCCAAATTTAAAAGCCCGTCCCCAGCCAGGGTTGCAATTGCTTCGCCGTAAACCTTGTGGTTGGTGGGCTTGCCCCGGCGCAGGTCGTCGTTGTCCATGCACGGCAAATCGTCGTGGATTAAGGAATAGGTATGTATCATTTCAATGGCACAGGCAAAGGGCATAACCTTATCCGTCTCCGCTTCTAAAACCTCGGCGCATGCCAGCGCAAGCACGGGACGGATACGTTTGCCGCCGGCGTGCAGACTGTAGTTCATTGCCTTATAGATAGTTGCCTGAGGACTGTCTTTCTCCTCAAGGTATTTATGCAGACTTTTATTCACTTCAACAATTTTGGCTTCTAACGCTTCTAAAAAATCCAATTAACTGTCCTCCCCGCTGTTAAAATCTGTTGTTTTAACAGCTCCTTCTTCATTCTCTGTTAAAAGCTTTACCTTTTGCTCGGCCTTGTCAAGCTGGTCGTGGCATTTTGCAGAGAGTTTCATTCCCTTTTCAAACAGAGTCACCGCTTCGTCTAACGGAGCGTCGCCACTTTCTAAAAGGGTTACAATTTGCTCTAGTTCTGTGATTGACTCTTCAAAGGTTTTTGCCTTAGGCATGTTTCATTCCTCCCGTTTTGTCAAATCCCGCATCACGCATATAATAAAACAAATATTGCTGTGCAAAGCCCGCAAGTGGTCCGAAGGCCTCCGCCGCGAACTCCCGGGGCGTTTTTGTTTTCATGGCTTCGCCGTACAGGCTGTTTAAACAGCGTTTGACCCAAACGTCAACGGGAAAGACCTCCCGCCGTCCTAAGCCGAACAGCAAGATGCAGTCCGCCACTTTAGGCCCCACTCCGCTTATGGTGAGCAGCTTCTTTCTAGCGCTGTCTGTGTCAAGCGCTGCGATATCTGAAAAATTGCTGCTTAAAAAGGTTTCACAGGCATTTTTTATGTAATGTTCGCGGTAGCCAGCCCTTAAAAAGGATAAATCGCCTACAATCCTCTCCGGTCCGGGAAACGTAAAATAGGTTTTCCCGCCATAACTTAAACGATCTCCAAACTGCTGGCAAAGCCTTTGAATAATTCCCTGAATCCGCGGAATATTGTTGTTGGCGGATATGATAAACGATACCACACATTCCCACAAATCCTGGTTTAAAATCCGGATACCACTGCCATATTCTGTGGCATCCTTTAAACATCTGTCATGTTCCGAAAGCGTTTTCTTAATTTGACCATAATCGGTGTCAAAATCGAAATAGCCACGCCAAACATCATGAAATTCTTCTTCCGTCACATTACGAAAAACGACAAATCCGTTTTCTTTGCAAACGTTTATCACGCGGTTTCGGGCAACAGCGGTGTAACTGCCGTCTTCCTCCCTTTTCCAGCGGAAGCACTGTCCACATTCAAAAATATGCTGCGGTTCAAAGCTGCAAAGGTTTTTCAGCACAACTTGTTTTTTCATAAAGGTATCTCCTAATCGGGCCTGCCCGTAAGAACCCCCTCCTCTTTCAATGTCAGAAAGTTCAGCTGCCGCAGCGCTTCATAAAGCACAATTGCCACAGAGTTAGAAAGGTTTAACGACCTTGCGCCCTCCGCCATGGGTATGCGGATGCAGTTTTCATAGTGTTCCTTTAACAGCGGTTCCGGCAGGCCGTGGGTTTCTTTGCCGAAAACAAGGAAATCCCCGTCTTGAAATGTTTGGTCGCTGTGGCGTTTGCCGGCCTTTGTGGTGCAGAAATAATATGTTCCCGGGCATTTTTCAAAAAAGTCCGTTAAATTTTCATAATACCGAATGTCTAATTCGTGCCAGTAGTCTAACCCGGCGCGCTTTAGCTTTTTATCGTCAATCGCAAAGCCCATTGGCTTTACGATATGCAAAATGCTGCCCGTTGCCTTGCAGGTTCTTGCAATGTTTCCTGTGTTTTGGGGAATTTCAGGTTCAACGAGCACAATGTTCATTGCCATGTCTATTTTGTCCTTTCGTGTTAAAGCGATTTTAAAAACCGCTCAATCCTGCTTAAAGCGTCGTTGATGCTGGAAATGGAATATGCGTAGGAACAGCGGATGAACCCTTCGCCGCTTGCACCAAAGGCAGAACCGGGAATTACGGCAACCTTTTCTTTATTTAAAAGGGCCTCGCAAAAATCAGATGAGGTCATTTTCGTGCTTCGAATGTCGGGAAACACATAAAAAGCTCCCTCCGGCTCGAAGCAGGACAGGCCAATATTCCGAAATCCGTCTACAATTACCCGTCTTCTGTAATCGTATTCCTCCCGCATTTTCTTTATGTCCTCATCCCCCTTCTTCAAGGCCTCAATAGCCGCATATTGGCTGGTAGTCGGCGAGCACATAATAGCGAACTGGTGAATTTTAAGCATTTGCTGCATAATTTCCTTAGGCGCGGCAACATAACCCAGACGCCATCCTGTCATGGCATAGCTTTTGGAAAATCCGTTCACATAAATGGTGCGCTCTGCCATGCCGTCAATAGATACGATGGAGGTGTGTTTTCTCCCATAAGTAAGCTCGGAATAAATTTCGTCTGTTAAAATGATGATATTGGTATCTCTTAAAACAGCCGCAATTTCCTCTAAGTCCGATTTTGTCATAATGCCGCCTGTTGGGTTGTTGGGATAGGGCAAAATCAGCATTTTGGTTCTGGGGGTAATGGCGTCTTTCAGCTGTTTTGCAGTGAGCTTAAATTTATCCTCCACCTTTGTCACAATTGGCACCGGAACACCGCCGGCTAAAATGGTGCAGGGCTTGTAGCACACAAAACAGGGCTCGGGAATAAGCACCTCATCACCTGGGTTAACAATAGAACGGATTGCAAGATCAATAGCCTCGCTGCCGCCCACCGTGACCAAAACTTCGCCTTTGGGGTCGTAACTCACCTGGGTGTTACGCTCAATATAGTTTGAAATTTCTTTTCTCAGTTCCAAAAAACCGGCATTGGCTGTGTAGTGAGTTTTCCCTTTTTCCAGGGCGTAAACGCCTTCATTTCGGATATGCCAGGGGGTGACAAAATCCGGCTCGCCAACGCCTAAGGAGATAACCCCCTCCATGTCGCTGGCAAGGTCGAAAAATTTTCTAATGCCCGATGGCTCAATGGTTTTCACCACGTCAGACAAAACGCTGTCGTAGTTCATCATAGTGTAATCACCTCGCGGTCGTCTTCCATCTTGTTGTTTAAAATAACGCCCTCCGCCTTATATTTCTTTAAAATAAAGTGGGTGGCTGTGCTGATAACCTCGTCCATAGGGGCGAGCTTTTCCGCGACAAACAACGCGACTTCCTTAACCGTTTTGCCCTCAACAATTACTGCAATGTCAAATCCGCCTGAAACAAGGTAAACCGACGAAATTTCGTCATACTGGTAAATGCGCTCTGAAATGCGGTCAAAGCCCGAACCTCGCTGGGGCGTAACCTTAAGTTCAATAATGGCCGAAACCAGTTCCCGCTCAGTTTTCTCCCAGTCGATAATGGTTTTCTGACCCAAAATTGTTTGATTTTGCACACATTCGTCCAAAATTTCCTGAACATAAGCTTTGTCCTTGCCAATCATCACCGCAATTTCTTCCGGGGTTGCATGCACGTCCCGTTCAATCAGTTTTAAAATCCGTTCCTTGTCACCTATCATACCGATTACTCCCCTTCTTCGTCGTCTAAGTCGAACAAAATATAGTCATAGATATAGTCCCAGAAATTTTCTGCACTTTCAGCTGTCTTTGTGGAAAACGGCAGCAAAATGTCGCCGTCTGAAAGGTTTAATGTTTCAATTATACGGTCAAGATTTTCTTCCAGCTCCCGCTTGGAAAGCTTGTCGGTTTTCGTTGCGATTACCACCGCCATGCCGCCGGCACTTTTAATGGTATCCATCATGCGACGGTCGTCCTCAGTGGGTTTGTGGCGGGAATCCACCAGCAAAATCAACTGCACCAGCTGCTTGCGCTCGGTTAAATATTCGTTTATAATGTCGCTCAGCGCCTTTCGCTCTCCCTTGCTGGCGGCAGCATAGCCATAGCCCGGCAAGTCCACCAGCATTAGCTTTTTGTCAATGTCGTAGAAGTTAATGGTTGCAGTTTTACCCGGCGTGGCGCTGACCCTTGCAAAGTTTTTGCGGTTTAGAATTTTGTTAATCATGGAGGATTTCCCAACGTTCGACCTGCCCGCAAAGGCAACCTCGGGCATGGTCGACACTGGGTAGTGCTCCTTTTTCACACCGGACAGCAAAAAGCGCGCGTTGTGTATATTCACTTTCATAAAAAATCCTTTCAGGCGAGCGCTATGTGCAGCACTTCATTCATGTCGTGTACGGGTTTAATGTCAATGTTTTCTTTCACGACCGGCTCTAATTCGTCAATATCCTTTTTGTTTTCCCAGGGGATAATAATGGTTTTTATGCCGGCGCGGTAGGCCGCCAGAGTTTTCTCCCGCAGGCCGCCAATGGGCAGCACCCTGCCGCGGATAGTGATTTCGCCGGTCATGGCAACATCGTGCTTCACCTTTTTGCCGGACAAGGCCGACGTTAAGGCCGTTGCAATGGTAATTCCGGCAGACGGGCCGTCTTTCGGCGTGGCGCCCTCCGGCACATGAATATGAATATCCCGATTTTGATAAAACTCCCCGTCAATATCTAAATTCTCGGCGTTGGCCCGCACGAAGCTTACAGCGGCTTTGGCCGACTCTTTCATCACGTCGCCCAGCTGGCCAGTTAGCTCTAAGTTTCCCGTGCCCTGCATAACGTTCACTTCAACAGAAAGCGTGTCGCCGCCCACCTGCGTCCAGGCCAGACCGGTAACAATGCCTACCTCGTCCTTTTTGGATGCCTGTTCCCGCTCGAAAAGGTGTTTGCCAAGAAATTCTTCCATGTTTCTCGCCGTTACACGTACTTTTGTTTCGGGATCGTCCACTAATAACAGCGCAGCTTTTCTGCAAATGTTTGCAATTTTACGCTCCAGCGTACGAACGCCTGCCTCCCGGGTATAGTGTTCAATCACGGTGCGGATTGCGCCGTCGTTTATACTGATGTTGTCGTTCTTAAGTCCGTGCTTTTTCAGCTGTTTCGGCAAAAGGTAGCGTTTTGCTATGTGAAACTTTTCTTCCGACGTATAGCCCGGAAGCTCAATAATTTCCATTCTGTCCAAAAGGGGACGGGGAATGGTGTCTAACGTGTTAGCCGTAGCGATGAACAGTATGTTAGACAGGTCGAAATCAATTTCCATGAAATGGTCGCGAAACTTTGTGTTCTGCTCAGAGTCTAACACCTCTAAAAGCGCAGCCGAAGGGTCGCCTTTATAGTCCGACCCCATTTTGTCGATTTCATCGAACAGCATAAGTGGATTGTTGGTTCCTGCCTGTTTTAAAGCCGTTATAATTCTGCCTGGCATAGAACCGATATACGTTCTTCTGTGGCCGCGGATGTCCGCCTCGTCGCGGATGCCGCCTAAGGAAATGCGCACATAGGTTCTTCCCATGCTCTCAGCAATGGATTTCGCAATGGATGTTTTACCCACGCCCGGAGGGCCCACAAGACACAAAATCGGGCCGGCCATGGTACCGGTGATTTGTTTCACCGCCAAAAACTCCAAAATGCGCTCTTTCACCTTTTCTAAGCCATAGTGGTCTTTTGCCAGCACAGCTTTTGCTTTTTTTATGCTAAGTGTGTCTTTCGTAACTTTGTTCCAGGGCAGGTCGCAAACCCAAGTAAGATAGGTGCGAATTACATTAGACTCCGGGTTGCTGTAGGACATTTTCATAAACCGTTCCAGTTCCTTGTCGCACTTTTCGCGTACAGTTTCCGGCAGGTCTAATTCTGATAGCTTTTGTTTATACTCCTCCGCCTCCAGCTCAACGCCCTCTTTGTCGCCCAGTTCCTCCTGAATGACCTTCATCTGTTCTCTTAAAAAATATTCCCGCTGGTTTTTATCAATGTTGCTTTTTACTTTTTTATCAATTACGCTGTCGATTTTTGCAATTTCCGTTTCGCGGATTAAAAGTGAAATTAAGTTTTCCACACGGGTTTTCACGTCCACCGTGTTTAAAATTTCCTGTTTATCGGAAAGCTTCAATGGCAAATTCGACGCTAAGTTGTCCGCCAGACGGGACGTGTCATCAGTGTTTTGCTGGGTAAACAAAAACTCACCGCTCACCTTGCGGTTAAACTCGCGGTAGTTCATAAACTCGTCAATGAGCTTTCTTTTTAAGGCCTCGTTCTCCAGTTCTTCTTCGTCAAATTCCTCGGGCTCAATTTCATCCACCAAAGACACAAAATATGGCTTTGTTTTCAAAATTTCGCTGATTTTAGCCCGTTTTAACCCTTCCACTAAAACGCGCACCGTATTGTTGGGCATTTTTACCACCTGGGTAATTTTACAAATGGTACCCATTGTTTCAATGTCCTCCGGCGCAGGGTTTTCTATTGTTATATCTTTTTGCATCGTCACAAATGCCAACTGTTTGTTCACCATTGCATTTTCCAATGCTAAAATGGATTTTTCCCGGGCCATATCAAAATGAAGAAGCGTATTTGGGAACACCACAAGGCCGCGGACAACAATCATTGGCAAAGCTTGCGTCTGCTTCATGATTACCTGATTCATGCTTACCTCCATATATTTTGTTAAACCAGTGTATTATTTCTATTATATCACGTTTCTGTGTCAATTACAAGTTCATCCAGCTGTTTCCAGATGTCTGTGTTTTTGTCTGTCACCAAAACCTCCAGCTCACTGCCGAACCGGTTTTCCAAAAGCTGTTTTACATACCCGCAAAAAATGATTTCAGCCTGGTAATGGGGAACCTCCACCAGGGCCAAATCGTTTTCATAAGCAAACCGTGCCTGGTGATATTTCATGTCGCCGGACACGAAACAGTCCGCCCCCAGCTTCTTTGCCTCATAAATATAATCTGCCCCGCCGCCGTTAACCACCGCAATTTTGCGGATTTGTTTGTTTTCCGGGCCAATGTAACGCAAAGACTTAATATGAAACTCTGTTTTTATTCTGTCCAAAAGTTTAGAAAAAACAAGCTCGCCTTTTACATCTGCAATTCTTCCAATACCGTTTTCACCGTCTCCCTCTATGGGAACGCGGTTTTGTGTTTCGGCGATTTTGTCTAAAAACAAATCGCCCAGCCCACATTTTACGCTGTCAAAATTGGTGTGCATGGAAAAAAGCGCAATGTCGTCTTTAATCAGCGACAAAACCGTCCGTGAGACCGCGTCCTCACCCGTTATCCTGCCCAGCGGCCTAAAGATTAGCGGGTGGTGGGACAAAACCAAATCCGCCTGCTTTTCCCGGGCGTCAATGGCCACAATCTCGTCTGTGTCTAAGGTAACAAGCACCTTCCGAATTTCTTTTTCTTTCTCTCCAATTAACAGCCCGACGTTATCATAGCTTTCCGCCAGGTGCGGCGGCGCAGTCAGATTTAAAAAGTCTATAATGTCCGTTAATTTTACCATAACGTGCAGGCCTCCTTAATTTTATTCATTTCATTTCGCAAAAACAAAAACCATTCCCGCTTTTGGGCTGCTTCCTCACCTTTGGCAAATTGTAATGAAGCAATTGCACGGCCTAACTCATACATCTTTCCGTCTAATAACTCCGAAAGCAGCGGATCACGGTTTTCTATTAATTTTTCCCCTATGTAATAATGAATTTCCTTTTCAATTCTCATTTGTCCCCGGACAACTGACATAATGGTATATATTTTGTTCTCTTCCTTCGCCAGACACTCGTCTTGAATGAAAAATCCATTTTGCTCTAAAAATTTTCTGGTTTCTTCAATGGCAGTCATCGGCTGGAGAACATAGTGTTTTATTGAGGAATAAAGATGCGCTGCATTCTCTAAAATCTGGTTGATTAAAATTCCGCCCATTCCGGCAATCACCACCGTGTCCGCCTCATTCGGCTCCAGAGCCGCCAGTCCGTCAGACAGTTTGGTACGGATTTTTGTTTCTAAGCCAAATTTCCTGATATTTTCTTCTGCCCGCAAAATCGGACCCTGGTTAATGTCCATTGCCACAGCACCCGGGCAAACGCCGTTCTTTACAAGCCAGATGGGAATATAGGCATGGTCTGTCCCCACGTCGGCCACTGTTGCGCCGCAGGAAACAAACCCAGCCGCGAACATGAGCCTGGGCGTCATCATTTTGTTAATATCCATGCTTAAAAGTTGCTTCCGTTCCAACCCCAGTGGGCAACTTCTTCATATTTCACATAGGTGTTTGCGCCGTCGATGCCCAATTCTTCCTTTAATATATCGCAAATTTGTTTTGTAAGCATTGTTAAATGCTCCCGGTCAGACGTTCCGAACAGCTTCACTTCCACAAAGGCCATAGGTTCGCCGGTTTTTCCTCCGAAATACATGGTGGCGTCCCCTTCAAAGCCCAGCATCAAATGTGCCTCAGACTTTCCGGGAATGGTGGTAATGGCCGTTCCAAACCGTTTTGCAAGAGCGGCTTTTTTCTCCTCTGTAAGCGTCTTCGTTGTCTTTGTTCCAATATATGGCATGTTTATCCACTCCTATTCGATTATCATGAAAACAGTATAGCATAATAAAAAAAAAGTGTCAATAAAGTTAAAATACTGTTTACATTTCGGCAATTTTATTGTATAATAAAACAAATTTCATTAATTTTTGTTGGAAAGGTGTGTTCTCTATGCAAAACAGCGACCAGCTTCCCCGCGCGTGGGACGAATTGGTAGAAAAACTAACCTATATGCCGGCCATTGTGAAAACCATTGAAAAAATTCACGACACCAACTGGTCGATGACTGCAAACCGCCACGACCATTTTGAAATGGTTTATATTAAAAAAGGGACTGCTGTTTTTCAGATTGAGGGGATCGATGTCAGCATGACGCCGCATTCCATTGTCATTATCAAGCCCGGCAGGTCGCACAAGTTTGTGGTGAAGTCTGACGTGTGCGAGTTCATTGTGCTGAGCTTTACCTTTAAAACCCAGAAAAATGAGCTTGACAGCCACGTGTCGCTTACGGATTTTATTGAATATATTGAAGATGAGGCCACCGGCGATTACCTACATCTAACGCTTTCTAAGAAAAACGACATTGTTCACGTAATGAACCGAATTTTAAGGGAGCGCATGAAATATCAGGTTTGGGGCGATTTTTTAAGCTGTTTGTTAATTATTGAGCTGTTTGTGCTCCTTTCCCGTACTCTTAAGCAGGAGTGGGAACAGAGTGCAAAAAACCGTAATTTAAAGCTTCACGAGCTGTTAGGCATTGCAAAGGAATATATCGACAACAACTACGACAAGGATTTGACGTTAACTCAAGTTGCCAAATATATTTATCTTTCCGACAGTTATTTTGCGCATTCTTTTAAAGATAAATTCGGAATCAGCCCCAAAAGTTATATTTTAAAGGTGCGCATTGAGGCAGCAAAGGAATATTTGCAGAATACCGACGTAAAAGTGGCGGACGTTGCAAAAATGGTTGGGTTTTCCAGCCAGCAGCGGTTTAATGATATTTTCAGAAAGCACGAGAACGTAACGCCGCTGTCTTACCGTCAAAAGTGTAAGATTGACCGTTTAAACGTAAGCGACTATCAAAACCGCATTCCGCCGAAAGACGCCGAATAGCAAGAAAAAAGCCGCCCTATAAAAAGGGCGGCTTTTTTGAACTTCTCTAAAATTAGAACTGTTCCCTATTCTGATTTTTGTTCTGATTTTGATTGTTCTGGTTTCTGTTTTGGTTGTTGTTCTGGTTATTTTGGTTCTGATTCTGGTTCTGGTTATTCTGGTTTCTGTTTTGGTTGTTGTTCTGATTCTGATTGTTCATTTTTTTCCTCCCAAAGCTTGGTTAAAGTATTATTTGAGCACACTTTTGCGCTCAATACTATTATGCAAAATACGCTTTGGAATTATACGAAAAAATTTTTTAAATCAAATTATTTTGTCAAAACCTGTTTTTCCTGCCCCGGTCGTACGACCGCAAAATCAGCTCCACAAACTCCTCGTTATCCTTTGTACGGATTAAGTTGTTAATCAGCTGTTCCGTCACGTCCTGGGTAGTTTGACTGGAAAGCTCCCGGCGAACGGCCCAAACCGCCTCAAGTTCCTTTGGCGTTTGCAGCAGTTCTTCTTTTCTTGTGCCGGATTTGTTGATGTCAATGGCAGGGAAAATCCGTTTTTCCTGAAGCTTTCTGTCTAAGTGCAGCTCCATATTGCCCGTACCCTTAAACTCTTCAAAAATCACGTCGTCCATGCGGCTGCCCGTTTCAATCAGCGCGGTAGCCAAAATGGTGAGACTGCCGCCGTTTTCTATATTTCTTGCCGCGCCGAAAAACTTTTTCGGTTTGTGCAGGGCACTGGGGTCAAGCCCGCCTGAAAGCGTTCTGCCCGAGGGAGGCACAGTTAAGTTATATGCCCGGGCAAGCCTGGTAATAGAGTCTAACAGCACAACAACGTCTTTATTCTGCTCCACCAGACGCTGGGCGCGTTCTAACACAATTTCGGCCACCTTTGCATGGTGTTCCGGCACCTGGTCGAAGGTGGAATATACCACGTCGCCGGAAATTGACCGCTTCATGTCTGTCACTTCCTCAGGTCGCTCGTCAATTAAAAGCACAATCAACGTAATTTCCGGATGGTTTGCTTCAATGTTGTTGGCAATATTTTTTAATAGCGTTGTTTTACCGGCTTTCGGCGGGGCAACAATTAAGCCCCTCTGCCCTTTTCCTATGGGGGCTATTAAATCCACCAGCCGCATGGCATAGTCCCTCTGGTTGTTCTCCAGCCGGATTCGCTCTGTGGGAAAAATGGGTGTTAAATATTCAAAAGGCTTGCGGCGAATTGCTTTGTCAGGTGTGTCGTCGTTCACATGCTGCACAAAAATCAGCGCCGGAAACTTTTCCTCCTCTTTCGGCAGGCGGGCAATACCCGTCACCTTGTCGCCGGTTTTTAAGTTAAACCGGCGGATTTGCGTAGGCGAAACGTAAACGTCTTTCGGCGTAGAAAGGTAGTTTTCCCCGCGCAGAAAGCCAAATCCATTGTCCGGCAGCACCTCTAAAATCCCGCCTACGATATTGTCGGAGCCGGAAACAGTGAGCTCCGGGCGCTTTTGCCCGGCCTTTTTAGCAGGTGCCTTGTTTTCCTGTTTTACTGCACCATTTTGTTCAGTTTTTGAGGCTTCCGCAGTGACTGTTGTTTCCACCGTTTTCTCAACCGCTTTTACCTCCGTTTCAGCAGAAGGGCAGGCTTTTGGCGTTTCCGAAATGGCCGCAATCAGCTCGTCCTTTTTATATTTGGTAATATTTTTTATGCCAATTGCTTTTGCGATTTCACGCAAATCCTGTAATTTTTTATTTGATAAATCCATAAATTCCTCCGATATGAAGTTTAAAATAAATGTAAAGCGGGATAGTAGTTCATGCTAAGAAAAGAAAATTTAAGATAAAGTTTGACAATAACAAATTCAGAAGCAAAATAACGGTTTCCGCAGCGCAAAACGCTGCGGAACACACATTTATCGTTTAAGCTTAAATTTTGTAGGTGAAATTATATTTGTCTTCAATTGCGCCTTTCTGCATTCCGGTGATGGTGTCATACAACATTTGCGAAACCTCTCCGATTTCGTTGTTGTTAATCACCATTTTCTCGCCCTTATAGCAAAGCTCGCCCACAGGAGAAATGACAGCGGCGGTTCCGGTGCCGAACACCTCTTCTAACTTGCCGTTTTTATAAGCCTCGTGAACCTCGTCAATAGAAATTTTGCGTTCCGTAACCTTGTAGCCGCTTCCCCTTAACACCTCAATTACCGAGTCCCGGGTAATGCCGCCTAAAATGCTGCCGTTTAAAACAGGTGTTACAACTTCGCCGCCGATTTTAAAGAAAATGTTCATCGCGCCAACTTCTTCCACATACTTTTGCTCCACACCGTCCAGCCAGAGCACCTGGGAATACCCTTTCTTTTCTGCAACTTCCTGGGCCTTTAAGCTGGCAGCGTAGTTGCCGGCTGTTTTCGCCGCGCCGATACCGCCGCGCACTGCACGGACATATTCGCTCTCAACCCAAATTTTAACAGGAGAAAGTCCGCCGGCATAGTAAGAACCCACAGGGCTTAAGATAACAATGAATTTATATGTATGGGACGGGTGAACGCCCAGCGCGTTGTCTGTTCCGAATACAAAGGGGCGGATGTAGAGAGATGTTCCCTCGCCCTCGGGAATCCAGTCTTTGTCCAGCAGAACAAGCTGGCGAATTGCGTCAACGGCAAAATCTTCATCAATCTGCGGAATACAAAGCCTGTCGTTCGACCGGTTCATGCGCTTCATATTTTCATACGGCCGGTATAAAAGCACACCGCCGTCAGCGCCTTTGTAAGCTTTTAAGCCTTCAAAAATAGACTGTCCGTAATGAAACACCATACAGGAGGGCTCAAACTCAAACGGGCCGTAAGGAATTATTCTTGCGTCGTGCCAGCCCTTTTCCACACTATAGTCCATAACGAACATGTGGTCTGTAAAATATTTTCCGAAACCTAAGGCGTTTGCAGCCGGTTTCTCTTTCGGTGTTGTTGTTTTCACAATTTTAATTTCCATTTTAAAGCCTCCATATTTTTTTATCTGTTATTCATTATACATCTGTTGAATTTCATTGTCAAACAGGAATTAGCCTTTATAGATAAAATCCAAAAGAACATTATCATTATACATCACTTTAGCAAATTCCGAGTATTTTATTGCACGGGAAAGAGCCCCGTCCGGTGCCATAGATGCAGCAAATGTCACAAAAGCCAGCAGCACATAAACGAAAAGCAAACCGCGAAACAAACCAAACAACGCTCCCAAAAGAGAGTCTCCCCAGCCAATGATAGGGAGCTTGTGAATGAGCCCCGCCGCACCGGCGACAATCATCAGCAGAAACCGCGCCAGCACAAACACGCAGAGCATGCTGACAAGCTTTACAACAGATGATGCAACCGTGTCTGCAACAGAAGACACAACCGCGTCGGACGCTGTGTCAATGTTCTTTTCCAAATGATTTGTAAAGTCCCTCGGTAAATTGAGTTTGCCTGTTCCGAAATCAGACAAGCGGCCGGTATTCTCCTGGGGAACCTGAATCACGGCGGCGGTGTTGTCATATACCGTGTCGTAAACAGGAGTTTTCATAATCAGCTCCGCGGCATATGGGTAAAGCGTCATAGCCAAAATGAGCGAAATTACCATTGCCGCAAGGCCCGTAACGGTTCTTAAAAATCCCTTTTTGAAGCCGAATAATATGGATAAAACGATAATCAGAAGCACAGCAAGATCTAAATAGTTAATGCTCACAGCGCGCCTCCTTTGCAAAAAGTTATGTAATTTTAAAAATATATGCCCCGTTGGCCGTGAAGCCCACGGCGGTGGACACCCCGCCGATAAAGCTCAGGCTGTCGATGTCAATTCCCGGGTCAATCAGCTTTTTTTCACGGCCGGAAAGGTCCACCGTGTTAATCAGCCTGCCGCGGCTGATGGCAATGGTGTCCTGTGCAAAATCAATATAGTCAATTTTATAGTCCAGCTCATAGGTCCCGATTTGCTTGCCTGCGGTGTTATAGGATTCAATGTCATACCGCTTGCCAGTTAAGGCCGACTCGGAAAACGCCATAACAATATTGGCGTTGCTGGTTTTATATGTAATCAGCGTTTTTCCGTTATAAGGGATTTCCGCCGTTTTCTCGCCTGAAACGCGGTAAACGCAGGCTTTCGAGTCACCCACGCAGAACACATAGGTTCCACGGATTTCCACCGCGGCAATGAGCTCGTTTTCATACTCCTCCGTGGCAATGGGGTCTGCAGCTGAAATATTGTAAAACGACAAAACCGATTTCATTTTGCCTTCCTGTGTGTCTAAAGTTGAAATGATAATGTTTTTGTTGTTGTCCGCAACTGAGGCGCTTAACACAAACAGGCTTCCCGAATTCCAGACAAACTGTTCTTCCCCCTTGGTATTATACACCGTCACGTCCCGCTTATGCATGTCCCCCTGGGTTACCAGCACGCAGTAACCCGAGGCATTGACCGAAACGTCCACCAAAGCGCCTTTCGTAACAATGGTGTTTTTTAAATCGGTGCCGTTTAACAGATAAACGTTGTTTCCACCCACGTCGCCAACAATAACGTATTTTCCGTTGGATTTTACCACGGGTTCTGACGTAACAATGGCAATTTCAGCCTTTTGCTTTCCGCTGCTGTCGCAGACTGTAACTTTGTCTACGTTCACAAAATAGATATACTGGTCGGTAACGACGTGTTTATAGTTCTCGCCGGCGTCCAGCGAAACCTCCACCTGCTTTGCCTTTTTCTGCTGGCTCTCTGAAATGGCCGGCGGCTTGTAGCCGAAAAACCGGACGGCGATTTCCCTGCTGACAAACAAAATCAGCAAAACGCCGGCAACAATGAGCAGCGCTATGATAATTTTTTTGATAATGGAATGTTTCATATCCCGCTTTCCAGCCTTTCCAGCCCACTTTTTAAGCTAAGCTGCGCCGCTGTGGGCTTATTTTAGCGCAGCGTTTTATTCATATTCAATCTCATAAAGCATAAGCCCCTCTGGAGGTGCGGTAATACCTGCACGTTTGCGCTCTTTCGACAAAATAATTTGTGGAATTTCCTCCCAGCTTAAAAAGCCCCGTCCCACGCTGACCAAAGTTCCGGCAATAATCCGAACCATGTTATATAAAAACCCGTTTCCGCGGATTTTCATGGTAATCATATCGTCCTGCCTGGTGAGGGAGCACTCATAAATTTCTCGTTCAAAGGTTTTGGCCTGCGCGCCTTTGGACATGAAAGCCGAAAAGTCGTGTCTGCCCAGAAAAAACGGCGTACACTTTTGCATATTTTCAAAATTAAGCGGATATTTAAACCGCCAAACATAGGGCTTTTTAAACACGTCGCCATAAACGGACGTATCAATTTGATAAACATAGGTTTTCGATTTTGCGCAGTATCTTGCATGGAACGCCTCGTCACATTCCTTGATGGACTTAACCCGGATATCCTCCGGCAAAACAGCGTTCACACCGGACAAAATTCTGCGTTCTTCCAAATCCGTGTCAAAAAAGGCATTGGCTGTGTAGTTTAAGGCGTGCACGCCTGCATCTGTCCTGCTGGCTCCGATAAACGACACATCTTGCCGCAAAATAGTGGAAAAGGCTTTTTCAAGCTCCTCCTGAATGGTAACTGCGTTTTTCTGCACTTGCCAACCGCCGTACCGCGCACCGTTATACATCAGCGTAATTTTATGGTTCTGACTCATAGTTCCTCCATCAGAAAACAATGTCTAAGGTAATAACCGCCGCAAAAAACAAGGCAAACACCAAAAAGCCCCAAAGGTCTGTTATGGTAAAGCGGATTTCTTTGAGCCTGGTGCGGGAGTCACCGCCCCGGTAGCACCGGCTTTCCATTGCAACGGCCAGCTCGTCAGCACGGCGAAACGCGCTGATAAACAGCGGCACTAGCATGGGAATAAGCGATTTCGCGCGCTTTATCAGCGAGCCGGTGTCAAAGTCTGCCCCCCGGGCCTGCTGTGCCTTAATAATTTTGTCGGTTTCTTCAATTAAGGTTGGAATAAACCGTATGGCAATGCTCATCATCATGGCAAGCTCATGCGCCGGAAACCCAAGCTTAGAAAAGGGCTTTAACAGCTTTTCAATCCCGTCTGTCAGCGCCATGGGCGAGGTGGTGTAGGTCAGCGCGCTGGAGGCAATGATTAACAGAACCAGCCGAAGCGCCATTTTCACCGCCATAATCACGCCCTCCACCGTCAGGCCGATAGAATGGCCGAACACCGGCAGGTCGCGGCCGTCGGTTAAAAACATGTTCAGCACGGCGGTAAACAAAATGATGAACAAAATAGGTTTTAACCCTTTAAAATACATATTCACAGGCACTTTTGAAATTTTGACAATGAACAAGGTGAACAAAATAATCAAACAGTAGCTGTAAAACGATTGTGCCATAAATATGGTCACAATATCTAAAATCAGAAGCAAGATTTTCGTTCTTGAATCCAGCTTGTGAAGCTTGGAGTCAATGGGAAAATACTGTCCCAAAGTGATGTCTTTAAGCATTTCCCGTCCCCTCTTTTTGTTTGTTAAAATAAACCATCAGCGCCGCTTTTGCCTTTTCCACCGTGTAGATATTTTTGCTTAAAGGCACGCCGCGTTTGATAAGCTCGTCCACCAAAAGGTGCACCTGGGGCACGTTTAAGCCCATTCCCCGAAGCTCGTCACCATGAGCGAACACCTCAGAAACGGGGCCGTCCATCGCCACGCGGCCCTGGTTCATCACAATCAGGCGGTTTACCAGCTTTGCCACGTCCTCCATAGAGTGGGAAACTAAAATTACCGTCATTTTGCTTTTTAAATAAATGGATTTCACCTGAGTTAAGATTTCCTCGCGGCCAGCGGGGTCTAAGCCTGCAGTGGGCTCGTCCAGCACCAACACCGACGGGTGCATAGACAGCACGCCGGCAATGGCCGCCCGCCGTTTCTGTCCGCCGGAAAGGTCGAAAGGGGACTTCTCCATCAAATCGTAAGAAAGGCCCACATAGTTCATGGCTTCTTTTACCCTCTGCTCTATCTCCTCTTTTGAAAGTCCAAGATTGGCCGGGCCAAATGCAATGTCTTTATAAACGGTTTCTTCAAACAGCTGGTGCTCGGGATACTGAAAAACCAGCCCCACCTCGCACCGCAGTTTTTTTAAGTCTTCGCCCTTTGTGGTAGTTTCACGGCCATTCACCACCACACTTCCGCCATGAGGTTTTAAAAGGCCGTTTAAATGCTGAACCAGGGTCGATTTGCCTGAACCGGTGTGGCCGATTAGGCCAATAAACTCCCCATCGTTTATTTCAAGATTAATATTGTCCAGTGCTTTGCGCTCGAAGGGGCTGCCCTGCATATAAACATAATCCAGTTTTTCAATTTTAATGCCCACGCTGTGCCACCTCCAGATATTTCATAATTTCATCGGCACATTCCGTAACGGTTAAAACGTCAAAATTTATGGGAATTCCCGCTTTATTCAGTCCGTAGGCAAGCTCTGTCACCTGGGGTACGTCGAGCCCCAGTTCCTTTAACGTTTTCACCTGGGAAAACACCCTGTGGGGCGTGTCATCCATCACAACTTTTCCCTCGTCCATTACAACCACACGATCTGCCCGGGCGGCTTCATCCATATAGTGGGTAATGAGCACAATGGTCATGTTCTCCTCGTTTTTCAGCTTTAAAATGGTTTCCATAACCTCACTGCGGCCTTTTGGGTCTAACATGGCGGTGGGTTCGTCCATCACAATGCACTCCGGGTGCATGGCAATGGCCCCGGCAATGGCAACCCGCTGCTTTTGCCCGCCGGACAAAAGGTGGGGCGCATGTTTGCGGAACCGATACATGTCTACAATTTTCAAAGCTTCGTCCACTCGCTGCCGTATTTCCTGTGACGGCACACCCAAATTCTCCGGTGCAAAGGCCACGTCCTCCTCCACCACGGTGGCAACAATCTGGTTGTCGGGGTTTTGAAACACCATACCTACGCGCCGACGGATTTCCCACAGCATTTCTTCGTTCTTTGTATTGAAACCATCTACATACACATTGCCGGCCACAGGCATCAGAAGCCCGTTGCAAAGCTTGGAAAACGTAGACTTTCCGCAGCCGTTGTGACCCAAAACGGCCACAAACTCACCTTTGCGTATGTTCAGGTTTAAGTCTTTGAGCACAAATCTGCCGTCACCGTTTTCCGAACCGTATGTATATGAAAGATTTTCGGTGGTTATCATTCTCTATCCCCTTACTTGTCCGTTTCCATAAATAATATATTTGCACGAGGTCAGCTCTTTTAACCCCAGCGGTCCCCGGGCGTGGAGCTTTTGTGTGCTGATTCCGATTTCCGCGCCGAATCCAAACTCAAATCCGTCGGTAAACCTGGTGGAAGCGTTCACATACACCGCCGCCGCGTCGATTTCGTCTAAAAATTTCTGTGAAGCTTCATAATTTTTTGTAACAATGCTTTCTGAATGCTTGGTGCCGCAGCGGTTTATGTGACGAATTGCCTCGTCAATCCCGCTGACAACTTTCACAGAAAGAATAAAATCGTTATATTCTGTATAGTAATCCTCCTCCGTGGCCAAAACCGCCTGAGGAAGAATTTTTACCGTCTTTTCGCATCCGCGGATTTCCACGTGAAAAGGCTTTAGCCCCTCCGCAATGGCAGGGAGCGCGTCTTTTGCAATTTCTTCGTCCACCAAAAGGGACTCTGCCGCGTTGCACACCGAGGGCCTGCTTGTTTTTGCGTTTACTGTAATCTCTCTCGCCATGGCGATATCCGCGCTCTTTTCCACATAGATGTGGCAGTTACCTGTTCCTGTTTCAATCACCGGCACGGTGGCGGTTTTTACAACGGCCCGAATGAGTCCTGCGCCGCCGCGGGGAATCAAAACGTCGATATATTCGTTTAACCGCATCATCTCAGCAGCAGTTTCCCTGGACGTATCCTCCACCAGCGAAACGCTCCCTTTTGGAAAGCCCGCGCCGTCTAGCGCTTCGTTCATAATATCAACTAAAATCTTATTAGAATGAAACGCCTCGCTTCCGCCCCTTAAAATGCAGGCATTAGAAGTTTTAATGCACAGCGCCGCCGCGTCAACAGTAACGTTCGGCCTCGCCTCATAAATAATTCCGATAACGCCTAAGGGCACACGCTTTTTGCCAATCATCAGGCCGTTGGGGCGTTTTTCCATGCCGGTGACTTCCCCCACCGGGTCGGGCAAAAGCTCAACCTTCCTCACTCCGTCCGCTATTTGAGCAATGCGGTCTTTCGTGAGCTTCAGCCGGTCTGCAAACGATGCTTTTGCAGGGTTTTTCAAAAGCGTTTCTAAATCCTTTTGATTTTCTGCAAGAATTTTATCTGCATTGTTCTCCAAGCTGTCAGCAACGGCCAAAAGTGCCTTCGATTTTTTTTCCTGACTCATGGCCATCAACGCAAAGCTGGCCTGCTTGGCCGCCTGACCCTGTTTTTTTAAATCATACATAAAAGCACCCGCTTTCTTATTTTGCTGTTTTTGCTACAAATCTTGTTCCCACGGCTTTTCCATCTAAACAATCGTAGATAGCCTTTGGGTTTCGACCGTTTAAAATTACCATCTCCACGCCGGCCTCCATTGCACCTTTTGCGGCAATGAGTTTTGTCACCATTCCGCCGGTGCCGCGTGCAGAACCGGCTCCCCCGGCGCTTTGCATTAATTCCTCCGTAATGGTTTCTACCACAGGAATCAGCTTTGCATCGCTGTGTGATGCCGGGTCTTTGTCAAACAGTCCGTCAATGTCCGACAGAATGATTAAAAGATCCGCGCCGATAAGCCGTGCCACCACGGCGGACAGCGTGTCGTTGTCGCCAAACTCAATTTCAGTCGTTGAAATAACGTCGTTTTCATTGACAATGGGAATCACGTGCCAGTCTAAAAGCGTGCGGAACGCATTTACCGCATTGGTGCGGCGCTCGTTGTCCTCCAGCACATTTTTCGTAAGCAAAATCTGTGCCACCTGGCAGCCATATTCTGCAAAAAACTTTCCGTACATGCTCATCAGCTCACTCTGCCCTACAGCAGAGGCCGCCTGTTTTCCGCGGGTATTGTCAGGCCGCTTGGCAAATCCAAGCTTGCCAACGCCAACGCCAATTGCGCCGCTGGACACCAAAACCACCTCGCACCCGCTGTGGTTTAAATCGCTGATCACCTGGGACAGAAGTTCAATTCTTCTAAGATTGATTTTGCCTGTTTCATAGGTTAAGGTAGACGTTCCCACCTTGATAACTACCCTTTTTTTGTCTGTCATGGCCCAATCCTTTCCGCCCGCTATTTTGAGGTCTTCGTCACTGTAATTTCGTCCACCTTCGGCACAGTCTGAATGGTTGAGGTTTTAATTTCCATTTCCTTGCCGTATAAAAGATGAATGTTAGAATCGGTGTAGAAGCCCTCGTCTTTTCTCTTTCCGTCTGCGTCCACAACAATGGTCACGTCAAACCGGTCCGGAACGGGCGCGGTGTAAACCGTACCGTCATCGCTGACAACGTCGCGCATTGCAGGCTCGCTTTCCACCCGGGAAACGGTGCCCAAAATCTTGTCGTTTGCCACAAGATACACATCGTCGCCCACAATGATCGAGTCCCGCGTTACATCGCGCACTTCTTTTGCTTTCAGCTTAATTTCCAGCTTATCTTTTTCTGCAGAGGTCTTAATCAGCATTTTTGAGTCGTCTGACAAAAGCTTTTCATTGTCTAATTTTACCTTTGTGACATAAACTCCCACAATGCCGATGATAATGACCAAAATGACAAAAATGTCCACAATGCTCACTTTTCCAAAAAGCTTGCCTTTTTTATCCATAATCATTTGCTTTGCGCCTCCTTCTTTTTCAGAAGTGCCTTATCATAATCTAAACTGATAACCGTTCCGTTCACAGCGGCGTCGCCGACAATGCAGTCAATCCGCTTGCCTACTTTAATAGATACCGTATCAATAATGATGTTGGGATATTCCATTGTGGCTTTTCCCTCTACCTCTAAAATGACGTCTACCTTGTTGGGGATTTCAACATATTCAATGGTTTTACTCTCATGGTTTTCCGCAATTTCCCGGGCCGGTTTTTCGTGAATGGCAACAATTTTACCCAGTTCTTTCTTGGTTGCCCCGTCGTAAATGGTTTTGCCCTCTTCCACATAGTTTAAAAATTCAGGATCGTTTTTTGTGGTTTCAATGGAGAACATCACATTGTCCTGAACGCCCTTTTGCTTGTTATCTAAAATTCCTGTGATAGAAACCACCGCAAAAACAATCACCGCGGCCAAAACAACGAAAAATACCAGATCTATGATGTTTATTCCCTTTCTGCCGGTTTTATTTGCTTTCATTTGCAACCTCCTCATAGAGTTTTTCAAGATTTTTTACCATGATCTCAGCTGTATACTGCCGCCTGTATAAATCACCGGCATGTTCAGCACATTGTTTATAAAACGCTTTGTTCTCAGCCATTTTTAAAAACGCCTCCGCCATGCCGCCGCTGTCGGAAAATTCGGTTAACAGCCCGTTTTCTTTCGGTTTCACCAGCTGGGGATTTCCGCCGACATTTGTTGCAATGGTGGGTATTCCTAAGCTCATGGCCTCTAAAATTGCCAGGCTCATGGCCTCAGACCGGGAGGACAATACGTTTACGTCTGTAATGTTTAAAAGCGTAGCCGTGTCCGGCACATAACCGGTAAAAATAATTTCCGGAACGCCTGCGGCCTGTTTTTTCAGTTCCTCCATCAAGGAGCCGTCACCTACGATGAGAAACTTACCTCTACCGCCTTTTTTCAAAAACTGTTTTGCCGCCTCAATAAAATATTGATGGCCTTTCACTTCTTCAAGCCGGGCAAACACTCCGAACACCGTCTCATCTTCTAAAATGCCCCGTTTGTTTCGCTCCGCGTACCGCTCTGTTTCAGAAAGCTTTGTAACAGGTTCAACACCGTTGCAGACGGTGTGAATTTTTTCCCGTTTTATTCCGCAGTCTGCAAGGTTTTGCGCCACGGCATCTGACACTGCAACATAAACGTCGCACAGCAGATTGTTTAAAATACCTTTTACGACAGAGGTCGGAAACCGGCCCGGTGGTTCAATGCAGTGTCTTGTGGAAACAACCGCGCCGGCCTTTGCCCTTCTTGCCGCAATCCTTGCCGAAAGGCTGGCATGGGTGTGCACAATGTCAATTTTTTCGCCGCTGAAAATTTCCTGCATGGCTTTCACACACCGCTTGTCGTAGGATTTGTCCGCCATGAACGGCACCTCAATTACCGTAATGTCAGCCACATCATTTAAAAGCGGCTTTAGCATGCTGTTTTCCGGAATAAGTACCGTAACCTTAAAATGCTCCCTATTAAAATGCTTTACATAATTCAGCAGATACCGACCGGCGCCGCCCACATTGGTGTCGGACACCACCTGGTACACGTTCATCATTTGACGCTGACACCCCCTTCGTCTACAGAGGGTTTCGACATGAGGTTTACGCCGCAGATTGCCAGTGCAATGATAATCCAGTAAATCATTAATATTTTATAGTTATACCAAACATAGTCGGTTAAGCCCTGGAACATGAAACCCAAAAAGCCCGCCCCTAAGGCAATCACAATTTTGGCCCCGCTGTCGGTTTTGCGTGCGCTGATCACTGCGCTTGAAAAAACCTGCTTTACAAACATCAGCGTCATGGCAAGCAGCGCGCTAATTCCAATAATACCCGATTCCACCCAAACCTGCAGGTAAAGGTTGTGGGAATGGAGGGCAAAGTCCGCGCCTGACAGCGAATAAACCGGGTAGACCATTTTAAACGCCTCGGAGCCAATTCCAATGCCCGAAATCCAGAAGTCGCGAATCATTTTTATAGCCGCCTGCCAAATGGCCACACGATAAGCCGTTGAGGAGTCTGACGTGTTGCCAACGCTAATCAGCCGCTCTAAAATGGCCGTGTTACCGCTTAGAACCAGCAAAATTGGCAACACCAAAAGAGCGATCAACCCAACAAACACCCAGCGCTTGTCCATAATTACAAAAAAGAGTGCACAGGCTAAAAACACCCCCAGCCACGCGCCGCGCGACCAGGTAAAAATCATGCAGGCCACCATGGAAAGCAGAACGAACCCAAACAGAGCCTTGTGCTCCTCACGCATATTGCCCCAAATTACTGCGGCTGTCAGCGGAATGGTCATAACCAAAAACTCGCCCAGCACGTTGGGGTTGTTAAAGAAAGAATAAACCCGAACTTTAATGTCTTCAAACATCTCCTCGTCCAGCCATGACTCGGTTGAACTGACGCCTGTAAAATTCTGCAGAACGCCATAGGCCGCAACGGCAAAGGCGGAAAGCAGAAACAGCTTAATCAGCGCCGTCCACTGCTGCCGGGTGCGAATGGTGTTCACCACAATAAAGTAGAACAAAATAAACGAAATATGCACTGCCGCCTGGCTTGCGCTGGCAGCAAATGAAAACGAATTGATACAGCCCCAGAGGAGCGCAATGATGAAAAACACAACGAATGTGTTCATGGGATTTTTCACAAATGTAAACCCTTTGTCGGTAATTACGTGAACACAGAACACCAGAGCACAGATTAAGCTGAGCCCCACCAGCGCCATGGTAGGCAGCATGGGCGAAAGCGCAACGGTTAAAAACACGCCCAGACTTAAATATTTTAGCAAAAACGCAAACGCCAAAACGCCCCCGGTTAAGATAACCAAAAGTTTTACGCCAAAAGCCAGACAGAAAAATGAAAGCAGAAGCCCCAGTCCCAATGCTGCAATGGTCTGTGCCCTGCCGCAGGAAACACTTTCGTGGGACGTTGTGTCAGGTGTTGTAAAAAGCCCCATCAGCGCAGTAACAACAGCACTTCCGCCAAACAGCTGGCGTAGGCTGCGGTTAAGTAAAATCATTACAATACCGGCAGCAAAAACTGCCACAATTAGCAAAAGCCCCAGTCTGCCCGACTCTCTCAAAAACAGCAGCGGCAAAGAAAACGCACACAGCACAAAGCCATAAAACCGAATGCTCACGTCTGCCCATTTGCTGAACCAAACGCACACCAAACTGTTTTTTAAAACATGGTTAAAAGGGCCAGATAGCTTGTTTTGCAAAAACAGCAAAAAACGCCCCGGTAAGCCAAACAGCTTGCCCAAAACACTGTTTTGAAACACATCTCTGTGTTTTGGGCCTGCAAAAAAGCGGCTTACAAAGCTTTTTTGGTAAACCCTGTTTAACCAGGCACAGAATTTATTGTAATATTTTCCGCACGCGCTCTCGTCAAACCACACCGCAATGCGGGAAAAGAGCGCCGCGAAAAATGAAAACACCCTGCTCTCCATAAAATTATTTCCTCCCTTTCGAAATGAGCTGCTTTATTTGCCGAACCTCGTTTGTTTTCAGAGCAACTGCACAAATGAGATAGACGGCAAGCCCCGCCAAAGCCGGCACCGCGAGCGTAAAAAACCTGCCCATAAGCGAATCTGAAAAAGCAACGAATCGCCGGGTAATAGCCAGCGCCGCCCACATTGCG
Organism: Congzhengia sp.; assembly: GCF_037235575.1. Classification (NCBI taxonomy): domain Bacteria; kingdom Bacillati; phylum Bacillota; class Clostridia; order Eubacteriales; family Oscillospiraceae; genus Congzhengia; species Congzhengia sp. The sequence goes on along the minus strand of NZ_JAXUNN010000039.1, from coordinate 195,373 downwards.
CCGCCGCTTGCCAAAAGCTTTGCGAAATTGAAAAAGAACGGCCTTCCAAAGACCTTATATTTTTTATTTAAAAGAACCGCCAAAACCACGGCGATAAAGTTTGCGGCAACCGAAGCCGCCATTGGAAGCCCCGCAATGCCCAAATTCAGTCCCCGGACAAAGAGGAAACTAAGCGCCACATTGAGTGCAATTCCGCAAACAGAAACCCGCATGGGAGTTTTTCCGTTTTGCCCGGCATAAAAGGCTTTGTTGAGCATTTCCTGAAGTCCGTAGCCAAGCATACCGAAAGAATACCACAACAGGGCGGTAGAGGTAATTTGCGTCTGCTCCGGCCCAAACGCGCCCCGCTCATACACCAGCCGCACAATTTCCACCCGCTCTGTTAAAAACACAATCATAATGGGAAGCAGGATAAACAGTACGCTTTCGATGGCGGTTTTCACAATTTCGGTGAACTCGCTTTTTTTGGTTTCGTCCGCCGCCAGCCTGGAGATGGACGGGAAAATCAGGTTGGAAACCGCGTAGGTTAAAACCCCCACAAAAATAATGTACAGTTTATTTGCATAATCCAGCGCCGACACAGCCTGTCCTTCGTTGATAAAAGACGCCAAGAACATGTTGACCATGGCGTTTATAGGCTGCACCCAGGAGCTGACCAAAATGGGCAGCGCCAAAAACAACGCTTTTTTCAAGCCGGGGTTATGAAAATTGATAAATGGCCGGTAACGATATTTCTTTTTTATCAGTGAGGGTAAAAGTACAATGAGCTGAAATCCCCACGCCACCAGCATTGCCACCGACACTCCGTGAATTCCAAACTGATGCTTGGCTACGAGCAGATAGCCAACCATAATTCCGTTAGAGACCAAGCTGATAGCCGCCGGCGCGTTGAACTCGCCGTATGACTGAAGCACGCCCGTTAAGGAATAGGCAAGAGCCGTAAAAATCATGGACGGGAACATAATGACTACTAAGCTTTCCGCCAATGCTTTAACCTGCGGCTGAAGTCCGCTTCCCAAGAGGTTTACAATGGGGCCGCGGAACAGAATGCCAACTGCGCATAAAAATCCTGTAATGAGAAATATTATATTTAAGAAGCTGTTTGAAAACTCGGCTGCCTCTTCCTTTTTTCCCCTTTGCAGAAACTCGTTGAAAACGGGAATGAAAGAAGAAGAGATTGCGCTTCCCAGAGCAATGTCAAAAAACAAAAGCGGAATTCTGCTGGCAGTGGAATATGCAACAGCTTCCGCACCCGTGCCGTAGAGCGCCGCGAACAAAATGTCGCGGTACATCCCCATGAATTTGGCCAAAAGCGTGGCGAAAACCATGAAGCCGGCGGTTTTTATGGTCTTTTTTGCGCCATTCATACGTTTTTTTCCCTTATCTAACATATTTTATCATTCATACATTATATATGATTATGTGAAAAAAGTCAATTGCTTATTGTATGAAACGATAAAAATAGTATTTGAGCAAATGCGCAAAACTTTCCTTATTTTTCACAAAATTTTAAAAATATGAAAAAAAAGCTTGAAATTGTGGCTTTAATGTGGTATAGTATTAGAGCAAAAATACGCACGCGCAACGATTTTGCGGGCGGTGCCTAAAATTAGGTTCCCGCAGAATGTGACTTGTGCGGAGGATTGCAAATAAAACCGGAGGTGACTTAAATGTCAGTAATTTCAATGAAACAACTGCTGGAAGCAGGCGTCCATTTCGGACATCAGACAAGAAGATGGAACCCCAAAATGGCGGAGTACATCTTTACAGAAAGAAACGGTATCTACATCATCGACTTGCAGAAAACCGTGAAGAAAATTGAGGAAGCTTATGCGTTCGTAAAAGACCTCGCTGAATCCGGCCAGGAAATTTTGTTCGTAGGAACAAAAAAGCAGGCGCAGGACTCTATTAAAGAGGAAGCGGAACGGGTTGGCATGTATTGGGTCAATGCAAGATGGCTCGGCGGCATGCTGACAAACTTTAAAACCATTAAAAAGAGAATTGACAGGTTGGAACAGCTGAACAAAATGGAAGAAGACGGCACGTTTGACCTCCTTCCGAAAAAAGAAGTATTAAACCTGAAAGCAGAACGTGACAAGCTCACAAAATATCTCGGCGGCATTAAGGATATGAGAAAGCTCCCCGGCGCTTTGTTTGTTGTTGACCCGAGAAAAGAAAAAATTGCCATTGAAGAGGCAAAGAAGCTGGGAATTCCCGTTGTTGCCATTGTTGACACCAACTGCGACCCCGAAGACATTGACTATGTAATTCCGGGCAACGACGACGCTATCCGTGCGGTAAAACTGATTGCATCTACAATTGCAAACGCTGTTGTTGAGGGCAACCAGGGTGCTGACGGCGAGGCTGCGGCTGCTGAAGAAACGCAGGAGCCTGCAACAGAAGAACTGAATGCATAATTGATTGGAGGATTTTATAAATGGCATTTACAGCTGCTGACGTAAAAGCGCTGAGGGAAATTACCGGATGCGGTATGATGGATTGTAAAAAAGCGCTGACGGAAACAAACGGCGACAAGGATAAAGCAATTGAATTTTTAAGGGAAAAAGGCCTGGCAACGGCTGAGAAAAAGTCCGGCAGGGTTGCTGCTGACGGCATTGTTTACGCAGACGTTACAGACGGCATAGGCGTTCTGCTCGAGGTAAACTCTGAAACAGACTTTGTTGCAAAGAACGCGGACTTTCAGCAGTTCGTGTCTGACGTTGCAACGCAAATCAGAACCACTTCCCCTTCTGACGTTGACACACTGTTAAACGAAAAGTTTGTAAACGGCGACGAAACAATTTCTGCCATGCTGGTGAACAAAATTGCCACCATTGGCGAAAACATTACGGTAAGACGGTTCGAGCGCTATGACGGCGTTGTGGAAACTTACATTCACGGCGGCGGAAAAATCGGTGTTATGGCTGCGTTTACGCTGGCTGACGCTTCGAAAGCCGACACAGCGGAATTTAAAGAGTTCGCACACGACATTGCAATGCAGGTTGCCGCTTCAAACCCGGCATATTTAGACCGCGACAGCGTTCCGGCTGACGTTGTGGAAAAAGAAACCGAAATTTTAACCGCACAGGCAATGAACGAGGGTAAGCCCCAGAACATTGCTGAAAAAATGGTTGCCGGCAGAATTAATAAATATTTTAAAGAAATCTGCCTGGTTGACCAGCCGTTTATTAAAGACGGCGATATGACGGTCTCCGCTTATACAAAGAGCGTTTCCGACAAAATTGGTACAGAGATTAAAATTGACAAGTTTGCACGATTTGAAAAGGGCGAAGGCATTGAAAAGAAGCAGGACAACTTTGCCGAAGAAATTGCAAGCATGGTAAAATAATTATTTTAACTGAAACTTTAAAATCTCCGGAAAAAGCTTTTTCCGGAGATTTATTTTTCACCGGAGGTTTTGGAATTGAACATAATGGCCGTTATCTGTGAATATAATCCGTTCCACAAAGGGCACGCATATCAGCTTAAAACCCACAGGGCGCTTTTGTGCGCAGACGGCGTGGTATGCTTGATGAGCGGAAGCTTTGTGCAGCGCGGAGCGCCGGCCGTGTTTGACAAGTGGACCCGGGCAAAGGCCGCCATAATGTGCGGTGCAGATTTGGTGTTAGAACTGCCCGTGGTATATTCTGCCCAGTCTGCCATGCGGTTTGCCACAGGGGCTGTGTCGCTTTTAAACGAATTGGGCTGTGTGAATTATTTGTCCTTTGGGAGCGAGTGCGGCAATATTCAGCTTTTGCAAAACGCCGAACCTGTGGTTTTTTCAGATGAATTTGCCCGGCTAGTTTGCGCCGAGATGAAAAAGGGCACAAGCTACCCCGCCGCCCGGTTATCTGCGGCAAAAAATTACTTCCCCGCTCTTTCCTGTGACCTGCTTGCATCACCCAACAACATTCTGGCTTTAGAATATGTTCATGCCCTTGCCCGCTTAAAAAGCGCCATCCAACCTATAACGCTCAGGCGAAATGACAGCTTTGCCTCTGCTTCGCAAATTAGAGAAATGATGGAACAGGGCCGGGATATTTCAGAATTTGTGCCAAATAAAGCTGCATTTCACACAACGCCTTATGACAAATCAGTTTTTGACCAGCTTGTGTCTTACCAATTCCGGAGGGAAACACCGGAGAGCTTAAAAACCATTGCCGACGTTTCTGAGGGACTGGAACACCGTTTTATAAAGGTTGCCAAAACATCGTTCGGTGCGGAGGACCTTGCAACGCAGGTAAAAACCAAGCGCTACACCAGAACACGGATTGATAGGATAATTGTAAACACCCTATTGGGCATTACCGGCGCTGACACAGAGCTCCCCCCCCCATACGCCAGAGTTTTGGCGTTTAACAAATGCGGAACTCAAATTTTGAAGGAAATGGGGCGAACATCTGCCATTCCCATTATTACGAAAACGGCCGACGCCGTTTCTGCAAAGGATGATTTTTGGCGCATGTTCAAAAAAGACCTGCTTGCCACAGACATTTATGCGCTGATGACGGATAACAAACATGCCGGGCAGGATTTTAAAACCTCCCCCATATATGTAAAATGATGCGGAAAAAATTTCCGCATCATTTTTTGCAATTACAGTTTGCACTGCGCCGCCTTAACGCCGCACATTTCACAGCCTGTGCAATATTCCACCTTGCCGAACACCTTATTAATTGTGTCGAATAGTTCGGCGTTTTTAATATCCACGCTGTTGTGTACAATAATTTTTTCCGGCGCCAACGTAATCAGCATGCTGATGAGCAAATCGTCAAAATTGTCAGTGCTGATTTCCTCCGGCCGGGCAAAATCAGAAATACATTCTGCGGTAATATCCTCTTTATCCTCGTTCAAAATTGTATACATGCCGCGGCTGTGTACAATCAAATGGGTTAAATGGGGCCGGGCGCTCTGCACGTTTACAAAATAGCGCAAAAGCTCTATAAATTCCTCATACTCTTTGTGCGTTAGGTAAATGTCAAAAAGCTGTTCCGCCGCCTGAGTTAACAAAGCCTCATATTCTTTCATTCTGAAGGTAACCAACCCCTCCACGCTGGCGGAGTCGTTTTCTTCAAAATAGCTATACAGTCCGTCTTTCACCACGCTGCGACGTTTGGCGCGGCCCGTTTCTCTGTCTTGCTCCAGTTCGGGAAGATGGCTAACAATATCCTGCAGCTGAAACGGCTTTAAGTCGCCGTAATTATTTAAAATAATACGCTTTAAAATTTTCTTTTCGTATTTATTTATAATATAATCGGCAAGTGCTGTAATAAATTCGTCAAAAATCCTTTGGTTGCTGCCGTATTTGAAAAGCACGTCAACGCGCTCGTCAGGTTTTTGCAGAACTTCTACCGGAAATTCCTTTTCGGATAGAAGCCGTTCATTTACAAGAGCTTTTTCATTTCTGAAGCCCAATTGTATACGGTCATTCAAAAACTTCACCTCTCAACTCCTTTTCCTTATCCGAAATTATTATCTGCATTTTATTTACCATCTATACCGATAATTGTGCCAACATCCGTTAAAGGGAAATCTTTCATATACTCCAGCTCCACGCCTTTTATTTCTGCAAAACGTTTTATGTTTTGAAAGCTTTTGTGTTTGCAGATATCGCCAAAAAACAGAAGACAGCCGTAAGCAAAACCTGACGCGCCGCCGATAAAGCCATAGTCGTAGCCAGACAGCACAACATCTCCCGGCTCAATCTCCAGCGTGTCGATGTGTTCTTTCGCACACGCGTCCAGCAACGACGGGTCGGCAGTGATAATTCCGCCGGCAAGCTCCGCCGCCGCGCAGTTTGCGTAGCCCTGATTTATATTTATCAATTTCAAATTTTGCTTTTTTAGTTCCTGTTTTACAACACGGTCGGTATATTGAAAGTTTGCAAAAGCAGTTTTTCCGGATATCAATACATTATATGCAACATCAAACGGGTAGTGACTGCCAAGAACCGTTTCGCCGCAAATCACGTTGCTTCCCGAAAGCTTCTGCTTATAATATTCATATACCGTTTTCTCTGCAATATACGTGTTTCCAATTTTGCACAGCGACAAATCCGGATGGCAGGAAACCGGTTCGGATAAATGATTTAACTTGGGCGACGAAATAATTTCAAATTTACTCCCCCACTTTTTTTCAGCAACGCCTGCAAACCGGCAGTCAATTAACAATTTTTTGCGCATTTCATTTCCCTCTATTGTTTTTTTGTTCTTCATTTGGTATACTATGATTGTATCAGTTTTTAAAACGAATTTCAATACAGGAGATGAAACAACCATGGTATACGTTTTTTTGGCTGACGGGTTTGAAGAGATTGAAGCTTTGGGCACTGTTGACATTTTAAGGCGGTGCGAGCTGGAGGTGAAAACCGTTTCCATCACCGAAAACTTGCAGGTAACCGGCTCTCACAACATTTCTGTTATTGCTGACCTTGTAAAAGAGGACATGAAAGAGGATGATATTGACGCTCTGGTGCTGCCCGGCGGGATACCCGGAGCAGACAATTTAGAGCAGTGCGGATTTGTGACCGACCTTTTAAAACGCAAGGCCGCAGAGGGCAAAATTATTGCCGCAATCTGCGCCGCACCAAAGGTTCTGGGGCTTATTGGACTTTTGTCCGGTGTGAAAGCCACCTGCTTTCCCGGATATGAGGCAAAGCTGGTCGGCGCAATTACCAAACGCAGCGACGTGGTATGTGACAAAAATTTTATTACCTCAAAAGGCGCGGGCACAACCCATGCCTTTGCGCGGGAAATTGCCTCGGCGCTGGGCAAAAACATTCAGGCACGCCGGGTGATTAAATCGATGCAATATTGAGCATGTCCCGATAAAATTCGCTCTTTTTTGTCATATGGGAAACAATTGAACATAAAATAGGTAACAGAAGCGTAAAACGTGTTTTTTATTTGGCGCGCTGTCTGCCTGCGGACTTTGCGTAATAAAATTTCGCAGGCAGAAAGGTTTGTCAATATGAAAAAGCTGTTATCTGTTTTTTTGTCCGCGTTGTTTACTCTGTCGTTACTCTCTGTCACGGCCTTTGCCGAAGCCCCTCAAATGGAGCTTTCGGCCAAATCCGCCGTGCTGATTGAACCTACAACGGGGAAAATTTTGTTTGAGCAGGCTTCGCACGACAGGCTGCCCCCTGCCAGCGTTACCAAAATTATGACCATGCTTTTGGTGATGGAGGCATTAGACAACGGCCAGTGTAAATTGGACGACATGGTTCGCACCTCGGCGTTAGCCGCTTCCATGGGAGGGTCCCAGGTATTTTTAGAAGAAAATGAGGAAATGAGTGTGAACGACATGCTAAAAGCTGTGGCTGTGGCCTCGGGCAACGACGCGGCTGTGGCGCTTGCAGAGTTTATCGGCGGCTCGCACGAAAACTTTGTGGCTAAAATGAACGAGCGTGCAAAGCAGCTTGGCATGAACGACACTACATTTATAAACTGCAATGGGTTAGACGATCCCAATCACTTAACCTCTGCCAACGATATTGCACTGATGTCCTGCGAGCTAATAAAACACCCGAAAATTTTTGACTATACCACCATTTGGATGGACAGTTTACGGGGCGGCCAGTTTGGCTTAGTGAACACCAACAAAATGATTCGATTCTACTCCGGCGCAACGGGCCTTAAAACCGGCTCAACCAGCGTTGCAGGCTTTTGTGTCAGCGCTTCAGCCAAGCGGGACGATATGAACCTGATTGCGGTTATTATGGGCGCGCCATCCTCCAAAGAGCGGTTTGCCGATGCAACAAAGCTGTTAGATTATGGATTCGCAAACTATGCCATCTCAAAATCGCTTGTCTCGGAAGACGAGCTGCCGGACGTCAAAGTGGAAAAGGGCGCACAAAGCGCGGTGGATATCGGTATGTCGCAGGACTTTAATATGCTGTTGGAAAAGGCAAAAATCAGTAATATAGAAAAGAAAATCACGCTGCCCGAATCAGTCAGCGCACCGGTGAAAGAAAACGACAAGGTGGGCGAGGTAGAATTTTTTATTGACGGGGAGTCTATCGGAAAGTCCGACATTGTGGCAAAGTCTGCGGTGAAAGGCTTAGGCCCTGTGGGCATGTTTGCAAAGCTTTCGGGCTATATGCTGTACGGCGAATAAAAAATATCGGGAAAATATTTGAATAAACTCTTTCAAGAAACGGACAGGGCAAGATCTCTTTGCCAGCTGTTCGTTTTTTTGAATAGTGTCTTTTTTATCGTAATCCATTTTTTATGGACTCATTCTGTTTTGAATAAATCTCTTTTTATATATTGTTTTTAAAAGCCGCCCGAAACTGTGACGGTGAAAATCCTGTTACCTTTTTAAAATAGCTTGAAAAGTATGTGCCGTTGCAAAATCCAACCTTTTCTGAAATTTGTCCTACCGGCAAATTAGTGTTTAACACCAGCCGTTTTGCCTCGTTTATTCGCAAATTTAAAATATATTTGTGCATACTCATACCGGTATATTTAAAAAAAATCCGGTTTAAATGGAATTCATGATATCCAGAGAGTGCTGCTAAATCCTTATTGTCAATATCCTCATAAAAATGATTGTGTATAAAATCAATAACAGCTTTAACTGATTCAGAGGCATTTCCGCTGTTATATAACTGCCCGCGGTGAAGGTCGATGAGCACTTCTTTTAAAAGCGCACTGCATTTTTCGCGAAAATATTTTTTTTGCAGGGAAAATTCATCACATATTTTTTTCAGTGGAGGTAAAAACTCTGCCCCGTTCATTTGCAGCAAATGCGTGTTTAAAAACCCGCTGTTTAAAACAGATGGTGGGTTTTGTTTTACCGTGTCTAATTCGGCAGCAGAAATAGGAACATTCACCAAAAAATGCTGGTTTTCCGACTGTGTTAAATCAAAATTAAGCGAAAGTAAGGAAATGCCGCTATCAGAAATAATATTATATCTGCTCCCGGCAACACAATAAAACACAGAATTTGGGATAAGGGAATAATGTTTATTTTCAATAAATATATCAGCATTGCCAGACAAAATGTAAAACAAACGTGCGTCCCGCACAAAAACCGGATTATTGCTTGATTTATAAAAAATTTGGCCTGCAAACCTGATAAAGGGATTTAAATCGCAAAGATACATTTTATCACCTGACAAAATCTTTGTTTTATTAAAATTAAAGTTTGTTTTGTTACTTTAGATTATCATATTTATATGATAAAATCAAGAAAAAGGGAAAGGGAAATAAAAAAATATGAAGTTCATGGTGGGATTGCAGACGGCAAACAATGCGTTTTTAGACCATATTATAAAAAGAAAAGAGCATATTTACGAGGTTTACTTCTCATGGGGAGATTTTGCAAACGGAAGAAACAGCCAGATAGAAAACAGTGCATTTTTGCCTTGGGACTTGCAGCAGAAGCAAATAGAGGCACTTCACAGATTGTCTCAAAACAATATCGCACTTAATCTCTTGTTTAATGCAAACTGTTACGGGCGTGACAGTTTATCCCGTTCCTTTTTTCAAAAAATAGGCGACACCGTTGATTATATTGTAACCTGCTTCGGACTGCAGTCTGTTACCACTACTTCGCCTTTGATTGCAAAGTTCATCAAACAGAATTTCAGCGATATAGAGGTGCGTGCCTCGGTCAACATGGGAATCGGAACCACCCAAGGTATGGACTATGTATCCAATTTATTTGACAGCTTCTATTTGCAAAGAGAACTAAACAGAAATTTTGACAAAATCGCTGCTGTGAAAAAATGGTGCGACACCCGCGGCAAGAGGCTGTATTTACTGGCCAACAGCGGCTGTTTAAACCACTGTTCTGCCCATACGTTTCACGACAATTTGGTTTCTCACGAATCTGAACTTGCAAAAATGGACAATGCTTATGCGTTTCATGGAATTTGCAGAGAATATTTAAAAAATCCGGCTCATTTAGACACTTTAATTACCGACACCAGCTTTATTCGTCCGGAAGATACCGATTTATATGCGCCTTTTGTTCCTGCTGTGAAACTGGCTACGAGAATTCATAAAAATCCTTGTTTGGTGCTGGAAAGCTACATCCGCAGGAAATATTCCGGAGATATTTTGGCGCTTTTAGAACCTGCTCACAGCATATACCCCTATGTGCTGGAAAACGGAAATCCATTGAAACTTGTGAAACTAAACGAAGAACTTTAAGAAAAGAGGGATTTTGTGTTCGGAATTACATCTGACAATAAAAGAATAGAACTGCCCGTTCAAATTGAAAAAACAAATGATTATGCCTGCGTGATTGTATCAAAAGACCTTGATTACAGTTATATCCGTCAGGTGGAGGCAGATTTTTTTGGCATTGTGGCAGATACAAGCGACAGCGGATATCTGGTGCTGCCCAGAGGGGTGGGAAATCAGGACTATTCCCTGTTCTATTTTAACCGTCAAAAAGAAAATTTTGAAAGCCGCATTGCAGAGAGCAATATGCCATTCTTCGGAATAAAAACAGAACAACAGACGGTATTGGCAATCGTTACCGGCATGCCTTACGATTACACGCTGAACATAAGTCTGAAAAATGGTAAATACCGCATTTATCCTGTATTTAAACTTGACGGAGAATCACCCTATGAGGATTTGAAAATAGAATACTTTTATTTGACTGGTGATGACGCAAACTATTCCGGTATAGCCAGGCGATATCGGCGCTATAAGCTGGACAAAGGCGAAATTGTGCCGCTGTCAGTGCGAATGCAAACAAGCGAAGCTTTACGCTATGCAGCAGATTCCGTAATGATTCGGATTCGCTGCGGCTGGAAGCCGGCTCCCCCGCAGGTGCTGCATCAAACCCCGGAAAACGAGCCACCCATGCATGTAGCCTGCGATTTTAACAGAGTGGGAAACTTGCTTGACGAACTAAAAACCCAGGGCGTTGACAAAGCGGAAATCTGTCTTGTGGGTTGGAATGTAAAAGGTCACGACGGAAGATGGCCCCAGGCCTTTCCTGTTTGTCAGGAATTAGGCGGAGAAGAAACATTAAAACAACTAATTTTAAAAGCGCAGAAGCTTGGCTATCAAATTACATGCCACACGAATCACACCGACCAATACGAAATAGCAGACTGTTACAATCCCGAAAATACCCGTCGGAACCGCGTGGGAAAGCCTGTGATAAACGCCAATGGCTGGAGCGGCGGAGAAATGTTTGACCTTTGCCCGGAAATCGGACTGAAACAGGCAGAACAGGTCTTGCCCAAAGTGGCAGATTTGGGCTTTCGCGGAATTCATTACATTGATGTTTTAGGTACGGTTTATCCCCGGAAATGCTACCATCCGGCTCATTTTGTAAATTCAAAAAAGGCGGTAGAGTGTGCAAAAAAAATGTGTATCCGAGCAAAAGAACTGTTCGGCGGCATATCTTCCGAGGGGGCATACGACTTTTTGGCTCCGTATTTAGATTACGGTCTATACATCAGCTACTCCCGTGAAACCGGCGGACTTTGTCACAAACCAATTCCCTTCTGGCAGCTTGTTTATCATGGCACTGTTCTGAGCAATCCATACACCGACACGGTAAACAGTTCCTTCAAAGACAAAAATATACAGCTAAAGCTAATCGAATACGGCGGCAGGCCAACGTTTTATTTTTATTCTGCCTTTATGGACAACGGCAACAACTGGATGGGGGCTGTTGACGCAAAATGTGATAACGAAACAGAGCTGGCGGCGTCTGTTTCCAAAATCAAACAAAGTTATGAGGAATATAAAAAGCTCCGATATCTGCAAACCGAGTTTATGGAACAGCATGAAGAAACGGAAGAAAATGTGTTTGTTATAACCTATTCAAACGGCGCAGTTATAAAAATTGATTATAACAAAGGCAATTATGAGCTAGTTAAGGAAGGAACAAAATTATGCTGACAAGTGAAATGATTAAGGCCGCGGCAAAAGCGGCAGGAGCAGACGCCTGCGGCATCGGACCAATGACCAGGTTTAACGGCGCACCCGATGAAATGAATCCGCAGTTTTTGTTCCCTGAGGCCAAAAGCGTAATCGGATTTGTTTTACGCATCCCCCGAGGCGTGCAGCGGGGCATAGAAGAAGGAACACAGTTTTATCAATATCCATCCATGGCATATGGCGGAATCAACGAAATCTTTGCCCCGGCAGTTTTATATCAGGTAGGCAAGGTCATTGAAGATGAAGGTTACGAAGCGTTTGTTTACCGTAATACCGGCGCACGGGGCGTGGTGTCCGATATGGACGGTTCCCCCGGCAACACCCTGTCACCGGAGGAGCAAATTGAGGTAAACGAAAATGCAAAAACGTCAACCGCCCACCACAGAAGCGTTCAATTTACGCGTCCGGCAAGAAAGGGCGGCGTGGCGCCGGACTTACAGTTCCAGTTCCGGCTGGCTGCCGTAGCCTGTGGCCTGGGCGAAATCGGCTGGAGTAAAATGCTGCTTACGCCGCAGTTTGGTCCGCTGCAGCGCGTGGCATTTATCTTTACCGACGCCGAACTGGAATACGACGAAATGTATCACGGAAAGCCGCTTTGCCGAAAATGCGGCGCCTGTGTGCGCGAATGTCCCGGGGGCTGCATTCCGGCAATCAATTCAGGAAAAACAATAACGGTAAATTTAGACGGGAAAATCTGTGAGTGGGGCGACATCGACATGTGGAGATGCTACGCCTTTTATACTCATGCAGGCAGATATTATAATCCCTTTGTGCCGAAAGAGGTATGGGATAAAAACGAAAATCACGATCTTGACTTAATGGAAGGCTTAACTAACGTGGCAAATGAGCACGAAATTATGAAAATTTATACTGCTCTGCAAAAATACTTTCCAAGCTGGGTGGGCTATAACATGGCAAAATGCGGCGGCTGTATCCGCGCCTGCGTTTCCATGCTGGAGAAAAAAGGCGGCTGCATGGAAAATCGCTTTCATGAGCCTTTAAGAACAAAAAAAGCATGGAAGCTTGACCGATAAAAACAGGAGGATAGCAGAATGTTGACAAGTGAAAGCATAAAGGCAAAAGCAAAAGAACTGGGAGCAGCGGTATGCGGAATCGGCCGGATTTATGAGGAAACAAACCCGCAGCATGACCCAAGAAAAATTTTGCCTAATGCAAAATGTATCATCGGGTTCGGTTTTTCTGTGCCGAAAGGGCTTTACAAGGCAATGGAGGCAGGCACGCAGGTTTACACCTACACTTCTATTGGCGTAAAATATATCGATGAGGAAATGGCGGAAATTTTTCTGTTAAAAATCGGCGGAATGATTGAAGATGAAGGCTATGATGCCTGCCTGCAAAAATCTGTGCCAAATTTAAGAATTAAAGGAGATAAAACAACCAATCCCGAGGTATTTGATACCTATGAACTGATTCACGCAGAGGCGGTCGAAAGCGGAAAGCCCGTTCCAGATGTCATCATTGATTTTGGAAAGGCAGCAAAAGCCTGCGGCTTGGGTGATGTGGGACTAAACGGAAAAATTATTAACAAAACACATGGACCATTCATGCGGTATTGTTTTATTATTACCGATGCGCCTTTAGCCTGTGACGCTCCGCTCAAGCAGCCAATCTGCGACAAGTGCGGTGCGTGTATCAAAGCATGTCCGGGAGGCGCCGTGAGCTGGCAGTGGCTTGATACCTGGCAATGCAGTGTATATTACAAAGGCGCTCACAAATCCAATCCGTTTATGACAGAGGAATTTTTAAAAGGCGACCCGGAACGTGAGCAAATTATAAACGGCGAAAAGCGGTTTGATGCAATTTCCGCCAGAGAAATTTATAAAAAAATGGACTTTCTGCCCAAAACAAATTGGGGATATTCCCCTTGCCTGTGCGGTAGAAAATGTGATATTGCCTGCTACAGGCACTTGATTGGAGAACTGTAAAATGAAAAATGAAATTATTGCTTTAGCAAAACAAAATGGAGCAGATTTAGTTGGGTTTGCACCGGCTGAAAGGTTTGATAGCGAAAACGCTATTTTTAAAATAATGCCGGAAACAAAAACCGTCATTGGGCTGGGCTTCCGTGTCCTGCGAGGGACATTCCGCGGAATTGAGGAAGGTACAACCTACTATCAATACACAACAATGGGTGTTGAAAACATAGAGGAAACAATTATGCCCATGGCGCAGCTTAAAATTGCCGCATACATAGAAGAAAAAGGCTTCACCGCTCTCCCCCAACGGCGGCACCAGCAAATTATGGCAGAAGAAAACAGTACCAATCCCGAGGTGGCTTATGACGCAATATACCGCAGCAGACCGCAGGAAATTCAGATGAACTTTTTAGACGCAGCAGTAAGGTGCGGATTAGGAGAAAAAGGGCTGCACAACGCTTTGCTGACCGAAGAATTCGGCCCGTTTGTACGTTATTGTTTTGTTTTAACAGATGCAGAAATTCCTGCAAGCGAAATAAAAAAGCCGCATTTGTGCGACAATTGTGGCGCATGCATTCACGCATGCCCCGGTAAGGCGATAGATAAAAACGGAAATGTGAACAAATGGCAATGTGCTGTGTATTACAATGGTGCAAACGGCACAAAAAATCCGTTTATGCCGCCGGACGCATTTGCAGACTTTGAAAACAGGCTTGAAATTATTGCAGGCGAAGCAAAGGTGACACCGGATACAGCCAAAAAAATTCTCGATAAAATTTACTTTTATCCGCCGGCACAACACGCCTACCAATGCTCTATCTGCGGCAGGGCATGCGATGTTAGCTGCTATATTCACTTAGAAGAAAAAAACCTTTTGACAAAAACGTTTCAATCACCCTTCCGGAAGAGAAAAACTTGGAGCTTTTCTTTAGAAAGCTTTCGATAGCTGCTTTTGCTGTGCTTCGTGGTTCAGCGTCTTAATCCATTTAAACCGGTTCACCTTCACCACCGCCACAAAGCATTTTGTAATTTGGTCGCTTTTTAAGCAGATGAACACCACCGCCGGCGAAAGTTTTAAATAAAACGCAGCGATTAACGACATGGGAAGCACAATGCACCACATGAAAATCATATCGTTTTTAAACACGAACGACGTGTCGCCCCCGGCCCGCACCAGCCCAGTAAGGCAGGGCATTTGATAAGACGTTCCCACCACCGTGACAGATAAGATGGTTAAAAATGTAACCGCCAAGTTTTTTGCTTCCTCCGACACGTTATAGAAGTTAATGATTGTGCCTCTCAAAGCAAAAATGGCCGCCCCGGTTGCCGCACCAATGATTAAAAACAACACCTGAAACGTTTTGGCATAGGGCTTAACAAGCTCGTGCCTGCCTTCACCAATGGTTTTGGAGATGATAACCGTGCACGCGCTGGCAGAAGCGTAAGTGATGACGGAGATAATTTGAAACAGCGTGTTTGCAATGCTGTTTGCCGTTACCACCGATTTTCCCATGTGACCCAAAATGCCCAACTGAATGGACATTGCAAGCCCCCAGGTAAAGCTGGACAGAAACACGGGCAGGCCCTTTTTAAAATAGTCGGCAAACAGTGATTTGTCAATTTTTCCAAAGTCCCTGGCCCGGATACAGATTTTTTTGTCAACAAACCGCACATAAATCAATATAACAGCGCATTCCACAATTCTGGAGCAAAGAGTTGCCACAGCTGCGCCGCGGGCCCCCAGTTCGGGAAAGCCAAAGTGACCAAAGATGAGGCAATAGTTTAATGCCACGTTAATGCACAACGTCATAATCGAAGTGACAAACCCAATGCGAACGGTTTCTACGCCGTTTAACGCTGTTATCAGCGAGGTGGAAACGGCAAAAAACAGATAAGAAAACAAAATGATTTTTAAATAGCCCGCTCCCTCTGCCACAATGTCGCCCTCGTTGGACAGAAGGCTCAAAAGGCCGTGGGGAAAGACCGCGGCAAGCACCGCCACCAGCAGTGCAATTACGGCAGTGCATTTTATGGATATGTTCATCATTTTTTTAATGGTAGTGTTGTCCTTTGCACCCCATGCCCGGGAGATGAAAATCTGCACGCCCTCGCACACGCCGGTTACCATGAGCTGCAGCATAAACTGCACCTGGTTTACCAGCGCCACGCCCGACAGAGCGTTTTCAGAATATGCCCCCAGCATCACGCTGTCCGCTAGGTTCACGGTAAACGTGATAACGTTTCTTAATGCAATGGTCAGCGTAAGCGTTAAAAAAAGTTTATAAAATGTTTTATCTTTAACCATGTTATCCCTCAATTCTGTTTTTTCACAATGGTATAGTCGTCGCCAAAACGGAAATATGGACATTTTTGATACCTGCTGCTTAGAAGCACCAGCATCTCGTCCTCGTCTAAATCCCTGCAGCAGGCATAATCTTCCGCATCTTCGTCATATGTAAAGTTCATGCAGTTTTCGCACAACGTATCATCCATCGCAGTTCCCCCCCTTATTACAAAAGCTCCATTTCGCTTTTAATTTTTCCATCTTCTAAATGCTGGCTTTCTGCTGTTTTTGCTTGTGGCGCCAATGTTTGATAAGCCGCATAATATCTTTTGCCAAATTCAATCAAAGCTTTTGCGTTAAAGTGCAGATTATCAGGATTTGCGCCCAGCCCTTTAGCGGAAACAAACGCCGTTTGATGCTGCGTTTGGCAAATATGTTCAAGTGCACAATTTACTACAGGTGCCCAAGGAATAAAATTTTCGGCGCACAAGGGAAGAAAATCTCCCAATCCGCCAATTAACACCGGTACATCGGGAAGGTTTAAATCTTCACGAAAACCGTTCAAAATTTTTAGAAACTTTTCTTCATAGAGAGCAGCATTTTCTAAGGAACATTCCGCTTCTCCCTGGTGCCATAAAATACCTCTAATTATGGATGTTCTCTGAGCCAGACGCGCTTGCATAACAGCATGGTCATAAAGCAGACCGCCTCGCTCCCACTCGTTCAAAGACGTTCCGCCGTCTGCACAGGGAATCAAACCCACGTCAACATTATGTTCGCGGCTGTAGCTGTCTGCAAAGCTTTCTGCCAGGCACACGCCGGAAAAGTAACGGTCGCATACCACCGGACGGTACATCTGCTGCCATCTTCCATTTCGCAGCACAAACAAATGGTTATTTTCAAATTCCGGAACTTCGTTTGTAAAACCACGTCCGGCCATGTTAGACTGGCCGACAAGTAAAAAAGAATCCATAAAGCTTTCTCCTTTAAAAACATGAAAAATGCCCGACCTGCTGTCGGGCAAACAATGAACTGGAGCGGATGGTGGGAATCGAACCCATAACCTCAGCTTGGGAAGCTGATGTTTTACCACTAAACTACACCCGCTTATTGACTATTATTATAGCACATTGCGTCAGGTTTGTAAAGCACAAATTTTGCGCTTTGATGAATAAATATATAGAAAGACAGGTGCGCAGAAAAATATTTTCCGCGCACCTTAGAACACTCAAACTATTTCCAGCGCATTTCTGTCAGGAAATTCGGGAAACGTATTGCAGATATCCTTTTGATACCAGAACGCAACCGACGAAATATCGTCCTGCAGAGGCAGATATCGCCCGCCGCTTCTCCACCCCAAGGCCTGAATAGTAACTTTAATGTCCTGCTCAAAATAAATCGGGTCTAAAAGGTGCCAGCGGTACATAGAAAACCGCGTTTGAGACTGATACAGTCCATCTGGCCTAATAACTTTGGCAAGGCCCGCATAAGGCGTGCAGAATTCCTGATATTTCCCGCCAATATCGAAGTTATAGGAGCCGCAGAAATAGTCCTCCGTTCCGGTGCCGCAAATGGTAGGAAATTCTTTGTCGCCGTCTAAATAGAACTTAATTTCGCCCTCTCCCCACCAGCCGCTGTTGTTCACGCCCCAAAACAAATAGGTTCCCACGTAGTGTCCACGGCCTCTTACATTATCTAAAATAGTGTAAACCTCCTTGTATGGCAGGGGGTTCGCCCGTCTGAACTGGGCGTGGAAATAGGCGCTGTTTTCCGCTACGGCCTCCTCGGTGTAGTCAATCTGATAATAAACCGTAATAGGTTCTGTGTGGATATTTTCCAGGGTAATTTTACATGCATTGTGAAAGGGCATTTCCCAGTAGCAGTTAAAGGCCCGTTTGGGATTGACGCAAACCGCCGCAGAGGTGAGCTGGGCAAAGGTTTGATAGTCCGCGCTGGCAAAAAAGTCACACAGGGGCGTTTCCACCGACGGCGTGGTGCTGCCGTCCCAATACATTCTTAAAATCAGCTGGCGGTTTAAATTGCAGTCGTCCACAATCCAAATGTGTTTAATCTTTCCCTCACCAAAAATCTCGGCCAGAACAAAGGTTTCACCGGGCGCAATTTGAATCGATGGCGACACCTTCCAGCCTATGCCAAGCTCCCGGGCACAGCCGGCTCCTGTGCCGGTTTCTGCCCTACCGCCGCCGCCTTTTTCACCGGTAAAGTTTTCAGGGCAAATCGATCTGGATTTTATGTCTTTTAACGTACTAAGTTCGCTAAACATGTGTTTTCCTCCTTTTTATTGTTCGTTTAAAATAAATTTCCATTTACAGCAGCAGGTTTCGTCCGTTACCTCCGGGTAACAGCTGACGCATTCGCAGGAAATTCTGCTGTCAATCACCTTAGCAAATTCTGAATATTCAATAATTCCCACTTCCTTGCAGGGATGAAAGGGCATTTTTTTCCGCTCTCGGGCTGTTTGCACCCGGCAGTGAACCGTGGAATAGGTTAAGGTGTTGCCGCAAATTTCAATTTTGTCTTCATTGATGTTTGCATAAAACCGAAGCCCCAGCGCCTTCTTTAATCCCTCAAGCCCGGGGTTCTCCATAAGCTTTAAAAATTCTTTAATCCGTTTGGCTTCAATCACAGTGAACCGCCGCCAGGCCTCCCCGTCGTGAAACATGGCCTCGTCCATGCCAAGCTTTTGTTCCACAGACTGAAACCACACACCGTCCATTGCCAGCCAGTTTTTCGAATATATTTCAATGAGACGGATTAAATCGTCTTTAGAATATGCGTTTAAATTGTCGTAGTTTTTCATAGAACCGCTCCCGGTATTTTCTTTTTATTATATAATTAGTTCACAATATAGATGCCACTTTAATTAGCCTTTAACCACTTGTGATATTCTATTATAGTCGTTTGTAAGTATGGTATCTATACCCATATCCAAAAATTCTTTGGTTTCTTTTGGTTCATCTGACCAGAACACATTACATCTAATTCCATTTGCATGTGCCTTATCTATCATATCCTGATTGAAATATGGTTTATAAAGCTGTACCTTTTCGCAACCAAATTTAATTGCCCTATCTACAATTTCCCATGGTCTGTCTTCTAAATGACCTACACATACCGAAATTTCAGGTGCATATTCTTTGAATTGTTCAATTTGCATATCAGTTTCAAGCATAAGATATACATACTTTTCACAGTCATATCTTTTAATAAGCTCAATAATTTTTTTCATCGTATTTTCAGGATATGGTTCTGAATATGACAAAGGCTTAATATGAATATTCATAATGACATGGCAAGAAAACTTTTTCAAAATTTCTTCAAATTTTATAATATGCAAGCCTTTAAATTTTTCGCCGAACTTAATTCCGAAATCCAATTTTTCCAGTTCGCTTAATGTATGCTCCGTTATAAGCCCAGTACCTGTGCTTACTCTTTCAAGATTTCTATCATGACAGGATACAATTTCACCATCAAGCGTCGGCCACAAATCAAATTCAATTTCTTCAGCACCCATTGCTATTGCTGCACCAAATGCAGGCATACTGTTTTCAGGAGCAATTGTACTAAAGCCTCTATGTGCACACACTCTGGGATATTTAAGCATATACTCGTTTTTTATTATTGCACTTCCTGCCGGTCTGTATTGCCACGGTTTGCGTCCAAACTCTATGTATTCATAATGAGGAGCATCAGGATTACCAAAGCCTGCGGGTTTATAGTGTTTATCTTCAGGGTCAAACTCAACAATTTCCATGCCAAATTTACCTTCCATATTTTTAAGTACTTCCCCATAAGGTGATACTACCATACTTGCACCACATATATCGGAATTTTCATTAAAGCTCACTGATGAACGAATTACATACGCATTTGTGTTGTATGCTAAAAATCTGCATATTATTTCAATGGCAGCATGGCTATCACTTCTTTGAAGTGAACAACCTATAATAATGTCCACATTTTTTCTTGCAATATTTGCAAAAGATTCATAAAAATAAAAATCGTAACAAGTTAAAAATCCATATCTTAACCCGTCAACTTCAATAACATAAGGTTCTGAAAATTCAAAGGTGTAATCAGAATCTAACTCTAATGTATTAAGTTCAAGCGGTGGCAAATGCTTTTTAAAATATTTTCCTATAAGCGCACCCTTTCGATTATAGACATACGTTGTATTTCTAAAATTATTGTTTTCTTCGTAAAGTGCATTGACAAAAACAAGTGCATTACATCTCTTTGCGGTTTCAATACACTTATTTAGGAGAATATTAATGTATTTATTGTGGTAAAAAATCGTTTCCTCCCTCGTGGCAGTAGCACACGGAACATCACTATATTCCGGCAAAACAATTATGTCTACTGTTTCATCACATTTATCAAGCTGTTGTATTTTATAATCAAAATATTCATCAGACTTTGACGAATCTTTAGAATATGGTGGTTGAATGATGCATGCTCTCACTTTATATATCCTCCCTTGTGATGCTTGTTGGGTCCATTATAGCACATCTTTTTTCTTTTTACAATAATAAAAGCCGGCTGCTATTTTGCAGCCGGCTTTTGCGAAAAATTCATTAACGAAACGAGGGCGATGTAACCTGTGTATCCTGAAAACTGGAGTCGGGTGAGTGGCTCGAAATCTGAAATACATTTAGCCGCCTGAGTTGTGCCGAAATCCCGATTAGAACCAGTGTCCTGCACGCGGTTAAACGCCTCTCTGAACATGTCGTTGTGCGCTTCTTCCCGGTTCAGCAAAAAAATCTATGGTTTCTTTTACTTTTTTATCGTCAATTTGGCGGTACAGAAATTCATAAACCACTTTTGCACGCTGTTCCGACGCAATGTCAGGCGGTAAATCGGCGCACAAATCACCAGTACCGTAACATAGTCACTGGTCCAGAAATAGCCGGAGGTATTGAGCAGCCCGGGGTTAAGCCTTAAAAATACATGGTTTTGCACTTTCCCCGCCGGCTCCTTCGATGCATCTACGTCGTGGCCGTTTAACAAACTAATGGTTTGTGCCGCCATTTCCATGTGGCCCAGTTCCTCTGCCACAATGTCTAAAAACAGGTCTTTACTCTCCGGGTCCTTAATCCGGAAGCTCTGGGACGGATGCTGCATTGCCGCCTTTAACTCGCCGTTTGCACCGCCAAGCTGTTCTTAAAGCAGTGCTGCATATTGCGGTTGGGCTGTTCCACGCCTACAGGATGAAACAGAAGCTTTTCGTGTTTGAACATATCGTCAATTACTCCCTTCTCCTATAAAAATCCCCAGTTAAAAACAAATTTACTGCAAGCATAAAAATAAGCCGCAGGAATTTTCCTGCGGCTATGCTTTTTAGGTTATGCTGCGCAAACGTTAACAGCTCTTAATTTGCTGCTGTTTTTCGGGTCAGCCTCGGTGTCAAATGTGACGCTCTGGCCTTCTGTTAATGTTTTAAAACCGTCGGAAACGATTGCTGAAAAATGTACGAATACATCTTCGCCGCCGTTATCGTCTGTGATAAAACCAAAACCTTTTTCTGCATTAAACCATTTTACAATACCTTTATTCATTATAAGGGTACCTCCTAAATAATAATTTTGTACCCATATAAAAACAAAAAAAACACATACAGTACAAATCAAACGACTCGATCAGCACTACATGTGAGATAAAGCAATTATCCTGAATACAAGTTTATTATAGCACATGCAATTATATTTGTCAAGCGTTTTTTGTTTATTTTATTTGGTAATATCTTCATCATCAAAAACAAGGATAGCGGAAACGTTTGGGATTCCCAGGTCTTTCAGATAATTTACGGTAAATTCTAACTCTTTTCGCATCAGCTGCTCCAGGATGAGTGAAAAGTCCAAAAGTTCATTCTGTTCAAGACAGTTTATCAGACCATTGAGATACGGAAGATAAAAGGCATTAATAGACTCCCTTGTTCCGTGCATATCCCGCAGGGGATATCCCCAAAACAACTGTTCCAACAACTGGGCATAGCTTTTCTGCAGCGCCTGGTAAGGAGAAAATTTAGAAATAAATTCCATACAGGTATAAACCATAAATTCATACTGTCCGCTTCGTTTCACTTTTTTTAGCTGATTTACCCAAGCATTTATTCCGAATTTTGTTAGGGAAACCGCTGTCATTTGCGCGCAAGCGCGGCAAGATAAAGTCAAAATCTGAACACACTGAGCAAAAGTCAAAAGGCGGTTTTGAATAACTGGGTGAGTAACGTTTCTATTTTTCACACTTTCCAGAGGCGACAGCACCTTTGTGCCTACGCCGTTTACCGTCTGTGTAGCACCCAGTTTGTTTAAAATAGAAATGGTCCTCCGCACTGTGTTAAGGGAAACGCCGTTGTCCTCGGCAATTTTTGTGGGAGCAGACAAGTAAGTTCCTTCTAAAATGCTGTCCTCGCGAATTTCGTGCAGCAGCTTCAGTCCTAAAGAATAGCATATCTGCGAAGATTCTTTGTAGATACTCCAATCAAATTCTACCTGTTCCCCACCGCCTTTCGGAATGCGTTCATTATAAAACAAACGCAGTGCCGATATAAACTGGCGCTGAAAGAGTTCAATTGCGTTCCAAAGCGCTTTCCAGTCTTTTTTCCGGCACAGCTGCACCATATCGCGGAGCGGCCCTGCGCCGTTAAAATAGTTCCTGTTTTGCGAATAGCTTAAAAAAGGCGCCTGCAAAAACAAAAGCATTTGCCAGATGAGCCTGATAAGCAAATCGTTTCCCAGGGAATTGTAAATTAATAAAAACTGCTGCACGCGCCTGTAGGGTGAAGGCGAATTTTTTGCTGTGCAAAAGGCTTCTACTTCATCTAAAATCTCCGGGGCGGCATACCTTAGTGAAACCCATTGCGCATAGCTCAGCAGCGGAAATGTTGAATGGGCCAAATCGAACAGTGCAGTCCTACGGCGGGCAAAAAAATTTTGAATATTGCGCCGAATTGCCCTGTTTCCATACCGCACACTGACCACAGCGCCAACGCCCGTGCTAAGGGTGATATATCCCTCCTGCTTCAGCTTAAGGTAGGCCTTGCGGACAGTGTCAACTGACACAAAAAAATATTCGCTGGCCTCTTTCATTGTTGGGAGCGTATCCTCAAAGTGGTGAACGCCAAACATAATTTGCCGTTTGAAAAGTTCATAAATTAGCTGATGAAGCTCCATTCGGTTGGAATCCAAAATCTGTTTCCCCCTATACCCCTTATCATATTTTTCATTATTATATCATACCACTATAGAAAAAGAAAGCAGTTTCATCCTGCTTTAAAACGAAATTTTCGCAGGTTGTTGCATTTTATCATTTTTTTATGGCATGCTTTATTATAAAATAGAAACGGTGGGAATGGTGGCGCTGTTCCACAACCGCCCGTACCTTTATTATCCGTATCACCATTACGAAGAGGAGCTAAAAAAATTCAAAACGTTATAAAAGAATCAATTCATGCAGGTGAAACAAAATACAGCCTTATCACCCAAATGCCAGTTAAGGGCGGCGGACATGTGTGGGTGCAGCGTAACGGCGTTATCACATAAAATGAATTTGATGGTTTTCCTATTGCCTACTCGGTCATAATTAACGTAAATGATTTTGTTCAAATAGAAAAGGCACAGTCCATTATATGATAATATTTCGGGTTTTGTAGCTAAAGATCTCATTAAAGAC
Organism: Congzhengia sp.; assembly: GCF_037235575.1. Lineage (NCBI taxonomy): Bacteria > Bacillati > Bacillota > Clostridia > Eubacteriales > Oscillospiraceae > Congzhengia > Congzhengia sp. The sequence continues at coordinate 171,548 of NZ_JAXUNN010000039.1, read as the reverse complement.
CACCTTCACATGGAGCTTTTAGAGGTCAACAAAGAGCATATCATTCCCCAGCTTGACAAGGTGAAACAGGGCGAACACGTCCCTTTTTGGCGAAGCTTCAGGACGATTTAAAAAGCGCCCAGCAGACCAACACCGCGAAACGGGATTTTCTTTCCTGCATGTCTCACGAAAACCGCACTCCCATGAACGCCATCATTGGTATGACCACAATTGCCGCCGCACAGATTGGTGACAATGCACGCACAAAGGACTGTCTGGAAAAGATCAGCTTTTCTTCCAAACACCTGCTCTCCCTCATTAACGATATTTTAGATGTTACAACCATCATTTATCCCCAGGCGGCTGCACGTGGACTGGAATTTAAGGCGTCTGTACACAATTTTACTGGAGGAGCTGCTGGGCGACGCAATGCGCATAAACCAGATTTTGATTAATCTTTTGTCAAACGCTGTAAAATTTACGCCGGAAAATAGCAGAGTGCTTTTCGATGTGAAAAGTCTTCCCGGCAGCGGCGAGGTGAAACTGCGGTTTACGATGTCAGACACGGGCAGGGGCATGAGCGAGAAGTTTTTGCAAAAGCTCTATGAACCCTTTGAACAGGAGAACACGATTGGCGGGACCGGTTTTAAAATGCCCATTACCAAAAACCTTGTCAGTCTTTTTAATGGCACCGTATCCGTAAAAAGCAGCCCCGATGAAGGAGAACCACCTTTGTTGTAGAGGTGCCATTTGAAAAAACCACACAATCCGAAGCAGTTCTATATCCTGCAATGGGCTCACTTCGTGTGCTGATAAGCGACGACGCCCCTGACGACTGCGCATATGCCTCTTTTCTTTTGAAGAAGTTTGGAATTCGCGCAACCATTGGCCCCGATACTCCAATCATTATCATAACCGCTTACGACTACAGCGAAATTGAGGCGGAGATTTTACAAAAGTCCGGAGCTGAGGTTGTGTGCGTACGTAACGATAGGGAAACGGTTGACTGGTTCTGCTCTTTAAAAGGACGAAACTGCAACTGGACGGCTATCAGGCCACAAAGGTAGTCCGAAGCTCCGGCTGCCCCAACGCCCGCACCATCCCTATTATTGCTATGACCGCCAACGCGTTCCGCGAGGATGTGGCGCTGGCACTGGAGGCAGGAATGAATGTGCATATTGCAAAACCCATTGATGTGGAAATGCTGTATCAAACGCTGGAGGACGCTATGAGACACAAAATTACAATAAATACAAAATAGATGTAACACGCAAACGTGTTTTGCAAAAGAAAAAGCGGCAAGCTAAAATGCTTGCCGCGATGTGGTGGAGAATAGGGGGATCGAACCCCTGACCTCGTGATTGCGAACCACGCGCTCTCCCAGCTGAGCTAATTCCCCAAAATGAAACCGCAGCGTGATTGCTGCGGCTTTTGGTGTGAGTGTTCTTACAGAACTTAGTCACAAATGCAGTAAAAGCAAAGGTTCTTGACGGCCGAAAAACAGTGTTATTGGCTCTTTTCTTCGTTCTTTTCAAGAATAACAAATGATACAAGGGTTTCTTTATGCAGATAATTTTCAAGCTTAGGATCTACATCAACAGTATATGGATTCAACTGCGAAATTGTCCAGCCTTCTTCTAATAATTTATTTATGCGCACGAGATATTTATTGTCATTGATATCGTTTTGTTCGGTATAATCCCGACTGTTGCTGATATAAACTATTTTTTGCATCTGCTACCCACCCTATCATGTTATTAAAATGTTGGTGCGAGTGACGGGACTTGAACCCGTACGTCTACGACACACGCCCCTCAAACGTGCCTGTCTGCCGATTCCAGCACACTCGCTAACAGAAATATATTATACTATCAAACACATAAATTGTCAAGTATTTTTTTTAATTTTACCGTTTTATTGACAAACATTTGTTTCAATGATATAATAAAAAAGTTGAGTAAGTCAGATGGTTGCGGGAGAATTGTTTCTCACGAGGAAAGTCCGGGCTTCGCAGGGCAAGGGTGCCGGGTAACTCCCGGTGGAGGCGACTCTAAGGACAGTGCAACAGAAATAGACTTCCTGCATAGCTTTCTGTAAAGATTGAATTGTACAATATGTGCCTGTGCAGGTAAAGGTGGAAAGGCGAGGTAAGAGCTCACCGGCGCTGCGGCGACGCTGCGGCCATGTAAACCCCATCCGAAGCAACACCGTATTGGCTTACGCAGGCTTAGCCGGCCCGGCATGCCTGTGTTTGGCGGTGGCTTGAGCCGTGCAGTAATGTGCGGCCTAGACAGATAATCATCAAATACAGAACCCGGCTTACAGATTTGCTCAACAAAGTGAAAATTTGCGCTCTGTTATAAGAGCTTTTTGGGAATGTCTGCTTGGCATTCCTTTTTTGTTACAATCCTGTAGCAAACACGCCTAAGGGGTTGTTTTTTTCTGTCGAAAATGATAAAATGGTGCCATCCATTCATTTAGGAGGCAATTTCGCTGTGAAACATTTAAAATTGGCCTTTGCACTTTTGTTTGCCGTTGTTGTGCTGACGCTTGACGCCTCTCCTGCCTGCGACGTTTTGGCGGAACCCTCGGTTCCCGTTTTTATGTACCACAGCATCAGCGACGTTCCTGTGGGAAAAGACGAGGCATTAAGCGTTAAGGTGAAAGATTTTGAACAGCAGCTCGCCTACTTAAAGCGCATGAAATATACCGGCATTTTTGCGGAGGAACTACCGGAGGCAGGAAAAACCCACCGCCCCGTTGTCATCACCTTTGACGACGGATACATCGACAACTACACCACTGCTTTTCCACTTTTAAAAAAATATGGCCTAAAAGCAACTATTTTTGTGGTTTCAGACGAGATTGGGAAGCCCGGACGCATGACTGGCGCCCAGCTGAAAGAAATGTCTGACAGTGGTTTGGTAAGCATTCAGAGTCACACGGTTTCCCATCAGAATTTAAAAAACCTGACCCATGATGAAACGGAATATCAGTTTTCCCATTCAAAAGCTGTCATTGAAACCGTCACTAAAAAACCCGTGCGTGCGCTGGCAGCACCAGGCGGTTTCTGGTCGAAAGATTTAGGCGAGCAGGCCTCTCGCTATTACGACATCGCTTTCCGCTCCTTTGGATGGGGAACATGCAAACGGGAAAACCGCTTTCGCGTTCCCCGGGCAGGCATCTTTCGCTCGAACACCCTGACCGAATTTCAAGCCATCACCCGGGAGCGGTCGCAGACCGCAATTCGAACAAGCGGTGAAGCAAACGACCGCGGTTAAAACCACACTTTTGGCAGCGGTTATAACCGGCCGCTGTTTTGTTGTTCAATCAGTTTTAGCTTTTGGCTCTTTTTCAACTTTTTCACGGCGCATTCGCGCTTTAATGCGTCTGACTTGTCTTCATAGGCCTCGCTGTAAACCAGACGTACGGGAAGCCGGCTTTTCGTATATTTTGCACCCCTGCCGCTGTTGTGGGCTGAGAGTCTCTTTTCTAAATCGTTGGTATAGCCGCAGTATAGGGTGTTGTCGCGGCAGGCGAGCAGGTAAACATAAAACATTTCTCTCCCCCGCTATCCAATGTGGTTCAGCGCGAATTCTTCGCAGCTGGTTCCGTCAATCAGTTCTAAATCTTCGCCCTTTACCATATATGTTCGGTTTGCTATTTGCATCATTGCGGCGTCATTTTTCGAGTCGGTATAAAAATTTTCTATTTCCGCGCCGGGAAACCGACTGTAAAAAAGCTGCACCTTGTTTTTCCAGTAACAAATTTTTTGAACCTCTCCTGTATATTTGTCCACCTCTGTGGCCAAATAATTTTTTACGCCAATGCGGGAAAACAGCTCCTCCAGCAAAAAACCAATAGACGCGGAAATGATAACGTCGTCTTCCCGTCTGGAGCAAAGATAAAAATGTTTTATCTTGTGCTGATTTTTATCCCAAAAATCTTTTATTAAAAAATCAATGTCTTTCAGCTGAGATAAATAGTTTTGGGCGTGCTTCTCTGCAATCTTTTCAAACTCCTCCGTGGTAATGCGGCAAAACTTATACTTTAAAAACGCTTTAACCACCACAAACAAGTAGCGAATGAGCTTTGGCTGTCTGCGCACGCTGTAGAGGTAAAAATCGAAAACGCTTTCCCCGTCGTAAATGGTGTTGTCGAAATCATATACGTTCATAAATGCAGTCCTTTAATTTATAGTTTGCGTATGCTGTTCGGAAGGCTCCATTTGTTTTGTAGGCATGGAGGCAAGCACAGAGCCGGCCACCACTAAAATTAAAGCGGCAAACACCTTTGGCGCCGGAGCAATTCCATTGATGAAAAACGCCGCAAAGGGCGTTAAAATGGGTTTTATAAAAAACGCTGTGGAAGCCGCCGTGGCGGAAGACTTTTCCATGGCCCTAAAAAATGCCCAGTAGCCCAGTCCTGTAACGGCAACTCCTAAATAGAGCATAATTCCAATGGTTTTGCCTGTGGTGAGGCCGGAAAAAATGCTTTCACCAGTGAACAGCAAAATGACCAGCAGCACCAGGCTGCCAAAAAAGAACGAAAATCCGGTTTGGATAACGCCGCTTAACTTAGCAGAATATTTTTTGCTCAAAACCGTATACAGGCTGAAGGTTAGCGCCGCGCCCACGGCAAGCAAGATTGAAACCACGTTTGTGCCGGAAGAAAAGTCTGCTAAAACAAGCACGCCGGCAATGCACAAAACCATTGCCAAAGCCTTTTTCACCGTCATCTTTTCTTTTAAAAACACCGTTGCCAATAAAATGGTGAACACAGAGTTAGAGCAAAAAATGATGGCGATTAAAGCCGGAGAGTCCGCCTTTAAAACTGCCACCTGCAGCATCAGCATGCTGATACAGATGCATAAAACCCCCAAAAGAGCCAGTGTGATAAAATCCTTTGCAGAAAGCTTAATGTTGTTCTTGCGCAGTTTTGTAACAGCAAAGGGCAGCAGCATTGCGCCGCCGATAAAAAACCGGATAAACGTCATGGCCAGGGGAGAAACGTCTGCTGCGATGAGCTTGCTGACTGGCTCTAAAGTGGTAAACAAAACTGCTGTAAGCAATATGTAAAAAAACGAATTTTTCAACGTGCGTTCCTCTTTTCTATGAAGTCGTAAATCATTTGCGCAAAAATGGGCTGAGAGCAGTAGGAACAGTGCTCGCTGTTCTCCATCAGCTGAAATGCGATGTTTTCTTTTGGGTAACCGAAATGATTCATGGTGGAAAGCAAAAGCTGCGTCTGCTCATACCGGTTTTGCATATCGTCGTCCGAAACAATTACCAGCACAGGCGGCTCGCCGCTGTAGTCATTAATATGGAAGATGGGGGCACAATCGTCTATGATAACCCGCCGCGGGTCTTCTCCACGCTCCCTTAAAACGTTAAAGTGGGTAGTTGGCTGGCCCGCGTCGAACACAAAGCCTGCAAAATCGTTGGGCGAAAGGTGAAAGGGCGCCAAATATTTTTTGTCGAAATACAACATCATGGCAATGTATCCGCCGGCGGAGGAACCACCGGCAAATATTGTGTCACTGCCGCCATATTCTTTGATGTGGTCTTTTACCCATGCAAGGCTTGCCGCGCAGTCGCGGATAAAGTCAGGAAACTGCGCAAAGGGATAGAGCCTGTAGTTTACCCGCGCAACCGCAATATTTTTGTCAATTAACCCGGCAAATTCATCAATACCCTCCCCTTTTGAGCCGGCCTCTAAACCGCCGCCGTGAAAATAGACAAACGTCTTAAAGTTTTCTGTCTCAGGCAGATACAAATCCAGCAGCTGCCGTTCGTTGTTTGTGCCGGCATAGGCAATGTTTTGAATTGTCCTCATAATTTTGTCTCCTTTTATGTGCGTTTATAAAGTTCGTTCAACTGTTTAAATTTTTCTTTGTCAATAGCGTTTAGCTGTTCCTCCGTCACGCGGTATTGCCAGTTCCCGTCTGCCTTTCCGGGAATGTTTAAGCGTGTGTCCGAGCCGTAGCCCAGCAAATCCTGAATGGGCAGAACAACAAGCCCGGCGTGGCTTGCAAACATGGTTCGCAAAATGGCGTCGTAGCCTTTCTCCCAGTTTTCGTCGGTATAGCCGCAATATTTTAGCATATGCCGTCGCGTTTGGGGATCAAGCTCCCAAAGGTAGCCCAAAAGAGTGTTGTTGTCGTGAGTGCCGGTGTAAGCCACGCAGTTGTTTGGATAATTGTGAGGCAAATGTGGTGTGTCGCCGCCACCCATGAAGGCGAACTGGAACACCCGCATACCGGGGAAACCGCTGTTGTTCACCAGATCGATGACCTCCTGGGTAATGTCGCCCAAATCCTCTGCGATTACGCTTCTTTCCCCCTGAATTTGGCGAATTGCTTCCACCAGTTCCATGCCCGGGCCTTTTTCCCACTTGCCTTCGCGGGCTGTTTTCGCGCTTCCCGGAACCGCCCAGTAAGACTCAATTCCCCGAAAATGATCAATTCTTACGCTGTCAAACATAGAAAACATGTGCATCATGCGCTCCCGCCACCATGAAAAGTTTGTTTCGCGCATTTTGCCCCAGTTATAAATAGGGTTGCCCCAAAGCTGGCCGTCCTGCGCAAAATAGTCCGGCGGAACGCCGGCAACGCTTGTAGGACGGTTGTTTTCGTCCAGCAAAAACAATTCTTTATTGCTCCAAACATCCGCGCTGTCCAGCGACACATAAATGGGCATGTCGCCAATCAATTTCACGCCGCGGCTGTTGGCGTATTGCTTAATTTCGGCCCACTGGGTGAAAAAGTGGAACTGAATAAACTTCCAGGCAAACAGTGTATCTTTGTCCATTTCAAAATTGGTCCATTCATACCAGGGCGCCTGGTGGTTGGCCTGCTTTAACGTCATAAACTCACAGAAGGCTTTTAAGTGCGAATCATTTTCAATGAACGTTTCAATCTCCTGAACATTTTCCGCCCGCTGCGAAGCCGCCGTCAAAACAGAAACGCGGTTGTGGTAAAGTCGAACATATTCACAGCTAAACGGCGTTTGCTGCCGCTGGGAGCTCATCTCCCCGTCGGTTAAAAGGCCCTGATGATACAGCGTATTCAAATCAACAAAATAGGGGTTTCCGCCAAAGGCAGAATAGGATTTATAAGGCGAGTTACACTCGTCAATCATACAAAACGGCAAAACCTGCCAATAGGTAAAGCCACAGCTTTTTAAAAAGTCTATAAATTGTTTTGCTTCAGTTCCGAAGCTTCCGATGGAATATTCACCGGGAAGCGACGAAATGTGCATTAAAACTCCGCTTTTACGTTCCAAAAATATACACAGCTCCTTAAATAAATTCCTCCTGCCAGCCCTTGCATACGTCAATATAGGAGGCGGCTTTCGCTGTCGTAAAAAGCTCGTCTGGTTCAATTGCGTGTTTATTGTCTGTTTTACTGAAAATTACTCCCAAAACAAGCTGTCTTGGGAGTAAATGTCATTTAATATATTGCAGTGCTACCCAGCCGCCCTGTTCCTGCCGGCCGGTTAAGGTTAGCCCTGTTTTTTCGTATGCAGCCGTCACATCGGCTTCGCGCTCTTGAATAATGCCTGAGGTTATGAACACGCCGCCGGACTTGAGAAGTTTTGGAATGACCGGCTCCATGCCGATAATTACATCTGCCACAATGTTGGCCAACACAATGTCATATTCTTTGTCGGCTACCGCACGAAAAAGCACTTTGTCGCTGACAATGTCGCCGGAAAACGTGCGGTATGTATTTAAGTCTATCCTGTTACGCTTTGCGTTTTGCACTGCAATTTCCACCGCATTGGGGTCAATGTCCACCGCTGTGGCGTCTTTTGCGCCCAAAAGCAAAGCAATGATAGATAAAATTCCGCTGCCGCACCCCAAGTCTAAAACAGACATTCCGGGTGCTATGCGCTGCTCCAGGTCCTGAATGCATAGCTGGGTGGTGTGATGGGAGCCTGTGCCGAAGCTCATGCCCGGGTTTACAGTGAACACCGTGCGGTCTGTCGGCTCGGTTAAGCGTTCCCACTCAGGCAGAATCAAAATTTTGTCGCCTACGTTCATCGGCTTAAAATATTGTTTCCAATTTTCCGCCCAGTCCTCCTCCTTCATGTTGGCAGAGGTGACAGAAAGAGCGCCATATTCGCCTTTTTCGTCCATAGCGGCCAGGCGCTTTAATCCCTCGGTAACCTGTGTGCGCATGTCGGCGCCGCAGGCGTTGTCTGTAACGTAAAATTTCACGCAAGTATCGCCGCCAAAAGCCGACATCAGTTCTTCGTCCACATAGTCCCATGTGCTGCGGTTGGCTTCTAAAAAGCAATGAAAATCTTTCGCATCTTCTATCTCCATGCCCGTAATGCCGGCGTCCATCAACACGGCACAAACAGGCTCAATGCCCTCTGTTGTGGTGGAAATGCGAAGCTGTATCCAATCCATGAAAATCCTCCTACGCCAAATTCAGCATTTGGCTGACAACGTCGACCATCTCGTCTTTTTCACAGGTGGTTCTGAAAATCACCGGCTTTGTTTTCAGCTCGGCCAAAGATTTTGGGATTGACGCCTGGGCTGTTTCGGCAAGCTCATCTAACTGCGTAAAAGCGTCCCCTGTTTCCGGCGCGCCTTTTATGGCTGTTAACACGCTGTCTGAGAACTTAAATGGACTTGCGGTGGAACAGATCACCGTTTTTGTGGCGTCGCCTGTTTCTGCCGCATATTGGTTCAACACCCGTTTGGCCACAGCCGTGTGGGTGTCCATTATATAGCTGGTCTCGCGGAATACGCGGTTAATTTCGTCTAAGGTATCGTCGTCGTCGCAGAATCCGCCCCAGAACGTTTCCAGAATTTTTTGTTTCACACCGGCAGACACTTCGTATTTTCCTGTGGATTTTAAATTTTCCATCCACGCTTTCACCTGCCCGTCGTCACCGTTGGTGGCTAAAGACAAAAGACGCTCTAAATTGCTGGAGATTAAAATGTCCATCGAGGGGGAAACTGTGGTTTTAAAGCTGCGGTTTTTGTCGTAGACGCCGGTTTTGATAAAGTCTGTCAGCACGTTATTTTCGTTAGACGCGCAGATAAGCCTGTTCACCGGCAGGCCCATTTCTTTTGCATAATAGGCCGCCAAAATATTTCCAAAATTGCCGGTGGGCACTACAAAATTAATTTTGTCCCCCAGCTTAATTTCGTTGTTTTTCAATAAATTCGCATAGGCTGAAAAATAGTACACCACCTGAGGAACCAGTCTGCCCCAGTTTATGGAGTTAGCGCTGGACAGCATAAAGCCGTTTTGCGCCAGCATTTCATTATAATCTTTGTCAGTGAAAATCTGTTTCACGCCGTTTTGCGCATCGTCAAAATTGCCGCAAACTGCCGCAACGTCCACATTGTTGCCGTCTTGGGTTACCATTTGCCGTTTTTGAATGTCAGAAACGCCGTCGGCTGGGTAAAACACAATAATTCTTGTGCCGGCTACGTCCTTAAATCCTTCTAACGCTGCCTTGCCCGTGTCGCCCGAGGTTGCCACCAAAATAACCACCTCTTTGGTTTCGCCTGTTTTATGAATGGACTTCAGCAGCAGGTGGGGCAGAATTTGCAGCGCCATATCTTTAAACGCGCAGGTTGGGCCATGCCACAGTTCTAAAAAGTATGTGTTTTGGTTCAGCTTGAAAATAGGAGCGATTTCCTCCGTTTCAAACTTTTCGCGGCTGTAGGCGCGGTTAACGCAAGTGGTAATTTCCTCCTGTGTAAAATCCGTCAAAAACCGGCTTAAAATGTCCACCGCCCGTTCGTTATAGGTCATGCCGCAAAGGGCCTCAATTTCAGACAACGAAACCTGTGGAACCGTTTCGGGCAGAAAAAGACCGCCGTCGGGAGCAAGGCCGGTTTTAATTGCCATTGCAGATGTTACTTGTGTGTTACTGTCACGGGTGCTGCGATACTGCATTTTTCAATCCTCCGAACCGCTGGGCAATGTTTGATGCTTGCGGTATTTTTTGCTGTTAGGTGTATCAATCAATTCAAAATTAGTATATCACATGCCAAGCCTTTTTTCAAGTGCTTCTTTTTCCTGCTCAAAGCCAGGTTTTCCCAGCAGGGCAAACATGTTCTTTTTATATGCCTCCACACCGGGCTGGTTAAAGGGGTTTACGCCGAGAATGTAGCCGCTGATGCCGCATGCCTTTTCAAAGAAATAAATCAGCATACCCAAATAATATTCGTTTATTTCTGGGATGTTCACAACCATATTCGGCACGCCGCCGTCGTTGTGTGCCAGAAGCGTTCCCAAAAATGCCTTGTTGTTCACAAAGCTCATGGTTTTTCCTGCCAAAAAGTTTAATCCGTCGATGTTGTCCTCTGTTTCGTCAATGGTCACGTCGTCGCTTGATTCTTCTACATTCAGCACAGTTTCAAACAGAACCCTGCGCCCGTCCTGAATATACTGGCCCATGGAGTGCAGGTCGGTAGAAAAGTCAACAGCAGCCGGTAAAATTCCCTTGCCGTCTTTTCCCTCGCTTTCGCCATAGAGCTGCTTCCACCACTCGCCGAAATAGTGCAGTCTTGGCTCATAGTTCACCACAAGCTCCGTCTGCTTGCCCTTGTTGTATAAAATATTTCTGATTGCCGCATACATGTAGCAGTCGTTCGTCTTTAAGTCGCAGCCTTCATATTCTTTCACAGCCGCCTGTGCGCCCGCCATAAGCTGGTCGATGTCCGCGCCGGAAACAGCAATGGGAAGCAGGCCAACGGCAGTCAGCACGGAAAACCGGCCGCCAACGTCGTCCGGCACGACAAAGGTTTCATAGCCCTCGCTGTCCGCCAAATTTTTCAGCGCGCCTTTTTCTTTGTCGGTTGTGGCATAAATTCTTGATTTTGCGCCTTCCTTGCCATATTTCTTCTCCAAAAGCTCCTTAAACACACGAAAAGCCACAGCAGGCTCAGTGGTTGTGCCCGATTTGGAAATAACGTTCACAGAAAAGTCCTTCTTCTCCACAAATTTTAAAAGCTGGGAGAGGTATGACCCGCTGATGGAGTTGCCGGCAAACAAAATCTGAGGCGTTTTCCGTTCATCTTTGGAAAGCAGGTTATAGAAATTGTTGGAAAGCATGTCAATGGCCGCTTTCGCACCCAGATATGAACCGCCGATGCCGATAACAATCAGCACGTCGGAGTCACTTTTAATTTTTTCTGCACTCATCTTTATGCGTGCAAATTCTTCCTTGTCATAGTCGAAAGGTAAATTGAGCCAGCCAAGATAGTCGCTGCCCTCCCCTGTTTTTTCCGTCAGGGTTTTGTGGGCGGCTAAAACCTGCTGTTCCATGGCCTCAATTTCCTCTCGGGAAACAAAATTTAACGTTTTTGAATAGTCAAGTTTAATGCTTCTCATTATTTTCTCTCTCCTTAAAGTGTTTATTTAAGTTCCTGGGCCAAAAACGTTTCTAACCTGTTTAGGCCCTCCACTATATTTTCCATGCTGGTGGCGTAAGACCATCTAACAAAATCGTCAGCGCCGAAGCCGCTGCAGGGAACCAGGGCAAGCCCGGCCTTCTCCAGCAGCACGTCGGCAAAGTCGTCAGACGTATGAATGGTTCTGCCGCCGAGTAGTTTTCCCTTAAGCTGGGAAATGTTCATCACTACATAAAACGCACCGTGGGGATTTCTGCAGGACACTCCGGGAATGGAGTTAATGCGCTCCACCATATAGTCCCTGCGCTTTTGAAACTCCGCTTTCATGCGGGCGATTTCTTCCTCGCCGCCGTTTAAAGCCGCAACCGTTGCTGCCTGAGCAATGGAATTGGGGTTTGACGTGGCGTGGGACTGCAAATTGGAAATTGCCTTTGCAACCTCCGGATGGGAAGCGCTGTAGCCGATTCTCCACCCCGTCATGGCGTAGGTTTTCGACACGCCGTTAATGATGATGGTCAGGTCCTTAATTTTATCGTGAAACGAGGCAATGCTCACATGCTTGCCTTCGTAAATTAAATGCTCGTAAATTTCGTCGGCTACAACATAAATGTTATGTTTTACCGCAACCTCGGCAATAGAGCGAAGTTCCCTTTCTGTATAAACCATGCCGGTTGGGTTTGAGGGGCTGTTTAAAACCAGCGCCCGGGTTTTGGGGGTAATTGCGTCTTCAAACTCTTTGGCTGTGAATTTAAACTCGTCTTCTTCCTTTGTTTCAATAATCACCGAAACACCGTCGGCTATTTTCACCATTTCGGGGTAGCTCACCCAGTAGGGCGATGGAATAATCACTTCGTCGCCTTCGTTTAAAATTGCCATGAAGGTGTTCACTAAGGCGTGTTTTGCGCCGTTGGTTACGACGATTTGGTTTGGCTCATAGTCAAGGCCGTTTTCCCGCTTTAATTTGTCGCAGATTGCGCGCCGCAGTTCCATAGTACCTGCGGCGGGGGTATATTTGGTTTTGCCGCCGGCGATAGCCTCAACCGCAGCTTTTTTAATATAGTCCGGCGTGTCGAAGTCCGGCTCGCCGGTGCCAAAGCCCACAACGTCAACGCCCTCTGCCTTCATCTGTTTAAACTTTGAGTCAATCGCCAAGGTTGACGAAGGACTGATGCTTTTCACTTTGTCTGATATGTACAAGTTAATCGCCCCTCTAAATGATTTTTCAATGAAACACGGTTTCATTTTATCTTTTTTATCTCTTCTATTTTAATATATCCGGCGTAAAAATGCAACAGAAAATACAAATATTTTCATTTTTCTATTCTTTCCATAAAGTTTACCATGTTTTTGTGGGTGATTTTGTCAATTAATGCATCACTGTAGCCGCAGCGGGACATTTCGTTGAACAGTTTTACATAGTCCTCCGCGCCAAAAAAGCCTTGCGGCAGTCTGTCTACCCCGTCAAAATCGGAGCCAAGCCCCAGGCTGTTTTCTCCGCCTAAAGATAAAATATGATCGGTGTGGCGCAGAACGTCTGTTATGTCTGCCGTTTTGCTGTCCGTCAAAAAATCGGGATAAATATTTACGCAAACCATGCCGCCGGACTGCACAAGAGCGCAGATTTGCTCGTCATTCAAATTTCTCCTGTGGCCGCACACAGCCGCTGCGTTGGAGTGGGAGGCCAAAACCGGAGCGTTTGAGCGCTCTAAAACGTCCCAAAACCCCCTGGGCGTAATGTGAGACACGTCCACCATCATGTGCAGGCGGTTCATTTCCCGCACAACGTCTTTGCCAAAGGCTGTTAACCCCGCGCCCCGCTCAGACGCAGCGCCGTCGGTTACGTCGTTATTGTCGTTCCAGGCCAGGGTGATTGCCCGCACGCCCAACCTGTGAAACATACGCAGAGCGGAAAGAGAGCCGCAAAGCGCCCTTGCATCTTCAATGGCAAGAACTGCGCCGTGCTTCCCGCGGGACAGCACAGAATTTAGTTCTTCTGCCGTTCTAATTTCTTCCATGTATTCTTTGTTTTTTTCAAGCTCGCACTTAAGCCTGTCAATGATTTCCACCGCACGCAAAAGGGGATTTTTTTCCCGCTTGCTGACCCAAGCCGCGTAAAACTGAACATAGCTTTGATAGCCCTTCATTTTTTCAATGGACAAATGCCCCGTGTTTGAGAAAAGGCATTCGTTTTTGTCCAGCAGTTCGCTTGCGGTGTCGCAATGGGCGTCAATCACCGTGAATTGCTTCATAAATTACCGAACCTTTCCCCTGCTTTCATGAAAGCAGGCGCTTTATTTTCTTTCTTTAGTAATTTATGTAATAAATGCGTTTTCTATGTGGTTCACCGACAAAACCTTTCCGCCGGACAGAAGCACCTCAATTACATCAAAAGAAATTTCTCCGTCTAAGCGGTGTTCAAGCAGGTAGCTCTGTGCGGTTTTAATAATCTTTTGCTGTTTATAATAGTCCACCGCTTCGCTGGGCATTCCATAGCTCGCGCCGGAACGGGTTTTTACCTCGACAAACACAATTTTGCTTTTTCTTTGCGCAATAATGTCAATTTCGCCGAACCGTTTGCGGTAGTTTCGGGCCAAAATCGCGTAGCGTTTCTTTTTTAAATATACGCAGGCCGCGTCTTCCCCAAGCTTTCCGCTTTGTTGTGCATTCATTTAAACTCACCAAACTTTTTCTTTAAAAACGAGCGACGGTGTTGGGGGCACGGGCCGAACTCGGCAATTTTTTCAAAGTGTAGTTTTGTGCCGTAGCCCTTGTGCTTTTCAAACTGATACTGTGGATATTCTTTTGCCAATACCTCTTTTACAAACCGGTCCCGCGCTACCTTTGCCAAAATAGACGCTGCGGCCACAGACAAGCTTTTATTGTCCCCCCCCACAATGCAGTCGTGGGATAGTTCAATTCCCGGAGAACGGTTGCCGTCTACCAAAACGAACTCCGGACAAACGGTGAGCTTCGCCAGGGCCGATTTCATTGCGATAAACGTAGCGTTTAAAATGTTAACTTCTTCAATTAACGGAACCTCTGCCGCGCACACCGAAAATGCCAGGGCTTTTTCCTTTATTTTTGCTTCTAATGCCTCCCGTTTTTTTTCGGAAAGCTTTTTCGAGTCGCGGATACCTTCTCCCGGAAAATCAGGCGGCAAAATCACCGCCGCCGCGAACACAGGCCCTGCCAGCGGGCCGCGGCCCGCTTCGTCCACCCCGGCCAAGCAGGAAACGTGGTGTGCGGCCCGAACGGTTTGGTCAAATTCAAACAACGTCATTGCACGCTTACCTCCAAATCTTCGGGCTTTTCCAGGCTGATTCGTCCGATTTTTCCTGCACGAAACTCGTCCAGCAAAATGTTGGAGGCCCGCAGAAAGTCAATCTCGCCGCCGGAAACCACAAAACCGCGTTTTCTGCCCAGCAGTTCCACCAGCTCAAACCCCTGAAGCCCCTCTGTGTTTTCCAGCTTATACCGGGCGCAAAACAACTCCCGGTAATTTTGGTTTAAAAATTCTGCCAGTTTGCAGGCCAAAAGCTCGGTATCTATAATTTCGTCTTTAATGGAGCCGGTAAACGCCAAATGCAGACCCACCGTTTCATCTTCAAACTTGGGCCACAAAATTCCCGGGGTGTCTAACAGTTCAATGCCGCTTTTCAGGCGGATCCACTGCTGCCCCCGGGTGACTCCGGGGCGGTCGCCCACAGCGGCGCGCCGGTTACCGGACAGGCGGTTGATGTAAGAGGATTTGCCCACGTTGGGCACGCCGGCAACCAAAATTTTAATGGCGCGGTTCATGCCCTTTTCGCTGTCATTAGACAGTTTTTCGGCCAATGCGCGCTTAACCGCGGCCACCGACTCGTTAATGCCGCGGCCCTTTGCACAGTCTGCCAAAGTGACCTCAACATTGTTTTGTTTATAAAACGAAACCCACTGTTTGGTAACAGTTTCGTCTGCTAAATCTGCCTTGTTCAGCACCGCAACCCGGGGTTTGCCCTTTGTCATTTCCGAAATATCGGGATTTTGAGACGAAACGGGAATCCGCGCGTCTAAAATCTCCACCACCACATCGATGAGCTTTAACTTTTCTTCAATTTGCCGTCTGGTTTTCGCCATGTGTCCTGGAAACCACTGTATATTCATAATACACCTCAAATTCATAAAAAATAAGTACAACGGCAAGTGCGCACCGCCTTGCCGTTGTGGAATTTATTTTTTTGGTTAATCTATTTTGCCGATTTTAGAAAACGGAAACAGCCTGATAGAGGATTTTCCTACCACTTCACTTTCAGGAATTAACCCTAAGGTTCTGCTGTCGCTGGAATGATTGCGGTTGTCGCCCATAACGAAATAGCAGTTTTGCTTATAGGTGGTCTTTCCTTCTTCAAACACGCCGTCTGCCACCAGCTCGCTTCCTTTAATTTCAACACTGCCGTCCGCCCGCATGTCGAACGTCATCGTGCCCTTGCCCGCTTTTAAATTTGCCTCAGACATAATATAATCCAAATTCGCGATTTCGCCCTTTTTGGGCACGGTTAAGGGGTAGGCATACAGGTTTCCGAAAGAAATCTGCTTTTCTTTAATATACGGCTCGTCTAAAGTTACACCGTCAACCACCACGTTCCGCTCGCCGTCAAAGTCTACCGTTTGGCCCGGCAGAGCAATGACACGTTTAACAATATATTTTTGAATGGCTTCGGATTTTAAAATAACAATATCTTTTTGCTTTGGCGTGTAGAACGCTTTGCGCACCACCAGCCGCTCGTTGTGGTAGAGCGTTGGCTCCATGGACTGACCATCCACCTGCACCAGTGCAAACAGGAACTGGTTTATTAAAAGTGCCAGCACCACGGCAATGGCAATAGACGACGTCCATTCGTAAAGCTCCTTGGCCCAGCCTCCACGCACCTGGGTTTGGCCCATTTGGTCTAAAACATTGTCGGTGTATGCCTGAGCGGTGATATATTCCTCCTCGGTGAGGCTGTCGTCTGTTTCCGTGGGTGCCTCCGCAGGCTGCGCGCAGCCGTCAGGCTCCTGCACGTTATTTATTTCTTCAGGTTCCTTTTTTTCATCTTCTTCAGGAAGTCTGTTATTTTCATCCATAATTTACGTCCCCTTTCGAGACAATAATTCTATGCGCTTTTTCAATAGAAACGCATAGTTTAAATGGCAAGGGAGTTTAATCCGCACCCCTGCCATTACGACTACACATGTAAAAGCGGCAATCTGCGCTTTTCATAGTCTTGCCGCGAAATGCGGCAAAATCCGATTTTAGAGTTTTTCTTTTACCTTTGCAGCCTTGCCGACCCTGTCTCTTAAGTAATAGAGCTTTGCTCTTCTTACTTTACCCTTTCTTACAACCTCGATTTTTGCAATCTTAGGTGAATTCACAGGGAATGTACGTTCAACGCCAATTCCGTAGGACAAGCGGCGAACGGTAAACGTCTTCTGAATTCCGCCGTGCTGAACCTTAATGATGGTGCCTTCAAACACCTGAATTCTTTCACGGTTTCCTTCTTTAACCTTTACATGCACTTTTACGGTGCTTCCGACTTCTAACTCCGGCAAATCTGTTCTGATCTGGTCTTTGGTTAATTCCTTAATTAAATCCATTAAAAACTCCTCCTCTCCTTCAAAGACGTTCATGCCCGGTTAAACCGGCAGAGGACCATCCGTAGTACGAACATGAAACTGCAAAATACAATTTCACACATTCGTATATTATAATATAAATACCAAGAAAAAACAAGTGTATTTTAAAAAAAAGTTGAATTTTTTATCCATTTGTTACATTTAAAGCAGCACTGACGCCAAAACACCCAAAATTACGGCATTTACCACGCAGGCAAGCGGCACAAAAAACCGAAATTTTTGCTTTGCTGTTTTGTGGTGGAAAAGCGCCATTCCAAGCACTGCGCCAAAGCTGCCCATTAAAAACGCACAGGCAAGAAGCGCCTGCTCGCTTACCCGCCGGAACGAATAAATCGCGCACAGCTTATCCAGCCCGTATATCAGCATGACGCCAAAATTCCAAAGTAAAAAGTGAATTAAAAATATTTGCATGGTTTAGTCCCTTTTGTCCAAAACCTCGTGAGAACAAGCCACAACAGATTCCGCGTCCTCAGGCTGAACGGTGGTTTCTCCGCCCTTTTTTAAATAGATTAAATATTCAATATTGCCCTCAGGCCCTTTAATGGGGGAAAAGGAAAGGCCCAAAACGCTAAAACCCGCTTCCTGTGCAAAATCGTAGATGGCGCGCACCACCTCAACGTGGGTGGACTGTTCTTTCACTACGCCCTTTTTGCCCACCTTTTCCTTACCTGCCTCAAACTGGGGCTTTATAAGCGCCACAACCCCGCCGTTCTCTTTCAGCAGCTGAAACGCCACAGGAAGCACCAGCTTCAGCGAAATAAACGCCACGTCCACCGAGACAAAATCCAACGCTTCGCCTATGTCTTCCGCCGTGACGTAGCGGATGTTGGTGCGCTCTAAGTTCACCACCCGGTCGTCGCACCTTAATTTCCAGGCAAGCTGGCCATAGCCCACGTCCACAGCAAACACCTTTTTCGCGCCGTTCTGAAGCATACAGTCCGTAAAACCACCGGTGGAGGCGCCAATGTCCATGCAAACCTTATCCTTTAGCGAAATGGGAAACTCCTCCATGGCCTTTTCCAGCTTCAGCCCGCCGCGGCTGACATATTTTAAGCCGCCGCCACGCACCTCAATGGTTTGTGCCGCTGTTACAAAGGTGCCGGCCTTGTCGCATTTCTGGTTGTCCACAAACACCACGCCCGCCATAATCAACGCCTTAGCCTTTTCCCGGCTGGGCGCTAAGGCGTGTTCTGTTAAATAAGCGTCGAGCCTGATTTTATCCGTCAATTTTTTGCCCCCGTATTTTTGTTATAATAGTCGCAAACCGTGTTCATGCCGCAAATGGAGCACTGCGGCCGCCTTGCAATACAAATATTTCTGCCGTGCTCCACCAGCTGATGACAGAACAGACTGCCATATTCCGGGTCTACAATTTTTTTTAAATCCACCTCAATTTTGGCAGGGTCGGTGTTTTTGGTCAGACCCAAAAGGCCGGTTATGCGCTTGCAGTGGGTG
This sequence comes from Congzhengia sp., assembly GCF_037235575.1. Lineage (NCBI taxonomy): Bacteria > Bacillati > Bacillota > Clostridia > Eubacteriales > Oscillospiraceae > Congzhengia > Congzhengia sp. The sequence goes on along the minus strand of NZ_JAXUNN010000039.1, from coordinate 153,080 downwards.
TCAACCACAATGCATGGCTTGCCAAACACGTCGCCCAACAAAAGATTTGCAATTTTGCGCCCCACCCCGGGAAGGGAGAGTAAATCTTCCATGTTGTCCGGCACTTTTCCGTCAAACCGGTCTATCAGCACATTGGCGCAGGCCACAATATTTTTGGCCTTGTTTCTGAAAAAGCCTGTGGAGCGAATGATCTCCTCTACGTCTGCCGTATCGGCCTCGGCAAAAGCCTTTACCGTAGGATATTTTGCAAACAGCGCCGGCGTTACCATGTTCACCCGCGCGTCGGTGCACTGGGCCGCAAGGCAAGCCGAAACCAAAAGCTCGAAGGGGTTTTCATACGTTAGCGTACAGGGGGTGTCGCCATAGGTTTGGCACAGATAGTCGTGAATCACCTGCATTTTTTCTTTTTTTCGCATTGTTGTCAGTCTCCTATAATCGGTCTGTATTCATAGGTCACTTCATTCCCATTAATGGTAACCAACACATACTTTATGTAAGAGGGGCTGGTACCGTCAATCGCTACGCTTGGGAACACACCTGCGGTGTTTATGTAGCGCACGCCGTCGTCCACCGTGTTCTGGTTTACGAAGCCGCCGCCGAACACATACACATTTTTTCCGCTTTGTGCTGCTGCGTTCACAGTTTTCGTAAAGGATAAAAACTCTACCTGGTTATTGGAAATGAAATTTCTGTCTAAAAAGATAAACAGATTTTGGCCTGCGTTTTTCACATCGTTTTGGAATTTCGACCACACGGAAACATCCCCCGTGTAAACCTTGCCGGACACGTTAGGCAAAGTGATGAACGTATTTGGCCCGTCGCCGAAACAGTTATAATTTTTTGCCAGCACATAGTTGCTTGAAACCTTTTCAATCTCCTTTGTGTTGACGTTTGCTCCCAAAAATACCTGAAAGTCAGAAGAAAGCTTCATTTTATACAACGCGTTGTTCATGATAAATTGGTCAAATAGAGTGGAAACATCTCTGGTGTTGCCGAACACGGAGAAGCGGAATGCCCCTTCCTCGGTTAAATCTTTATATGTGTTTTGTGTGTCTGGTACGGTAATGTTGTCCGGCACGGCAATTTCCTCTGCCCCGTCAACCATCACGGCCATATTGGCTGAAATTTCGCCCAGAACTGCGGTAACCACCGCAGCGCCGGGGGCGGTTGCCGTAATGGCATCGCCGGAAACGGTAACTGCGCCGCCTGACACCGTGACAACCGCGTCGGACAGACGGATTTCCGCCTTGCTGCCGTTTGCGTCTTTGCCGATAATCACAGGTGTGTAGCTTTCGCCGGAATTTAAGGTGATTTTCGTTTCTTTAAAGTTCATTTCTCTCGGTGCCGGCAAAACGGTAAAGGTCTTTTCCGCGATGAACCCGCCGCACTCTGCCGTAACGTAAGATGTGCCTGTTTTAGACGGGTAGAACACGCCGTCTGATACGGTGCCGGTGCCGTCGGTAGCATAAACTGCAGAGGAAGTGTCAATCGCCGCCTGGCGGTTATAATCGTCCACCCCGGTGAGGTTTAGTTTCACCGAAGCATTCACAAACACATTGTCCTGAGCGTTAAACCGGGCTCTTGTTGCCGGTGCGTTATCCTCCGCCGTGGTCATAATTCCTAACGAGTTTGTCACCTTTCGGTATCCGCCGTCAGAGGGCTTGTTTACAACCTCTTTTTCGCCGTTATTGTCCACCGCCATTAAGGTAGAGCCGCCGCCGTCAAAGTTCAGCGCTGTGTAACAGCCAAGATCTGCCATTAAATAGCCCAGTTCTGTTTGGGTCATTCCTTTTGAGTCTGTTCTTCTGCCGTCCACCGCAACAATGGTAACAACTGTGCCGGTTTGGTCAATGCCCACTGCGCTTCTGGGGTTTCTTCCCGAAATGTTGTGGGAGAATTTCGACGGCACTTTGCCCTCGCTTAAAATAATTCCGCCGCCGCCCACTGCAGTTTCAATGTAATTGATGTCCGGCGTGGACTGAATATCCACCGAAATCACGTCGCCTATATTTACATTGTCTAACAAAAACGTGTTGTAGGACATGTGGGACGCTAAAACATAGCCGCCCTTTGGAATCACGATAGGGTCTGACTCTGTCACCTTGTTTACCACAGTGCCATTTTCGTCTACGGCAACTTCAATGCTGCCGCCTTTTGAGCCGACGGAATATTCGCCCCAATCGTCGGTATACATAACGATACCTGTTAAATCGTCGTATTTGTTCACAACCTTAATTTTGTCCGTCTTGCCGTTTGCGGCAGTAACGCTCATGTTAAACACAAAAGCGTTTACATAGAACCGCTCGTCTCCGAACACCTTATAAAATGTGTTCATGTTTTCTGTTACCGAGGCAGAAGACGTGAGTTTTCCGTCCCGCACCTCAACGCCCACGGCGCTGCCCCGGCCGCTCTGGCCCCGCTTTGCCGCAAAAAAGTCAGCGTTCACCGCGGCTAAGGCCCCGCTGTCTACTGCCATTTGATAGGTGTTTTCCAAAAAGCTTTCTCCGTTTTGACTTTTTAAAACCTCTAACTTCACGCCGGGGGCCTTTAAGTCTGCCTGCACGGCGTAAACGTCCTGCCAGCCATAGTCCTCAAGCCGCTGAATATGTTTATAGGTCACGCCGCCGATCAGTTCGCGCTCCTCCACAACCTCGTTTAAAACAGCGGCGTCTGCGATAAAGCTGCTAGACAGCGCCAGGGTAAATATTGCAATGAAACTTACCATTCGTTTTTTCATAATTCGCTCCTTTCTGATTGCCTAAAGGCTCCATCCCTTTATTCCGGATTTTTGAACCGCTGTAAAAATACGGTGTTTTAAGCCGGGATTTTCCTGGTCTAACCCTTCTAACAGGTCGGCCACATACTGCCGTTTGGTGTTTTTGTCCGCCGGGCAGGTGCTTTTCACCACCGGCAGCGCGGTATTATTGGCAAACCGCACAATGTCTTTTTCCTCCACATAAATCAACGGACGTAGCACCGTCACGTCCATCCGCTCTAAATATGTAACGGGGGCAAAGCAGTTTAGCCTTCCCTCATAAAACAGGCTGAGGAAAAAGGTGTTCACCACGTCGTCAAAATGGTGGCCGTAAACAATTTTTTTAATGTCCCGCTTTTTTGCCGCGGTACACATGGCGCCGCGCCGCAGATTCGCACACAGCGAGCAGGGATTTTCTTCTTTTCTGTAATCAAAAATGATTTGTTTTATGTCTGATTTTTCTATGTGATATGGAATGTCGTTTTCTTCGCAAAGCGCGGCCACGGCTGCAAAATCCATATTGTCAAAGCCCATGTCGATGGTAATTGCCTCTAAATAAAACGGTTTCGGGTAAAAGCGCTGAAGGTTTTTCATGGCCATTAGGGCCGCTAACGAGTCCTTCCCGCCGGAAACCCCCACAGCGATTCTGTCGCCGCTGTCAATCATGCTGTAGTCTTCTGCCGCCCGGCGCAGTCTGCTTAAAATTCGTTTCATGTTTGGTCTCCTTACAGGTGCTATATTTATTTTACCATAAAACGCCCTTTTTTTCAACCTTATTTTTTCACCATAAGGCCTTAAAGCATGAACGCGGCACTCAAAACCAGTTCTGCCGCAAACACCACAGCGCAGCTGATAACCGCCACCTTAAAAAGCCCTGCGCCGCGCCAGGCCGAAACTGCTCCGGCAGCAAGAGCTAACCCGCCGGAGATGGGGCTTTGCGTGGCGTGCAAAATTGCGGGAAATGTCATCACCGCCAGGGTTACGTAGGGCACATAGTATAAAAATGATTTTAAAAATCTGTTTTGAATTTGTTTTTGAATTAAGGCAAGGGGCAGCGCACGGATTGCAAACGTTACACCCGCCATAATTAAAATGTAAGCATACATGTTGTGTGTCATGCCGTTTTCTCCTCCGGTTCGTCTTTTTTCGGAAAAATCAGGGCCGCAGCGGACGAAATTGCCACTGTTAAAATAATAATCCGCACGCCCTCGGAAAGCTGGGACAAAACCGGCAGGACAGACGCAGAAAAACTGAGCACAAAGCAGGCGATTACAATTCCCGCTATTACTTTATCTTTCCTCGCAGGCGGCACAAACACCGCCAGAAACATGCCAAACAGCGCAACGCTTAACGCGCTGACAATCCGCACTGGGAGCACATTGCCCGCAACTGCCCCAAGGGCTGTCCCAAACGCCCAGCAGGGCGACGCAACAAAAAACGCGCCATAGGAGTAGTATGGATTTATACTTCCCGGCCTTGCCACCGCAATGCCGAACAACTCGTCCGTTAAGCCAAAGCTTAGAAGCAGACGGTGCAAAAGGCCTGTGGCCGGCGCAATTCGCTGGCTCATGGCACAGCTCATCAAAAGATACCTAGCGTTGGCAACCATGGTAATAATTGCCACCTCTACAAAAGCAGCGTCTGCCGCAATTAAGGTAAACCCTGCATATTCCCCCGCCGAAGCGTTACACAAAAGGCTGACCAAAAAACCTTGAAACGGCGAAAGTCCGGCGTTTTGGGCGGCAATGCCCAAAGAAAACGAAACCGCAAGGTAACCTAAGCCGATTGGAATTCCGTCGCGCATGCCGGTGCGGAACGCATGGTAATTCTCTTTTCTTATGATATTGTTCTTTTTGCTTAACACGTTTTTTCCACCTCAGTTTATATTGTACCAAAAAACGAAAACGGTTGCTTGCAAGCATTTTCAAAAATAATTATACCATGCAACAGCGGGTTTGGTCAAACGAAAAGAAAGAGTGCAAAAGAAAATTTGCACTCTTTCCCTTAATCTGAATTTAAAATCCGTTAAATCAATGCTTTTTTCTATTTTATCTCGTCAAATACACGTACATAATCCACTGTGAATACGTCTCCTACAGCCTCTTTCGCCTCACTTGTTGCACATCGTTCTTTAGCGCGGTAGCCGTTCACCTCGGTAGAAATTAATATAAACTGCGGAATTTGTGAAACAGGCCCGCTGATGTGTCCGTCTTCTTTTCCATCAACATAAAAGGTATATCCATTTTCATTCCATTTCATTCCAAACACATGCCATTCGTCCACATCAAGTGCCAATCCGTTTCCGGCCTTTGCAACCTGATGATCTTCGCCGTACCCGTTAAAATGATTGCAATGTTCAATGATTTTCCCAGGCGTAAAGCTTTCCATAATATCATTTTCCACGCCGGAAACTTGTGGATCAGAACTGGAACCGATGACCGGAGACTGCAGCCAAAACGCAGACCACCACCCTGCTTTTTTCTGAAGCTTGCACCGGCATTCATAATATCCGAATTTATGCAAAAATTTGTGTTGTTTTAATTTGCCGATAGGCCAAACGAGGCCGCCGTTCCAACAATCCTCCTCCGCGCTTTCCGCATCCATAAAATTATACCCTGTCTGAAGCTGAGAGGAACATATTTCGCCGTTTTTTTCGTATATGGAAAACACAGCATGTGACTTTCCATCAAGTCTTACGCCCTCATCATCCCATGTTTTATGGCGCTTCCCCATCATATGCAACCGAAAATCCCATTTGCTTCTGTCAAGCTCTGTTCCGTCAAATTCATCGTACCAAACTAATTTCCAGTTTCCCGGAGGCAATAAACTCGGTTCGTGCCCCTTAACTTGAAATTCCATTTTTTTCATCACGTCCTTATTTTTTATTGACTTTTATAAATTTTTCTAAGATAATATTTATTATAGAGATATTTCACCTATTTTTCTATGTATAATGTTATCTATTTTTTATAAAATCTTATTTTGGACGGTGAATGCTTTGGCTCTTTTTCATTTGATTGAAGTCGGATATTATGTATCGAAACAGTTTTTTAAATGCGAAACTACGCCGCTGCGTCCGGTCGACTGTTTTGATTTGGAATTCTACACCACAGAAAACGGTTTTAGTTTTATAAACGGCGTTGCTTATCCCCACCGTATAGGAAACATTCTTTTGGCCGCTCCCGGTTCAAACAGATACAGCAAAAAAAGCTTCGAATGCTATTTCATTAAATTTATGCCGACATTTCCTACCGCTGAAATTGAAGCGCTAAGTCTTGCTCCATTGGTATATAAATCATTCAATTATCAGTGGTTTTCCGGGCTTTTTTCGGAATGTGTGCAGGAATTTTCTTACCACTCTGCCGGATGGGAAACAATGATATCCGGGAAGCTGACCCAAATTCTGGCCGGAATACTGCGAGAGCAAAAACTATATACCGGCGGATCGCTTAAGGTTTACGCCGACAACATTTATGCCGCAGAGGAATTTATGAAAAAGCATCTGAAAGAAGAACTGACTTTGGCGGATATAGCAAGGTCCGCAGCGCTAAGCCCCAGTTTTTTTCACAAAACTTTTAAAGAACTTACCGGTCAAACCCCCTGGCGCTTTTTACAAATTGAACGTTTAAAATTGGCCCGCCATCTCGTACTGAACAGCAGGCTTTCCTTAGATAAAATTGCAGATTTATGCGGATTTTGCAGCCGTCAGTATTTTGACACTGTCTTTAAAAAGGAATTTCACCAAACACCGGCCTGCCTCAGAAAATCTGTTAAGCGAATTATTTAAACCGAGATATAAGAGGCTGAAAATACGAAAATGTATCTTCAGCCTCGCTATAGATTAATAGGTGTTTATCTTCAGACAATGATTTACGATTCTGTTTTGCAGTAATAAATGAATGCCTCGCCGATGCCGCCGGTTTGTTCGGTAAGCTTCATAACCGTTCCGCCGACAATGGGCGTTCCGGCATTTGTATAAGAAAATGCAATGCTTCCATCTTCTTTTCTGTAATTTGTCTGGTCGTAGGTTGATGATTTCTGGCCGAACTGGAAGCGAACTCCATCATAGATAACGCTGGCGCTCTGCTCGTGCAGATGGCCGGTAAAAAGAGAATCGGCCCCTATGCGCTTCATGGCGTTATATGCACTGTAGTCCGCGTCGCAAACGCTGCTGATTTTGCCTCCAAGATAGCCGAAATCGCCGGCTTCTTTATTCTCAATCGCATCTATATCGATCGGTGTGAAGGAATCATCGTTTGCAAATCCATATTTTATATAGGCCTGTTGGAACATTGCCAGGGGAATATGAAACGCAAAGGAAACTTTTGTTTCAGGTGAAAGAATATTAATTTTCTTTCCGACGTCCGTATACCACGCAATTTGATCCGTGCCAAATCCAATGGCCTTTTTAGAATGACCGTTTGCAAAAGAAGCATTACTCATGTTTCCGCAGCCGTTGGAGTCCAGCATGAAGAAAACCCGCTTTAAAACACCGCCCTGGAAAATTCCCACGGTGTAGTTTCCATTTCCGGTCAGACTTCTTTGCTTAAAAAGGCAATTCTGAGCATTTTCAAACCGATCGCATTGCCAGTCTGCCCCCATAGCGCTTTCATTTTCATGATTACCAAAAACCGGCGCCCAGGGAATGCCAAAGCCTTCCATAAACTCTACAAGCTTTGTAAAGGACGACCCATTGTCATCAAACTCGCCATAAACCAAGTCGCCGGTGAGCAAAATCAAATCCGGTTGGGTCGCTTCAATAGCTTCTTTCATGTAGGAATAGCATCGGGCATCCATTTGGTCTTTCGCGTAATATGCATCCAAACTTGCCCCGAGCCGTTCCGGCGTGCGCTCCTGGGAGGCGTCGATGATCTGCGGGTCGGTTAATTGAAGCACCACTGGCTCTCTGCCTTCTGGCACGGTTACTTTAAAATCAACCAAATCGTCTAGCCCCACTGCTTCCGCCAGCACAAAAGAGTCCCCCTGGAGCTTGTCGTTCCACAAAAAGGCTTTTGCTTTATATTTTTTTTCTGCCTCTGCGGCAAAATTGTCGATGGTTAAGGTTATTGCGTCTTCATTGATAGCCCCAATGTGACTTGCAACGCGCACCAGCTGTTTTTCATCGTCGTAAATCGCAAAAAATGCCATAATGTTTTGTTCGTGAGGTACGGTTCCGTTTGTCTCAATTTTTGCAATTAAATCTCCGTTTTGCACAAGGGAAATTTTGTTTTCCTCGACAGTGCTTCCCAAATACATTGCAGCCGCAGGTTTCACAGGTTCGGCCGTTAGAAAAGGAATGTACATAAATGTATTTTGAGTGGATCCGTCGCCAATTTGCTTCCGGGAAATTTTTAGTGTATGCCGGCCGGCAGAAAGCTCTGTTTGAAACGTAAGTATTTTGTTTTTATCCGTCCAGGCGGCAGGATCATATTGTACAGCCCCTTTTTCCGTTCCGTCAACTGAGAAATACACAGGCTCAGGATATGCCGTCTGGCTACCGCTGTAAACCGACGTATACACCCGGAAGCTGTATTGACCCGCCTTTGGAATATTTAGCGTATAATCCGCATATCCTCCTTTCGTAATCAAAACAGAAATCGGGGCTTTGTTCCACGGTGTTGCAAGCTCCCCGGATTTTGGCTGGCCGACAATAGCATACTCCGGATAATTTGCCGGGATATATGTTTCCATTTCATTTGTAAAGTCGTGGTTATTTAAAAAATGGTCGGTGTTTTGGTTCGTTCTTGTGTAATAGTGCGACGGAATCAGCGTTTTTCCGCTTACGTCAATATCGGTACAAATTACGTCAAAGTAAGATGTGGTAAACCCGGCGGATGACGTAATAGTAAATGTGTATGGAACATTTGCCTTGAGCGCTACCGTTCCGGTCGTGCCGGTGCCGACCCTTGCGTAAGGCTTTTGCCCGCTTGCGGCCCCGTTCCAGCCCACGTCGGTGCAAACAGCTGTCTCCGCTCCGCTGTCCTGCTCCGTTACCGTTGCTGTAAGCGTGCCGTCGCTGTAATCTGTGTTGCGGTTTGCCATAAACGCATAATTTCCGTCCTTTAAAACGGTGAAATCAAAGCTTGCCGAAGCAGACGCTTTAATTTTGAGCGGCGAAGGGAGTTCAATCCGCGTCAGACCATCGCCCGCCTGAACAACCTTCCCCTGCACCGGAACAAATTGAATATAGTCGGCAAAAAACTTAAATGCCTTATAATTACCGCCTGATATTGTCACTTCCGCCTTCAGCGTGTTTTCTCCCTCATTGAGATAGCAAACGGAAGAACCTTTAAACAGGGTCATACCCATATGCTGCCAGGGATAAATCCGAGTTTTGCCCCCGTTTTCATTGTCCTGATATTGGGAAAGATCCTCTATCTGTGTGTTGTTTTTTATATTGTCACCGGCCAATTCATCATTGACGGTCAGTGATACTTGGCTTAAATCCACCGTGTTTGCTCCGGCATTGCCAAGGGCATAATACACATCGTAATACCCCGCCTGGGGCGCGGTAAAGGTAAAGGCTGCGCTCGGGTCTATGTGTGTTCCGGTATTCCCCCATAAGGACTTTCCGCTGGCATATTCTACCGACACATCACCAGGCTTCTCTGCTTCCGTTAGCAGGTTGCCGGCATTTGCGGCTTGTGCCAACGTTTCAAACTCAAGCTGAAAAGCGCCCTCAGGGAGTGCCTCCTGCTCAGCCGCAATGCTTGCCGGCGCAAGCGCGCTCAGCAGCAATGCAGTGCTAAAAAGTACTGCTAAAAATTTTTTCATAACATCTACCTCTCTTCTCCGTTAATCATTTGATAAACTATCCCCATAGCTTATTAACAACATTATATTCGAAACAGTTTCAGATAACCATAATATTTTAGTGCAAAATAGATAAAAAAACATAAAAAAATTGTTTTGAAAGTTAAAATATGATATAATAAACACAACGCCAAGGAGGAAAAGCGCAAACGCTTTTCCGAGATGTGTTTATTGTATCGGTGTGAAGCAAGCCGATTGGCGGCTTGCACCTATGGTATAATATTCGCAGGAAGCCTTGCTTCGCAAGCCTTCGGGCGGAGCCCTTCCGCGCTTGAGCGCGAACTGCGAAATTGACGGCTTCGCAAAAATGCCCTTGCAAGCAAGCATTTTTACTTATGGTATAATAAAAACAAGAAACGAATGATATGAAACGACAGGAGATGGAATTGCCATGTCAATTGTTTATTTTAATGAATGTTCTGAAACGATTTTTTATAATCGGGCTCAAACAGCAAACCCTTTTCTTCTGCCGGATGTGCAGTGTCATGCCAATTACGAAATTCTGTTTATGATATCGGGAGGCATTTTGCATTTTACCGATTACGGAACCTATTATCTTGTCCCCGGCGATTTTCTGTTGATTCCTCCTTATGTAAAACACCAGTCCTATCACAATGCTATGACGGAGCGAATTGTTCTTTCTTTTTTTTCCACCCATATTAAAAATATGGACAAGCAGATGTTAACCTGTTTTCAAACTCCACACATTAAAGACGGCTGGAGTTTGTTCCCCCTTTTAGAGGAAATCGGAAAAGAATATAAACGAGATGAACCGTTGTCCCTCTGTGCGGTTGAAGCTTTAACAAGCCTTTTGCTCATTCATCTTTCCAGGATTACCGCCGGCAGTCCCGTTCCAGAATCCAACCCGCTGATGGAGCAGGTGAAAATAGACATTACCGAGCACTACATGCTGGATATTTCCCTTGATGATTTGGCATTAAAATATAACATGAGCAAAAGCCATTTTTCAAAGAAGTTTAAAAGCTACGCAGGGATGGGGTTTCACGAATTTTTAACCCTGGTTAGAATTCAAAATGCAGAACGGCTGCTTGTTACCACTTCTGAGTCGGTTACCGAAGTCGCATCATTGTGCGGGTTTAACGACAGCAGCCACTTTACCCAGACCTTTAAAAAACTAAAAGGAATGACACCGGGAGAATATAAGAAAAAGAACAGAATTTAACCAGTTTGCTACAAATTTTACATAAATTTTACATAAATCTATTTTAAACTTAACGAGAATATAATAAAATGGATGTAAAGTTTTTGTTTACGGAGGAAAAAATGAGTATTTTTTCAGTATTTACACTATTAGGTGGTCTTGCAATTTTTCTGTTTGGAATGAATGTAATGGGCGAGGGCTTGGAAAAGCGCTCGGGCGACCGGTTAAAGTCAATTTTAGAGCACTTAACCTCCAGCCCCATTAAGGGCCTGCTATTAGGCGTAGGCGTTACGGCCATCATTCAAAGCTCCTCCGCCACCACGGTTATGGTGGTAGGGTTTGTAAATTCCGGCATTATGAAGCTCTCACAGTCCATCGGCGTAATCATGGGCGCAAACATTGGTACTACGGTGACTTCGTGGCTGCTGAGCCTTTCCGGAATTCAGGGGGACAACTTTTTTCTTCAGCTGGTAAAGCCTTCGTCCTTTGCGCCGATTTTAGCGTTCATTGGCATTATTTTTGCTATGTTTTCAAAGTCTGACAACACAAAAGCCACCGGCTCAATTTTTCTTGGCTTTGCGGTGCTGATGACCGGCATGGATATGATGTCTGCCGCAGTGAAGCCCCTTGCTGAAAATCCTGATTTTGCAAACATGCTGCTTCTGTTCTCAAATCCCGTTTTAGGCATTTTAACCGGCGCGCTGCTCACGGCGATTATTCAAAGTTCATCTGCTTCTGTGGGAATTTTGCAGGCTCTGTCTGTTACGGGCAGCATTACATATGCCAATGCTGTTCCCATTATTTTGGGGCAAAACATCGGCACCACGGTAACAGCCCTGCTCTCTTCCATCGGCACCAACAAAAACGCCAGAAGAACGGCTGTGGTTCATCTGTGCTTTAATGTAATCGGCGCGCTTGTCTTTTTAATTTTGTTTTACACCTTAAAGGCCACTATTGGATTTCCGTTTATTAACGATTCCATTAATGCGGCAGGAATTGCAGCGGTGCACACCATTTTTAACTTAACGTCTACGCTGATTTTGTTCCCCTTTACAAAATGGCTGGAGAAACTGGCGTATTTTATTATTAAAGAAGATGGCCCCAACGGAAAAGAAGAGAAAATTTCCCTGCTGGACGAGCGTTTGCTTGCTACCCCCTCGGTTGCCATAGCCCGTGCAAAGGACGTGACCGATCACATGGCGGTGCTCTCCCGGGACAGCCTGTTTTTGGCTATGTCGCTCATAAAGGATTTCAGCAGTGAAAAGGCGGCCATTATTCGGGAAAATGAGGAGATTGTGGACAAATATGAGGACAAGCTAGGCACCTATCTGGTAAAGCTAAGCCGCGAAAGCTTGTCGTTGGATGACAGCCACGAAATATCAAACCTGCTCCACTCAATCGGCGATTTTGAGCGCATGAGCGACCATGCTGTAAACTTGGCCGAGGTGGCAGAGGAGATATTTACCAAAAAAATCATGTTCTCCTCAGACGGCATGAAAGAAATTCAGGTCATTTCCCGCGCGGTGGCAGAGATTTTAACACTGACCACCGATGCGTTTATGAAAGAGGATTTAGAGCTTGCAAAACAGGTTGAGCCATTAGAACAACTGATTGACCGGCTGAAAAACAAAATGAAAAACAGGCACATTCAGCGGGTGCGCAAAAACGAGTGTTCCATTGAAACCGGGTTTGTGTTCTCCGACCTATTAACCAACTACGAGCGGGTGGCAGACCACTGCTCCAACGTTGCGGTCTGCTTAATTGAGGTTGCCAACGACAGCTTTGAAACCCACGAATATCTCTCCAACGTTAAGGGAAGCGGCGGCAACGATTTTGCACAGCGGTATGAGGCTTATAAACAAAAGTATGTAATTTAATTCAAGCGAAAGGCGGTTTATTGGTATGCAGGATATTTTTTGTGTTGAGGACGACGCCGATATTAAAGAACTGATTGAATATACGTTAAGCTCCTCCGGGTTCCGGGTAACGGGGTTTGACAGCGCAGCCGCCTTTTGGGAAGGAATGAAAACCAAAACTCCCTCGCTGGTGCTGTTAGACATAATGTTGCCCGACGAGGATGGAATGCAGATTTTAAAAAAGCTGAAAGCGAGCGGAAAAACAGCTTCCATTCCTACCATTATGCTCACAGCAAAATCCGGTCAGATTGACAAGATTAAGGCCTTAGACGGCGGTGCGGACGACTATGTTACCAAGCCCTTTGACATTCCCGAGCTGATTTCGCGGATTAACGCAGTGCTCCGCCGCAGCGCAAAAAAGACCACCGCCGGGGTATTAAAGTTAGGAAACATTACAGTGGACAGCAACTCCCGCCGGGTAACGGTGGGTGAAAACGAAGTTACCCTTACATACAAAGAGTTTGAGCTGCTTTCCCAGCTTATTCGTAACAAGGGACTTGTAATGACTCGTGACAAGCTGATGGTCAGTGTTTGGGGCACGGATTTTAAGGGCGAGTCGAGAACGGTGGACGTGCACATTCGTACCCTGCGGCAAAAGCTGGGCGCGGCAGGAAGCTGCATTGAAACCGTGCGGAACGTGGGCTATAAGGTGGACTGACATGTTTCAGAAAATTTATCGCAGCATGTGTCTGCTTACCATTTTAACTCTTTCCCTTGCCACTGTTTTTATGCTGTCAGCGTTTTATGTCTGCCTGACCCAGCAGGTGAAATCTGAGCTTGTAACAGAAACCAGGCTGATTTATGAACTTGCCGACACAGGCGGCGATTTAAGCGGGCATACCTTTGAAAACCAGTTTGCTGTTTTTTCCGCCGGCGGACAAAAAGTTTATGGCTCCGATCTGCCCATTTCCGCTGAAAAGATACGCGCAAACATATTGCACGGCAATAACGACTTTTCTGTTTATTCAACATTTCATTTAGAGAACTTTTCAAAAACTTATTATTGTATGACATACCTTTCTGACGGAAATGTACTTTGCGTTGCCTCCACGCGTCACAACCTGCCTGCACTGTTCGGCGGAATTTTGTTTGTGGCGGTTTTGGCCGCGGTGTTCATTTCCATTGTGGCCGCTAACGTTGCGCGGGCCATTACCAACAACATCATTGCGCCGTTTCGCGAAGCCGCGCTGATGAACTTTGCCGATACGGACACTATGTATGAGGAGATTAAGCCCCTCATTGCAAAACTCACCAACCAGGACACAGAAATTAAGCGCCAGAGCGACAAGGCAAAGTCGCAGAAACTGCAGCTGCAAACCGTTACCTCCAACATGAATGAAGGGCTGGTAATCTTAGACAGCACCGGCAATATTCTTGCCATGAACCGCTGCGCACAGGAGATTTTAAACGCGGACGAACGGGACGTAAAATATAAACCCTTTTTGTCCATTCCAAACAGCGGACAGTTTGAGCAGCACCTAAAAGAGGCCTCACAGGGCAAAAACAACGACGTGCTGTTTGAAGCCGGCGGCAAAACATATCAAATGTTTTTCACGCCGGTTTTTGAGCAAAATATTGTCTGCGGCATGGTTATTTTGATGTTCGACGTAAGTGAGAAACACCGTTCGGAGCAAATACGCCGGGAGTTTTCGGCTAACGTGTCCCACGAATTGAAAACGCCTTTAACCACCATTTTCGGCTATTCCCAAATCATTACCAACGGCATTGCCAAGCCGGAGGACGTGAAAGGCTTTGCCGCAAAAATTGAAAAGGAAAGTGCGCGGCTGATAACGCTAATCGACGATATTATTGCTCTCTCTAACTTAGAGGAAAACGGCCCGGCAGCGCAAAAGGAAAACGTTTCGCTGAAAGCCGTAGCCGCAGAAGTATTAGAGTCCCTTGAGGCACAGGCCGCAAAACGAGACATTTTACTTACGCTTGCCGGCGGCGACACCCAGGTGGTTGCCAACCGCAGGCAGATGCACGAGCTGATTTTTAACCTGTGTGACAATGCTTTAAAGTATAACAAGGACGGCGGCTCGGTTACGGTTACGCTTTCCAATAACATGCTGTGCGTAGCCGACACGGGCATTGGAATTCCGCCCGACAGCATTGACCGCCTGTTCGAGCGGTTTTACCGGGTAGACAAGAGTCACTCGAAAAAAGTGAACGGAACGGGGCTGGGGCTTTCCATTGTTAAGCACATTGTGCAGTCCAGCGGCGCTGAAATCTCTGTAAAAAGCACTCTGGGCGAAGGCTCGGCTTTCACAGTGGTGTTTCGGCCGCAATAATAAGCTGAAAAAACGGCATGGTGTCAAAACCAAGCCGTTTTTCAATGCCTCCTGATATTCAATTTGTCTGGTACATTATTTTAAATTCATATCAATGGCGTTATCGTAATCCAGCATGAATTCATATTCTCCGATACCAATCTGCGTAAATTGCTTTTCAAGATTTTCCTTGCTTACCGAGCTTTTTTCAAATGGTACCTTATTTCCACTTTCATCATATTCAGTGTAATATTCATAGATAATCGTATAGGAATTTGTGTTATGATGAACACGCGTTGTTTGAAGACAGCCGTGTTTTTCCAATGACTCAGCCTTATTGCCTTCCTTGTCCAGCAGCTTAAAATCTGGATCAGGTGATGAAAACCCATCTTTAAAGTAATCTATTTCTATTTTGCCATCTGTGATACGTACGTCCGTAACTACCACATTGCCATAACGATTCACTTTAAACGTGAGCGGATATGTGCCGATTGCCTGTGTATTCATTCTTAAAAATTCATATGTATCTTGTTTCATCGGCACGAACTTTAAATACTTGGTATTTATATCTGCTTTTAAAAATTCAATTGCATTTGTAGATTCCGCGCCCTCCGGCGACCCAGTAAAATCCGTATTTAAAATATCCAGGCTCTTCCCGTTTTCATCAAACAGCGCCCAGCCGCTCACAGACGTTGCGCCTGCGCCTTTGCATTTATCCTTTACGATAATCTGATTTCCAAACGGTGAAAATACAACTTTTGAAATTTCGGCTTCGCCTGTTTTCAGGTTATTGTCTTTGTCATAATATGGAACGCTGAATTTTCTATGAATGTTTCTTACAATACTCTTTGTCTTCACGCTCGACTTGTTCGCGGTGGTTGAAACATATAAAAGTTTCGAAATGTCGCTCTCCGTGAGCTGAACGCCGTCGCGGTAAAGATAATCGCCTTCAAATTCGCCGTTAAGCTGTGAACCTTCAACAGAATACATCTCAAATTTAAAAGTTTCAGGAATTTTCATCGAAGCTATATTCAGCTTTAAAACGCCCTTGTAGCTGCCGTCCTCTGATAAATATCCATATTCCTCATTATGATTGCCAAAGTTTGCAACCTGACCATTTATGCGGCATATAAACCACAAATGCTTTTCCCCGTCTTGTTCTGTAAATCCATTGTCTTGTTTCAGCGTATAAAATACGTGCATAAAATTATCATCGGTGGCAAGGTTATCAATCGTCAGGGTATAACCATGATTTGAGGCTGTTATACCTACCTCTTCATTATATCGCGAAAGAGCGTTCATATCTGTTAGCTCCACCGATTTCTCAGACTGAAAATAGGAAATAATGTTTCCTGCCGCAAACACTGTTGTAATACTGACTGCTGTAATACATGCTGCAATTACGACAGTGCGGCGTATTCCTTTTTTTGAGGCATGTTTCATATTGTTGTCCTCCAAATGATCTATTCTATTGATGATTCTGCCTTTCAGCGCAACATCCGGTTCAATTTTTACAAATACCCGCCTTAGGTCATTCTCACGCATAAAAAAATCCTCCCTTTATTAAAATCTCCTTAAGCTTACCGCGTCCGCGTGACAGTCTGGATAAAACTGCCGGAAGCGATATGTTCATAATATCGGCTATCTCCTGAGCTGTATAACCTTCATAATAATGCATATAGATTACAACTCTGTATTTCGGGGACAAAGATAAAACCTCTTCCATGACTCCCCTGTCCTCAGAAGATGTCATATACTGCAATATCTCTTCATTATGAACCACATTTTTCTTCCAGCCCGACTTTAATAGATTTTTACAGATATTAACAGATATTTTTATTAAATATGATTTTGCATGAGCATCGTTTTCAAAATCTGGCCGTTGCTTCATGAGCCGTATGAACGCTTCTGTTACTGCTTCTTCGGCGTCTTCTTTGCTTTTTAGGTAAAGCAGACATACACTGTAAACGGACTTTGCATATTTTTCGTACATGTTCGAAAAATACTGGTTTTCGCCATCGGTCATTTCCTTCGCTCCTTTCCCTTGGGGTGTATTTGCAAATACATATTTCATACAACTTAAGATGCGGAATTATTGCATAAATTTTAAAAATTTTTATATTGATATAAAAATCCGCAACGAAAAAGAGCATATCAGTTCATAAAATGATATGCCCCTTCTCCTTTCTGCCTATTCTATTATAACTGCATCAGGATACGCTTTTACGTCCTTTTTGAGCACTTCTTCCGCTTCTGTTTCTGAAAGGTACATGGTGCCGCCGAAATTGTGCTTAGAGAACACAAATTCGTTTTTATTGTAAAAAACCTTTGCCTCGCCTGCGTCTGCGTCCCAGCTTACTGCGGCACCAACCACTTCCGCAAAAGCGCGGAGCGGAATATAGGCGGTTTCGTCCTCTGTTATCAACATGGGGACGGCAAGTTCTAACAGCTGATCACCAAGCTTTACAGCGGTGGTGCTGAAAACCTCTGATACGTCCACCTCTTGGGCGCCGTTTACCGTGAGTATATTACCGTGTCTGCCCAAAGCGTTAATTTTCTCTGAGAAAGTATATTTTTTCCAGCTCAAGCAGTTGGCTGAAACGAACAAATCGCGTCCGTCTGCGCAGTAGAACACGTTGCCGATTGCGTCCACATACGCCGGGGGCACAGCCTCTGGCTGTAAGAATTCTTCCCCGCCTACCGACAAAAACAGTCTGCCGTTTTTCATATATGCAGCAAGGTTTCCTAAATTTCCAACGGGCATTTCAGTAAGGGCAGACTTATTCCAGGTCACAAAATCCTCCGACTCGAAAATTGTTCCTGCATTTACATAAAATTTCCCGTTTGCATAGGACATATCTGTAGCATAACTGTCGAACCGGTGGCTCAGCTTTATGTTAAAGCTTTCATCTAACAGGTACACATCCCGGTAGAACTCGCGCACGTTGTAGTAGGGCGTGCCGTCGTACAGGCAGGATTTGGCAACATACCCGGCCGGTGTGTATAAAAACCGCATTTCGCCCACCCGGCCGTGAAACTGGCGTTTCGTAGTTTCCGTCATGCCTGTGTTTTTAAAAGTTCGACCGTCTTGGGTTTTCAGCAGATTGCCGTCAGCCCATTTTAATGTTTCGTTTCCTGTAAACGATGTATTCTTTACATTATATAGGCATGAATCGTCATAGGTTTTCACAGGGCTTGGCGTATCGCTGACAACAAAGGCGTTTTCCATCCCGCCGTAGTGGTTGGTGGTGAGCACCACGGTGAGTGTAAATTTCGTGCTCACTCCAGCGGGAAGCTTCACACAGGCCAGACAGTCGCTCTCTTTTACAGCCGTTGCCCCCTTGGTAACAGGGTATGGCTGTAAAACGTCCCCATTTTCGTCCCGCAGAATAATTAAATTGTTGGACATGGTGTTAAGCTTATACAAAAAATATTTGTCCTCTTTTCCCTGGTTGTCAATGGTGATGTGATAGTTTTGAAACACGCCGTAATTGCCCAAATTGGGACAGAGGCTTTCGTCAACCGAGCCGGAAAGCGGGAAGTTTGGAACATATTGATTTTTTGTAAAGCCGCAAATTCTGCCGGGATATTGGGTGGTATCTGCATGCTCCGAGTCGAAGCGCCACACGTTGTTCTGCTGGGAGGCCGGCACATTTTTCCCGTAGTAGCTAAGCTTTTTGGGGTCTTCATAACGAAATTTTAAAAGCGAAGACTCCGCCGCGTTATATTTATTCCACGGGTCGGCCCTGGGGTTTAGGTTGGTGAACCAGTTCGTCACCGTATTGCCTTCATAGGCATATTGATTTACAATTGTCACAGGAAGCTTTGTCCCGTCGGTGAACGAGTCGTCAATCACAAAATTGAGGTTTGCGTCCACCTGATTTTTTGCGTCTGCAATTCCCTTGTGCTGGTTTTCCCGCACATAGGAGCCGAAGGCCGCGTCCTTTACAAAATTGCTCCTGTCTGAAAGTACGCCGGTAGACCGCAGAGCCGCAATGTTCACATCTGCCATACCAGACACAATTTCAAAGTCTGCCATCATGTGCACCACGCGGCAGAAGGGCACCTCGCGGTAGTTGGGAATGAACCTGCTCAGCCACACCGCTTCACCCTTTTCCACCGTAACCGTGGTTTCGTGAAAGGACACAGGCTGGTAGCTTTTGCCTGAGTCCAGCTGTGAAACGGGCGTTTTTAAATAGCTTGCCCAGGCTGTGAAGCACCCTAAGTCCTCCTCTGCGGTATATGCGTTTCCGTTTAAATAATATTTTTTTTGCTCCGGCACCTCAAACCCAACTGATGTAAGGCGAAGCTCTGTGTCCTCCTTAGCGCGGACAAGTACGTCCACCTCAATGTCGAATCCCTGTGTGCCAAATCCTGTTCCGTTTGCTTTTGGCAATTCCGTTCTGTTCACTAAAGAAATGAACATGGTATATTGGTCAGGGCCCAAATTCTCATTATTCATTAAAAACTTTGGATTTGGGTTAGAGTTATCCGCCAGATTTTCACTCCGAATCCATTCCGGGTTGTTGCAGTAAATATATTTTCCATTCTCATTGGCGGCAAACTCTAAGACAGGAGCGTCTGCGCCCGGTTCTTCCGCGCCGGCGGAAAGGGATGGAAACAAAAACAAAACTGCAAGGAAAAGTGCCGTTATTTTTTTCATGAAATACTCCTTATCTGCCGAAGAATTGTTGTTCAAAGGAGGCAACGCGTGCCTCCTGCGCCTCTGCCAAAGCGTTTATGTTTTCACCGCACACCAGCCCTAAAATTGCGGTTCCCGCCGCCTGGCAAAGCCGGTTGTGAACCGGGAAATAGTTTTGCAGGAGGAACTGGGCATATTTCACCAGCCGAAACGGACCATAAACCCTTGTGCTTTCGCCGGGCAGGTGCTCTGCTGCAACGCTGTAGCCCGACGCAACTGCACCTAACACGTCGCCGTTTTGAACAAATGCAATGGTAGACGCATTTTTAAAATGCGTCCGTGCGTCTAAAACCGAGTGGCTGTCGGTTGAGCCGACCACCGGAACCTCTGTTCCCTCTGCCCGCAGCTCGCTGTAAAGTGCGGTTTGCAGGTTGTTGTCCTCCGGCCCGCAACCGCCCAGCACTTCATAGGCGTCACAGAGGCCGTTTTTTAAAATTGCTCTCGTCATTTTTGTTTCCGTGTGATAGTGGTGAGAAACCTGCCAGTAGGGGTGGGGATAAATAGCAAACCCGCCGCTTTTTTTAATTTCCCGGTAAAGCCAAACTCGGTTTAAATATTCGCGCCTGTCCAAGCCCTTTGGCACTTCCACTTCTTCCGCCAGTGCCTGGGCCTCTTTTTCCACCCGCTGGGGATCGTTTAAATAGATATCGTTCACGCTGTAGGTTCCGCCAACGTTCACCATGTGGAAATAGCCCGCATAGCCGTTGTGCACCTCTTCGCCCATGAATATTTGAAAATCCGTTTGAAACTGAAACTTATCTATTGCATTTTTTGCCGTGCCGAAAACGTTGTGGTCGGTTATGGCAATGAAGTCATAGCCTGCGGCGCGGTATTCGGCCGCAACCATTTCAGGCGTTTCCTTCCCATCGGATATCGACGTGTGAATGTGCAAATCGCCCCTCAGCGCCCGCCGGCCAAGCAGGTCGGGCTTCAAAGAATAGACGGAGAGGTATACGCCCTGCTCCGGGGCTTTCATCAAGCTGTCCCAATAGGGGCGGTAGGGTTCATAAAGCGGGTTTAAATGCGGCCCATATCCGACTGTAGAAATGTGAATTTTCCACTCCTGCTCGCCCGAAAAGAAATAGCGCAGTTTTAAAATGCCGTGTTCCGGCCTGGCCTGAACGGATTTTCTGTTCAGGTCGAACCCACACAGCGACATGGCCTGATCCATGGGGACGTCGCTTTCCTCCATGGGAATAAACTCCACGTCGTAGGTCACGTCGTCGAAAAACTGGAAACAGCCGTCTTGACTTGTAATTTGAATTTCGCTTTCGCAGTCCGCCTGCACCACCGATGGCGCAACAGTGAATTTAACAAGCTCCGGTTTCATTTTCAAATGCCTCCCTGTTGTTTTTATTTAATCGTTCAATTTATTCCTCAAAGGTTATGGTGTGAACTGCCGTGTAAGTTTCACCAGCCGGCAGGGGGATAATTCCCTCTTTGTTTGCAAAATCGAAATCTGCGTCCACCCCGTCGGGAATGCCGCACCAAGGCTCTAAGCAGATATATCGTCCCGTGGGCTTGGTCCACAGCAGGAAAAAGTCATGCCCTGGAAAGGAAACTGTAACTTTTTTTGCTGAATTTTTATGAACCAGTGTCACTTTTCTTGACTGCAGGCTTTTAAACACCAACGCATCTACCTGAAAATAATCATACTTTAAGGGGAACTCCGTGCCGTTTTCCATAACGCGGATAAAATTTTTCTCCAACAGGTTTCCGTCTAAAATGTAGCTGTCTAAGGTTTCGTTTTTTTCAAACACCACGCTGTAATTTTCAATGCCGTCCGGGCAGGCATATGCCTCGTGGGCACCTACGCTGAAATACATGGTTTTACCGTTTTCGTTTTCAACCTTGTAGGAAACGGCGAGACTGTTTCCTGTCAGCTCAAAAATTACACGGAAAGCAAAAGAATAGGGATATTCCTTTTTCGTTTCTTCGTCTGCGCAAAACACCAGCTCGGCCTTAGCGTCTTCCGCCGTAACAACGGTAAAGGTTTTATTTTTGATAAAACCGTGCTTGAACATGGTATATTCCCTGCCCTCCAGCACATATTTGTCCTCCTTCAGGCCGCCGCAGATGGGAAACAGAATAGGGGCCCTGCCGCTCCAGACCGCTTCGTCCCCATTCCACAAAAATTCTGTGCCTCCCGCGCCCTTAACGCGCTGGATTTCCGCACCCAGGGTGCTGATGTCCACCGTTAAAAATTCGTTTTTGATTGTTACTTGTTCTGCCATGTGCAAATCCTCCTGTTGTGGTTTGTCATCGTAAAATGTTAAAAACAGTTTAACATAAATTGGTTTTAAAATCAAGTGGTTTGGCGCAGAAGAAAAGCCCGGAGTGAAATCTCCGGGCTTTTCTTTCTATTTGATTACTGCTCAATATGCCGTCCTAAAAATCCTGCTGCGGAAAGCGCAAGTTTTTCTTCAATCTCGCCCATTTTCGGAGCCTGCTCGTTTGAAAAGAACACCACTGAGCCAATGGTGTCGCCCTCGGACACAATGGGGGCCACAATGCCCGCGTTATATTTTTCGCTGCCCTCTATAACGGGAACGGTTTTGTTTTCCTGTCCCCGGCAGATGAAGGTGGTTTTCTCCTCCATGAGCTTTTCAATGTCGGTGCTTACTTTCTTGTCGGAAAGCTCGCGCTTGGGCACGCCGGAAACGGCAATAACGCTGTCCATGTCAGTAATGCAGATGGGAAAACCGCTTGTTTTCGCCAACGTTTCCGCATAGTCACCCGCAAACTCGCCAAGCTCTCCCACAGGAGAATATTTTTTAAATATAACTTCGCCGTCCTTGCCCGTGTAGATTTCTAAAGGTGCGCCTTCTCTGATGCGGAGTGTCCTGCGGATTTCTTTCGGAATAACTACGCGTCCCAAGTCGTCTATTCTTCTGACTATTCCCGTCGCTTTCATATTTTTAAAAATCTCCTTTTTTAACGTTTTGTTACAATCCTATTATTTGTATGCTGCTTAAAAATATCCAAAGAAAACTTTATTTTGTAAAAAAAGTTAAAAAAGTCCGTGCCTCCGGCTCACCGCGGCAAAAATAGATAATTTTCCAAAAATTTTTCAGCCGCCGCTTCTTCGGTTTGCACATGTGCCAAAAAATTTTTTATATTCCCGGCAAAAAAACGAGAGGTTCTCAATCCCTACCGCTTGGGCCGCCTGGGTGACAGAAAACTCGCCGCTTGTCAGCATGTCGTTCGCCTTTTGCATACGCACCGCGTTGCGGTATGCAATGGGGCTTTGGCCCATGCATTTTAAAAACAGCTTCCGAAACCCGCTTTCGCACATGTGCACCATGGCGGCATATTCCGCAGCTTTCCTGTTTTCGTAAAAATGCAGCGTCAGGTCGTCAATGGCGGGCTTTAAACGCTGATAGTCCCTTTGGTTCTGCTCCCATTCCGCACTGTTTAAAAAGCTGCGCTTTAAATGATATAACAGCAGATAGAACTGGGAGGTTAAAAAAAGGGAACGTGCCTGGGGCTCAATGTCCTCACAGGAAAGCACCGAGGTGATAACTCTGTTCACCTCCCCGTCCGCCGCTGCGTTGGGATAAAGCTTGGGACGGTTATGAAAAAAAGCCGTCTGTCCCGCCGCCTGCATTTGCACGCTGATGATTCTGTTGCGGCCCTCTAAATAGGTGCAGATGTTTTTTGCGCCGCGGGGAAAGAACACGCAGTCGCCCTTTTGGGCTGTGAATCCGTCGCACGCCCGCTTGCCGCAGGGCTGATACAGCAGACTCCCCTCCACCACCACAATCAGCGTGTCCCACAGCCTGCCGCCGGAAAAGCTCACAACGCGGCCCCTCTCACGCTCCACCGCCACCCAGCTTAAATGCTGTATCGGCGCGGTAGTTGAAACCATAAACCGTTCCATTTATCCGCCCTCCTTTTTTATTCATTATATCCCCCATTCCGTTCGCTGTCAAGACGTAGCGAATTGTGCAACTTTTTTCCTGTTTTATTGCTTGACGCAGCCAACAACTGTGATATAATCAAGAAAAAAGGAGGAGAACCATTATGTTTCAGCTAATCGAAAATGGAAAGAGCGCAGAAATTTTTGCCGCAGACGGTGAGGAAAGCTGGGTGTATCTTGCCGCAGAGGATTTGCAAAAAGACCTTTGCCGATTGTCCGGCAAAGAACGCCCGAAACCGCTTGCCTACGGCGTGCCAAAGGCAAACTCAATATTTATCGGCACGGTTTCCAATCCACAGGCGGCAGAAGCGGCAAGAGGTGCAGAACAGCCGACAGGCAAAGAGGGCTATGCCATCACAGTTCAGGAAAATATGATCTATATTTTAGGAACAGACGATTTTGGCACCATGTGGGGCATTTACACCTTTTGCGAGGAGATTTTAAACATTCCGCCCTGCTATTTATTTGACGGCGTTCTGCCCGATGTGCGGCAGAATTTGGCCGTTCCGGCACAAATCATTTCCGGCAGACCAAAAAGCTTTGGCTTCCGCGGTTTCTTTTTAAACGACGAAGACTTATTAACAGAGTGGATGGAAAATGGCGGAATACGGGATATCGACTATCCGTTCTACGGCCAGGTCATTCATCCGCAGGCAATGGAAATGGTGGCGGAAACCGCTCTGCGGCTTAAGATGAATCTGATCATTCCCTCCTCTTTCGTGGACATTTGTAATCCGGCAGAAGAAACGCTGGTTGCAATTTGCGCTCGCCGCGGGCTTTATGTTTCCCAGCACCACATTGAACCTATGGGCGTTTCTTACTTTACCTTTCAAAACTATTTGAAAGCCCGCGGTGAGAAGTGCGAAATTTCGTTCATCTCAAACCGGAAAAAAATGTTTGAAATTTGGCGGCACTATGCGCAAAAATGGGCTAAATATCCCCGTGTTATCTGGCAGCTTGGACTTAGGGGAAAGGCAGACCGCCCGGTGTGGCACGCCGACAGGCTGGTAGGCAGCACGCCAAAGGAGCGCGGCAGCCTGATTTCCGACGCGATTCATGCCCAATATGAGCTGGTGAAAGACGTTTTGGGCACGGAAAACTTTTATTCCACTGCTACCCTGTGGATGGAGGGGGCGGATTTGTTTAACCAGGGCTTTTTAACCATTCCCCAAAAGACGACCATCATTTTTTCTGATATTGGGTATAACCAGTTGTGGTCGGACGATTTTTGGCGGGTTAAGCGGGAAAAAGGCCGAAGTTACGGTGTATATTACCATGTGCAGTTTTGGAACTGGGGCCCCCACTTAACCGAGGGCACGCAACCGGAAAAAATGCGTTATTGCCTTGAAACAGCCCTTCAATCCGCCTGTGGGGACTATGCCATTTTAAACATTTCGAACATCAGAGAATTTACCATGTCGGCCTTCGGATTTTCAAAAATGGCATGGGATATAAGCAGTGCAACCGACACCGTTTTACAATATTGCACGCAGCTTTACGGCGGTGCGGCAGAAACGGTTTGCACATTTTACCGGCGCTATTTCAACGCCTTTGCAGAAGGGAGCGGCGAGCTTTTGCGCTGGTATTGCGATAGAAACAATTTTAACTATCACGAATATGGCCCGCTTCCTTTCCATAACCTCTCGCTTAACGACGGCTTCCTGCGGCGCTTTGCACAGGATTTAATGACAGGCGATGAACATTTTCACGACCCAGGCATGGAAAAGCTGTTTGAAGCCGCGTCTATAGGGTTTAACGAAGTGTATGCCGACGTAAAAAAAGAAAGCGGCGTCAGCGGCGCGGCAAAAGCGCACTTAATCAGCTCTTTAGAACTGCACAGTTATGTTATGCACTGCCTATATGATTATGCAAAAAACGTAAAGCTTGGGACGGATTCTGCAAGGAGGCAAAATAAACAGGAAGCGCGCGTATTCTTAACCCAGGCGGCTAAAAATTTGGAAGACATTTTAACAAAACGTGCCTGTGCTGAAACCGGCGTGTTTTTAAACTGGTATCGCGGGGACAAAAAAATGAACATTCTACAAATGAAGCAAGACGTTTTAACCTATTTAAAAACCATATGACAAACAGCCCGGAAAGCATGTGCTTTCCGGGCTGTTTGCGTGAGGGGTTCCATTTTAAATGGAGTTTTATTTTGTCAGCCAGTTATACATCATCATCACAGCGTCTGCGCGTCTCAGCCCGTTTTCGGGATAAAGCTCTGTTACCTCGCTGTTTACAATTTTATATCCGGCTGCAATTGCCGCATAGCCTCTGTCAGCCTCGCTGACGTCTGTGTAAATGTCTTTAAAAATGCCGGTTTTTTCTGCAACCTCGCCCATGCCAAATAGCTTCACAATGTAACGAATTGCTTCCATTCTGGTAACGTCCTTTTTCGGCGCAATTTCTTCTTTTGTTAAAATACCGGACGAAACTAAGTTTTTATACATATCATGGGTGCCTCGGTCAAACGCTTTGCAGACAAAGGTTAGAAACTCCTCCTGCTTCACAGTTTCTTCCGGGTGGAATTCGTTCTCCTTCGGGTCACCCAGGGCAAGCTCAACTTCTGCCAGCTTTCGAATTGCATTTTCCGCATAGTGGCCTGTGATATCGGTGTAAGCAATTTCAAAATCTTCCTTTTCTTCCATTCTGTAATTTAACGGACGCAGGCTCACCGCGCTGTAGATAGACACATCATCTAATCTGTAGGCAAGCTTCATTTCGCACTGGTTTTCGTTGTAGGTAGGAATGTAGCTTAGGGTAAATTTGTCCTCGCCCAAAATCACGCCATAGGCCTCATCCAATGGTTTCGCCGCGGATTTTGACGGAATGTCCAGCTTCGACCAGGAAAGGTCAAAGGAGGCCAGCTTGCCGTCGCGGTAATGAAAGGAAAAACCGTTGTTGCTGAACGCTACGCCATCGTGCACCCTGGCAAAATAGGTGGTATATTCATTATTTTGTGTGTTTTCCACCATGCCGGCCAAATCGGGATAATATTGCTGAATGAATTTCAGCGCATTTGCTTTATCAATGGCCGGTTTTTCAGCCTTCTCCTCCTCTGTCAGTTCCCGGTAGCTCCAAGGACTGGAGTCAAAGCTGATTACCACGCCATCTTTCGCGTCCACCGTAACGGAGGCATATTTATAATCTTCATCCTCCTTACCGTTGTGGAACGACAGGCGGTAAATATATTCGTCGCGGTAAGACGTAGTTAACGAAACCGCGGTTAGCTTCATTTCGCTGCTAAGCTGAAATTCGGAAACAGCACGGGCTTTTGCTTCTGCCTCCTCTTTGGAAATGAGGCCTTCTACCTCCTGAATATAAGCAATTTCTTCTTCAGAGAGGGAAGGTTTATCGCCGCTGTCGGATATTTCGTCTTTCGTAGCCTCGTTTCTTGAACTTGAACCACCGCCACTGTTTTTGGCAAGCTCGCCGTAAGTTTCAAGATTTCCGGTGAACGCGTTGATATACTTATTTTCGCCTTTTATCATATAAATTAAGCATATCTCATTGTCTGCCGCATCGTCCGCATAATAGGACGGAGCTTTTTCATAGTAATAAAGGTCGTAGGCGATGTCGCTTTTGAACACGTCTTTCGCTTGGTCAAGCGAGATGGGAGTGCCCTCTTCAAAGGTCGCATTTTTGTTCCAGTTGGAGTCTAGCCCCACGGCTTTCCGGGTATCCGCGTTCACCGTAACTGCCGCTGTGTTGTTCACTTTAATGCCGTTGTGCATACGCACATATGTAACGGTAAAGTTTCCGCTGTATTTTGAATAAATAATGTTATCAAACACGGCTTCTTTGGCCACTTGCGGGTTCATGGCCTCTAAAAATGCCTGGGCCGCCTGTTTTCCCTCGTCCCACGTGCAGGCCGGAAGGGGTTTTGATTCGCTGCTGCGGTTATATTCTCCGTAGCCCCACACCAGTCCGTCACCATCTATTTCCACAGATATATTGCCGCTGTCATATTCGCCCCGGCTTTTCCAGGTGATGGAATAGGTTTTTTCGCCGCGGTTTTCCGTTTCAGAACAGTCCTCCATAACATAAGTCTCGTCGTCAATTCCCAGTTTGTCCTTTGCCAGCAAAATTGCATTTTTCATGTTTTCGCTGACCTCGGCGTCTGCAAACACAGCGCCTGAAACCGACAGGCTCATCAGAACCGCCAGCATAAGCGATATTACTTTTTTCATAATCATTTCCCTTTCTGCCAAAATTAGCATGTAGTTTTGTCAATCCTCCCGGGGCAATTATAAATTGCCCCGGTTTATTAATTGTGACGTTCATTTTTGCAAAAAGTTCCCTGCTTTTAAAAATTTTAAAAAAAATTTTACGAAAGGCATTTTCAGTTTCCAAGGTTCATACGTTATTAATAAGCAAACGTAATACATGGAAAGGTGAAAATGATGAAGAGAGAACATATTATTGCCTTTGGCGGCACCTGGTATCACTTTTTTATAAAACCCGCCCAGGGGCTTTGTGTAAGCAAAAAGGCCGATGCCAGATTTACATTTTCGGAGTGTATTCTTCCCGGCGCCTATGACGACTTTTACGCCGCCGCCACGGAGAAACACATCCACGTTGTGTGCCAGGACGCAGCCGGAGCCATTGTATATTTAACCTTCGACGGGGAAACCTGGACCACCCGCCGGCTTTTGGAGAACCGGGATAAAACGCCTGCGTTTAAAAATCTCACGCTAACCCTCATTGGAAATTTTGTAAATTTGTTTTATGTCATTCATTCTAAGGATGACGATATTTTGGTGCACCAACTCTTAGGCGATGCTGCCGGGCAACCCAAGGTGGTGGACTACATTCAAGGCACGGACTTTTCTGTCTGCAGCCATCAAACCAGCGATTTAACCCTGCTCTACCGAAACGGCGAGGAGGTTTACGGCACCAAAAAGTTCCGCTGGTCGCGGAAGGATTTTGACGGGTTTCAGCCCTTAGACTGCGGCTGCAATTTAGAGCACGCCGCAATAACGGCAGATGAAGATGACAACCTGCAAATTGCCGCCTATGCCGCCTTTGACAAGTTTGTAAACATTTTGTTCCTGACAAAAAACACCAACACCGATGAATGCGCCATTTCTGCTGTGCATTTGGTTTCCGGCCAGTCGGAGGGACTTGCGATGTCGGACGTCGGCGGCCGCCTGTCCATCAGCTGGTGTGAAAACGGGCTGGTAATGACCACCGCGCTGTCGGAAAATAACAAGTGGAATGCACCGAAAAAATATATCCGCGGCACCACCCAGGAGAACGTGCTGTACCACATTCAGTCGGACAGCGAAAGCTTTTTCACCTATGGCTACCGCCAGGACGGGAAAATTATGCTCTACTTAACCCGTGACATTTTAGAGCACCCTCCGAAAGAAAAGCCCAGAAGACAGGCGCTTCGGAGCGAAACTCCCAACGGCGGCACGGAAAGTCACCGCAGGCAGAATACCCCCGCCGGCACGGAACACGCCCAGCAGCTGGAATTTAATCCACGGCACGGAACGCCCGGCACAGACTATGTGCGCCGCAGTGTTTACACCGCTGACATGGCGGCTGTGCGAAAGCTTTTAAAGAGCCAGAACGACATTATTGTGGAAATGCTGAAAAAAATAACCGCCCTGGAGCGGGCGGCAATGGGCAAAACAGATTTAGCGGAGGACATGGGTCAAATTGACCGGCTGGCGGCTGAAAACGCTGCGCGCGAAGACGGTCATAAATAAACAACCTCCTTGCCCAGGCTTTCTGCATAGCAGGCAGTGTAATAGGAACCGCCGCGGATTCTTTTTACATATGCAATCACAAAGTCAGAATTGTCTACCATAAAGCGGTTGCGCTTCTGCATGCAGCCCCTCTGGTAGCGTTCCGATACATACGTAACCTTGTCGGCACGGGCCAATATATATTCATAAACATTTCTGTCAAACTCCTCCCAACGTTCCGACTGGCCCCTGTGGGGCGCGTCGATAAAGAGCTTGAGTTGCGGATGTCTTTCCTTTAATTTAATTACGCTCAAAGCCGACATCGTGTCAAAGCCTAAGGCGCCACCGTTTCTAAAAACGGTGACGCCTTTTGCCGTTGCTTCTGTAAGTTTTTCCATCAGGATTGGATAAATCCGCTGTTGCTCCTCCATGCTCATTGCCCGGTGGCCTGTGAAACAGCAGGAACCCATGAATTATTCCTCTCCCTCTTCAAACTCGATTTCAATTTTTTCGTTGCAGTTGGGGCAGATTAATACCTCGTCGTTAATCATATCCTCGTCAAAATAAACTTTTTCCTTGCAGGACGGACACTCCACTTCATAAAATTCCATGTCCTCCTCTTCCTCGTCAAAGTCCTCATCTTCATCGCCGTCGCATCCGGTGCAACCGTCGCACTCGTCGTCGTAGAGGTCTTCGCACACGTCGTCTAAGCAGTCCTCCACCTCTTCAATGCGTTCTGTGTTATCTAAAACTTCTTCGTCCAGCTCTTCAACGGTTGCTGCAATTTCATCCAGCACGTCGATGATTTTCAAAAGCATTTTTCCCTCGTTTTTTGTGTCGTCCAGTTTCATGCCTTCGGCCAGGCCTTTTAAGTATGCTACTTTCTCGCTGAGATATGCCATAATTCCTCGCTCCTTTCAAAATTTGGCTGATTTGCCAATAAAATATAGTATTCCTTAAACGCGTTCCATATATTCCCCGGTTCTTGTGTCTACGCGGATGGTGTCGCCCTGGTCAACAAACAGGGGAACATTAATCTGAGCTCCGGTTTCCAGCGTTGCAGGCTTTGTTGCGCCGGTAGATGTGTCGCCCTTAAAGCCCGGCTCCGTCTCGGTGATTTTCAGCTCCACAAAGGTGGGGGGCTCAACGCCGAACACGCTGCCTTTATAAGACAGAATTGTAACGTTCATATTCTCCGTTACAAACTTAAGCGCGTCGCCAAGCTGATCTTTGCCCAAGGGCATCATATCAAATGTTTCGTTGTCCATAAAATAGTAAAGATCGCCGTCGTTATATGAATAAGCCATGCTTTTTCTGTCTATATGCGCTTTGGGCATTTTTTCAGTGGGACGGAACGTTTTTTCCACCACGGCCCCTGTAATTACGTTTTTCAGCTTTGTGCGGACAAACGCTGCGCCCTTTCCCGGCTTTACGTGCTGAAATTCCACAACCTGGAACACGTTGCCCTCCATTTCAAACGTAACGCCGTTTCTGAATTCTCCTGCTGATATCATAAGTTAACCTCCATAAATATTAATATACACAATTTTCCTATACTATAGTTTAAATGAATTTGTCCAAAAATGCAAGTGTATTTTATAAAAAAAGTAAATTTTTTCACAATTTTACATGAAATTGCGAATTTTAAAATTCCTTATTGACTTAGCGCTCCAATTTTTATATAATAAAAACGTTGTCCGGCGCATTTCGACACGGCGGGCAAAAGCAAATTTTGAAAGGTTTTGATTTACCAATGAAAACTGCTTATGAAATGGAAATTGCGGGCTTAAAACGGTCCCTGCCACTCTGCCGCGTGACGGACGATTTATATATCGCCGCTTTCATCATGTTCGGCGATGTGGAAATTACTACAGCCTGCGCAAAAGAGCTTCTCTCCCGCGCGCCGGAGTTTGACGTGATGTTAACCGCCGAGGCAAAGGGAATTCCCTTAATCTGCGAAATGGCGCGCCAGGCCGGCACGAACAAATATATCGTTGCCCGCAAGGGGCCCAAGCTTTACATGAAAGACATTGTCACCGTGAAGGTGAACTCCATTACCACCGACCACCAGCAGGAACTGAGCATCGACGCAAGCGACGCGGCGTTTATGAAAAACAAGCGCGTTTTAATTGTAGACGACGTTATCAGCACAGGCGAATCTTTAGCGGCTTTAGAAAAGCTGGTGAACCACGTAGGCGGCATTATTTCCGGCCGCATGGCGGTTTTAGCCGAAGGCGAGGCGGCAGACCGCAGCGACATCATCTATTTGGAAAAACTGCCGTTGTTTCACCCAGACGGCTCAATAATGGAATAGCAAATTATTTTGTCTGCAAACGGGAGGGCATGAAAAAATGCCCTCTCTTTTTTTATTCTATCCGAACATGCTTAGCTGCGGTATTCATGCATAAAATTACATGGAAAAGCCTGTTTCTGCCATTTTGGTCAGCAGCGTCACCGCGCCGTTAATGTCGCCCATGTCCACCATTTCACAGGGGGTGTGGATAAACCGTGCGGGAATGGAAACTGCGCCCGTGACCACGCCGCCGTTCGATATGTGAATTGCACCGGCGTTGGTGCCGCCGCTCTCTAAAACCTCCATTTGAAACGGAATGTTGTTTTCTTCACAAGTTTGCACCATAAAGTTTTTCATATAGGGATGACAGAGAATAGAATTGTCCTTCACTTTCACCGCTGGGCCGCCGCCAAGCTGAACTGCCATTTTGTTTTTTCCCGGCAAATCGCCTGTCATGGTCACGTCTACCGCAACGGCAAAGTCAGGCAAAACGCCGTCTGCCGCGGCTCTTGCGCCCCTTAGGCCCAGTTCCTCGGTCACAGAGAACACAAAATATAAATCGTTTTTGCATTCGCCGCTTTCCTTAATTTTTTTCATGGTTTCAATCAGCACATAACAGCCCACACGGTCATCTAAGGCCTTAGAAACCACCCGGGTGCCGATTTCTTCAAACGGGCCTTCAAAGCAGGCCGCGTCGCCCACTTTTATTTTGCTCTCAGCATCAGCTTTGTTTTTAGCGCCAATGTCGATGAAAAAATCTGCAAACTTCAGCTCTTTCGCGTTTTCCTTTTGTTCTTTTGAAACCACGCCCAAAACGCCGTTTAAAAAGCGAACCCGCTGAGAAAGGGCGGTGTTCGGCATTAAGCCGCCGAGGCTTGCAAAACGCACCAGGCCGCTGTCTTCAATAAACGTGGCAATTACACCCACCTCGTCCATGTGGGCATCAATCATCACCTTTGGCCCGTCCCCTTTTATGCGGGCAATCAGACTTCCCAAATTGTCGGTATATACTTCATCCGCCAGAGGAGCAACCTCCCGCTTAATCACTTCGCGCACACTGTTCTCATTGCCGGAAGGCCCTGCGGCCTGGGCCAGCATTTTTAAAAGCTTCATTTACAAAAGCCCTCCTTTAAAAAAGTATGAATTAAGGCCTTAAGCGCCTCATAGTCTGATTTGTTCACTACCGACGAGGGCGAGTGAATATACCGGGCAGGAACGGAAATTGCCGCGGTTTTCACACCGCCTGCGGCTGTGTGAATTGCCCCGGCGTCGTTTCCGCCGGAGGCCGTTTGCTTAAACTGCACGGGAATTTCATGTTGTTTCGCCGTGGCATACAGCGCGTTTGTCAGCTCTTTGTCGTAGTAGGTGCCGCGGTCTAAAATGGAAAGGGCCGCGCCGCCGCCGGAAATGGTGGAATAGTCCTTTTCGTCTGTTCCATAAACGTCCGAACAGGTCGTGCCCTCCAAAACAATGGCAGCATCAGGACGAATGCGTTCCGCCGCAACCCTTGCGCCCCGAAGACCTACCTCCTCCTGCACGGTGAACACCAGATAAAGGTCGAACGCGAACCGCTCCTCTGCCAATGACATGAGGCAGGCACATCCAAGCCGGTCGTCAAGCGCCTTGGCTTTGATAAAGCCGCTGCCAAACTCCACAAACTCCGAGTCGAACACACAGTAATCGCCCACCGACACGTGCTTTTCCGCTTCTGCTTTGTCCTTTGCACCAATGTCAATGTAGAGGTCGGTCACCTTCGGCACCTGCTCACGCTCCTCTTTTTCCTGCAGGTGAATTGCCTTAGCGCCAATGACGCCGGAAATCAGTCTGCGTCCGATGCGCACCTTTTTCGACACCAGCACCCTGGTGTCGATGCCGCCAACGCACTTAAACTTGATAAACCCGTCGTCGGTAATGCGGGAACAAATCAGCCCCACTTCGTCCATGTGGGCGCAGACCATCAATCTTTTCGGATTTTCGTCTGTTCCCTTTTTCAAACAAATGAGGTTTCCAATGCTGTCGGTAACCAGTTCGTCGCACAAGTTTTGCATCTTGTCGGCGATAAATGCCCGAACCTGTCCCTCGTCGCCGGACACGCCGGGAAGGTCAGTCAGTTCTTTTAAATACATGATGAAAATTCCTCCCCTTTTAAATGAATCAGCGTTTCCGCCAAAAGGTCGCCTGTGGCAGTAACATCGTCGAAGCTCAGCGTTTCCACTGTGGTGTGCATATACCGCAGCGGAATGGAAAGTAAAAGCGTGGCAATGCCCGTTCGCGCCACCTGAACAGCCCAGGCGTCGGTGCCTGTGTTGCCGCCGTCGACGTCTAAGCTGAATTGAATGCCCTTTTCCTCCGCCGCACGTTTTGCAATTTCCGCCATTTTTGGGTGAATGTTCGGTCCCAGGCTCAAAACCGTTCCGCTGCCCGGAGCAAACACGCTCTCTGCCCCGCTGTCCGGCGTGTTGCCGTGGCACACGTCTACAACCAGCGCAGCGCTGGGGAAAATGCTGTGCGCACCCATTTTAGCTCCCCGAAGGCCCACTTCCTCCTGCACTGCACACAGCACAGCCAGGTGGAACGGAAGCTTATGGCCCTTTAGCCGTTCCAGGCAAATGAGCAGGGACACGATGCCCGCCCGGTCGTCTAAATATTTGCCGGAAAAGCCTTTGCCACAGGGCAGGGACACGGCTTCGGTTTTAAAATATACCATATCGCCCACCGAAACGATTTGTTTCACTTCCTCCGCGCTCATTCCCACGTCAATTGCCATATCCGAAATTTTGGGTGCTTTTTTTGCGTCCTCCTGCGACTGCAAGTGGGGCGGTTTTGCACCGATAACACCGAACAACTCTTTTTTCCCGTAGACAACCACCTCGCTGGCAGGAAGAATCCGCGGATCAATGCCGCCGATGGGCACAAAGGTTAAAAAGCCCCGATCTGTAATATTTTTCACCATCAGGCCAATGCCGTCCATGTGGCTTTCAATCATCACCGTAGGCGCGTCGGTTTCGCCGCAGTGCACCCAGCCGATTACATTACCGCATTGGTCCCGGGTCACCTCGTCGCAATAGGGCCTTAAAAGTTCCTCCACCTTTGGCGCCAAAACAAACTCAAAGCCGGAAATGCCGCCTGCATCCGATAATTGTTTTAAAATTTCTATCATAGCCTGTTCACCAACTCCTTAAAAAGGTTGCCCCGTTCTTCAAAATTACGGAACATGTCAAAACTGGTGCTGGCGTTAGAAAGCAGCACCACGTCGCCCGGGGCGGCCGCGTCTTTTGCCCGGCGCACCGCCGCTTCATAATCGGTTTCAAAAAACACCGGGATTTTTTTGTTTTGCCTGTCCATTTCGGCTTTCACCGCGCTGTAAATTACCTGGGACGTTGCGCCAATTAAAATTAATGTTTTCACATGGTCTAAAATAGGTTTTCCAACTTCATCATAGGGTATTCCCTTGTCCTTGCCGCCTGCAATGAGCACTACCGGCTGGGAAAACACATTTAGGGTGTTTTTCGTGCGGTTGGGTGACGAGTCGATGGAGCTGTTGTAATATTTCACGCCGCCAAGCTCCCGCACCAACTCAATTCTGTGTTCCACGCCGCCAAAGGTTTTGGCCACAATGGGGATAACCTCCTCCGGCACCAGTGTATAAACCGCGCCGATGGCCGCCATGTAATTTTCCACGTTGTGCTGTCCGGGGATTTGAATGTCCCTTGCCGCAAGCACTTTTTTCCCGGAAACAAAAATATCCGTGCCGTCAAAATAAATGTCCGCCGAAACGTGCTTTTTAGAAAACGTCATCACACGCCCCTTCGCTTCTTTCACAAGCCCAGCCGTCACCTCGTTGTCCAAATTCAGCACTGCGGTGCCTTCCTGGTTTTGAAAGGACAAAATATTTTTTTTTGCATCGATATATTCTGCATAGTCTTTATGATAATCCAAATGATTGGGGGTGATGTTGGTCACCACCGCAACCAGGGGACTGGTTTTCATGGTGTGGAGCTGAAAGCTGGAAAGTTCTAACACCACATAATCGCTCTCTTTCATCTCTTCCACCCGGGAGAGCAGCGGCATGCCGATGTTGCCGCCCAAATAGGTTTTCAGTCCCGCCTCCGACAGCATTTTATAAATTAACGTAGTGGTTGTGGTTTTTCCGTCGCTGCCCGTCACGGCAATGATGCTTGCGGGGCAAAGCTCGAAAAACACTTCCATTTCCGACGTGATGTGCGCCCCGTTTTGCCGTGCGCGTGTCAGCGCCGGGTGGTCGAACCGAAGTCCCGGGGTTTTAAACACGATTTCGCCGTCAATCCCGTTTAAATAATCTTCGCCCAAAACCAGCCGAATGCCTTTTTGTTTTAGCTCCTGTGCCGCATCCCCCAGCTCCTGCTCTGTCTTTTTATCGTGGGCGGTTACAACAGCCCCGTTTTCAGCTAAAAAATGAATTAAGGGACGGTTACTTACCCCGATTCCAATTACCGACACCTTTTTATCCTTTATATTGTTTTTAAATGCATTTATTTTGTCTGTCATTTATTAGCCCTCTTTCCAAAACAATTCTTTATTTAGTATATCACGAAAGGCAAATTTTGTAAAGAAATTTATCGGTTGAAAACCACGGCGGATTTTGATATAATGGGTGCTATGTAAACGAAAAAAAGGAGAATCATGAAATGGATAAACAAATGCTTTCTGATTTGCTGGCCCGGTTTGTTTCCTTCTGCGCAAGCACCGGCCTAAAACTTTTAGGCGCCGGGTTGGTGCTGGTTATTGGATTTAAGCTGGTGCGCATGTTCATAAAGTTTTTAAAAAAGAGCCGCGGCATGTCTAAAATGGACGGCGGCGTGAAGACCTTTACCATTAACTTTATACATGTTTCGCTAAAAATACTGCTCATTGTCACCGCCGCGTCTATCGTAGGGTTCCCTACCGCCTCGGTTGTCACGGTAGTGGGCTCTGCCGGCGTGGCCATTGGCCTGGCACTGCAGGGAAGCTTGTCAAACATTGCCGGCGGTCTTATTCTGCTCATTTTCAAGCCGTTTAATGTGGGCGATTTTATTTCTGTGGAAGGCGAAAGCGGCACAGTTACGGAAATTGGCATGTTCTACACCAAAATTACCACAGCGGACAACCGCAGGGTCATTTTTCCCAACGGCACAGTGTCCAACGAAAAAATGGTAAATGTTTCGGCCAACAAAACCCGGCGGGCTGATTTTCTCTTTTCCGTCAGCTACAACTCTGATTTAGACAAGGTAAAAGAAATTTTAAACGCCGTAGTAAACGACTGCGAATTTATTTTAGACGACCCCGCGCCTATGATTTTTCTTTCCGACCAGGCAGACAGCGCTCTGGTGTTTTCTGTAAACGTGTGGTGCGAATGTGACAAGTTTCTAAACGTAAAATCTGATTTGACAGAACGGGTGAAAAAAGCCTTCGACGCTAACGGAATTCAAATCCCCTACCCCCAGCTGGACGTGCATTTCGAAAAATAATCAACAGGCGCACTGAATTCAGTGCGCCTGTTGATTATTTTACATCTCTTTTTCATACTTTATCATCAAAATAACCTCTAACACGTTTTTCAGTAAAAACACACCGACAATTACCAAGGTGACCCATAGCTGCGCATCCATGACGATGGAAACCGCAGCCAATGCAATGATGCACCACTGGATAATGTCGGCGCTCATTGCTTTTGCGCGGTTGCGGATTGCGATGGTGCGTTCGTCACGGGATTCAATATCCGCCCGCCTGCTCTCCTCCGGGTGGCGGCTGTTATATCGAATTAGAAACAGGTTTGACGCCGTCATGCCAAACAGCCCAGCCCCAATACCGATCAGCACGCCGCTGAGCTGTTTGGGCACTTGCCCCTTTAAAACAAAAGCGGAAACGAGCGCAATTAAAATTCCGCACACACACAAAAGAATGTTCAAAGCTTTATTTTTCATTGTTCTTCCTCCTCATATAAAAAAATTTCCTCTACCGACAAGTTAAAAAGCCTGGCGATTTTAAACGCCAAAAGAATGGACGGGTTATACCGCCCGCTTTCCAAAGAGCCAATGGTCTGCCTGGAAACCGCAAGCCGGTCGGCCAGCTCTTCCTGCGTCAGGCCGTGGTGCTTGCGGATTTCCTCCAATCGGTTATTCACTGTATCTCCTCCTCGAATGTAAAGTTCGCTTTCCATATACGCATTGTATCACGCACAATCAAAAATGTCAAGTATACTTTCCATGAAAAAAAATAAAAAACCCCGGAAAAAAATCCGGGGCTTATCAGCGCCTATTTTAAGGTTACAATTTTTTTATACGCTTCATATGCCTTGTTCCAGTTTTCAGCATCCTCAGGCTCATAGGTCTTAACAGGGAACGAATTTTTCACAATTTGCCGCCCCTCGGTTAAGCTACCGATTTTGCCCAGCGCCATAAGCTGAACAACCGCGTTGCCCGTGCTGGTGGCTTCCACCGGGCCGGCCAAAACGGTTTTGCCCGTTGCGCTGGCCGTAAATCTGCACACCATGGTGTCTTTAATGCCGCCGCCCACCATGTGTACGGCAGATAGCGGCTCTTTGGTAATGTCTTCAATGGCGTCTGCCACCATGCGGAACTTAAACGCCAGGCTCTGGGCCACGCAGCGGATAATTTCACCCTCGCCCTCCGGCACATGCTGGCCGGTGCGTTTACAGAACTCGCGGATTCGCCTGGGCATGTTGCCGGGGGCCGCAAAATCCTCACAGTCGGGGTCGATAAAGCTTTGAAACGGCTCTGCGCTCCACGCCGCCTGCTCCAAATCGTCGAAAGTAAAGTTTTTGCCTTCCCTGGCCCACTGGCGTTTGCTCTCCTGAATAATCCACAGACCCATAATATTTTTTAAGAAGCGGATTTTCCCACATACGCCGCCTTCGTTGGTGAAATCATATTGAAAGGTGGTGTCCGTTACATTGGGACTGTCTAATTCAGAGCCCATCAGCGCCCAGGTGCCGGTGCTGATGTAGGCGTATTTATAATCTTCTGTCACCGGAACGCTGGCAACCGCCGAGGCCGTGTCGTGCGAGCCAACGGCAACGACCGGAATTTTCGGACAGCCCAATTCTTCACAGATATCATCGGACAATTCGCCGATTACCGTTCCGGGCATTACAATTTCGCCGAAAATGTCGGTAGGAATACCCGCTTTTTCCATCAGTTCTTTGTCCCAGTCCTTTGTCTTCACGTTTAAGAGCTGGGAGGTGGAGGCAATGGAATATTCGTTTTTCATTACGCCGGTTAACAGATAGTTAAAAATGTCGGGCATAAACAGCATTTTGTCCGCAATGCCTAACACCGGGTCGTTCTCTTTTTTCATTGCCATAAACTGAAACAGCGTATTAAAGAAATTAAACTGAATTCCGGTTTTGTCAAAAATATATTTTTTGCCCATCATCTGGTCTGCCAAATCAATCATGCCGCTGGTGCGGGTATCGCGGTAGTGATAGGGGTTTCCTAAAAGCTTGCCGTTTTTGTCGAACAGGCCAAAATCCACGCCCCAGGTGTCAATTCCGATAGCTTTAATGTCCTTGTGCCCCGCCAGCACCGTTTTGTTAATGCCCTGCTTAATTTCAAAAAACAGCCGCAACACGTCCCAGTGAAAACTGTTGCCTGCCATTACCGGGTCGTTGGAAAACCGGTGCATCTCTTCAATGGAAAGCTTTTCCCCGTCAAATGTAAACAGCATTGCCCTGCCGCTTGATGCGCCAAAGTCAAACGCCAGAACCTTTGTTAATTCTGCCATGATATTCTCTCCTTTATTTCGTTTTAAAATTTCTTTACATAGTTCTTTTTATGTGCTAAAATTATAGCATATTTCCCCAGTTCTTTCAAGTCTTTTGTGAAAAATAACGCAAATTGCTACAAAATTATTAAAAAAGTTTTAAAAATCAGTTGACAAACTGGTGCAAGTTGTGTATAATAGTTTTTGTAACAAATATGTAACAACTTTTACTTCTGAATACAAAAGATAATCATGGAGGAACTTACATATGAACCCATTGAAAAAAATTGCGCGCATTGCGGCGATTACTGCGGCATTAGCCATTACCGCCACAATCACGACTTTTGCGGTTGAATTCCCCTGCACGGGATATTCCACCGGTGACAGCTTAAACATCCGCTCCGGCCCGGACACCATTTACGGTACCTACGGCCAGATTAACACCGGCGATGCCGTACAGTTAATCGGCCAGGAGGGAAACTGGTATAAAATTTCAACTCCCCTCGCGGCTTGCGGATATGCATATATCTCGGCAGACTATATCACCACAACGGCACCTGCACAGGTCAGAAGCGTGGCCCCGGTCACCTACGGCGGCACCTCCGGCAGCGTTTCGGCGGGTCAGCGCGTTGTTCAAATCGCAGAACAGTTTTTAGGGCTCCCCTATGTTTATGGCGGCTCCACCCCGGCTGGGTTCGACTGCTCCGGTTTTACTTCATACGTTTTTAAACAGCTTGGATATACCTTAAACCGCGTTTCCGCCGACCAGATCAACAACGGCGTTCCGGTAAGCAAAAGCGAGCTTCAGCCCGGCGATTTGCTTCTGTTTAAAAAACAGGGCGCAGCAAGAATTCACCACGTTGGCATTTACGTGGGCGACGGCATGATGATTCATTCCCCCCAGACCGGCGATGTGATTAAATATGCCAGCATTGTAAACGGTTATTATAACGACTGTTACTATGCCGCAAGAAGAATTGTAAACTGATAAATTTGATTTGACATCCGCATGGAGTTTTCCGTGCGGATTTTATTTTTGCCAACTTTTTTTAAAAAACCCTTTCTTTTTGCTGTAAAATAGTATATAATGGTAAAGTTAATATAAATATATCTATTTTTTAACGTAAGGAGAGCGGCATGACAAGAAAAGAAGCACGTGAACATTGCTTTAAGCTGATGTTTGAATATGAGGTTCAGAAAAACGACGCCCAAACCATGCTTTCCTACTTTGTGGAAAATGAGCTGTCGCTGGGAAATCAGAAAAATTATGTGGAAACCCTACTACGCTCTGCAGTGGAAAACATTGCACATATTGACGAAACCATTGAGCAAAACACAAAAGGCTGGCGCATTTCCCGACTCCCTAAGGTAACGCTGGCCGTTCTGAGGGTGGCCGTGGCGGAAATGCTCTACATGGATGACATTGCCGACAGCATTTCCATAAACGAGGCGGTGGAGCTTGCCAAAACCTATAACGACGAGAAAAACGGCAAGTTTGTAAATGGTATTTTGGCCTCTGTGTTTAAAGGGAAATAGACCTATGGAACGAGAAATTTTAACCGTCAGCGTGTCCCAGCTCAACAACTACATAAAACGGGTGTTAGACGCGAACAGTTACTTAGGGGACATTTGTGTGAAGGGCGAGCTGTCGAACTTTAAGCTCCACTCCTCCGGGCACATCTACGCCAGCTTAAAGGACGAAGGTTCGTTAATCAAGCTGGTGATGTTCCGCTCCTGCGTGCAGCGGCTTACTTTCCGGCCGGACAACGGAATGAAGGTAACCGTCCGCGGCAGGATTTCGGTTTACGAGCGAGACGGGGTATATCAGATTTACGCGGAGGACATTGTACCCGACGGTGTAGGCAGCCTCTATGCGGCGTATGAAAAGCTCAAAGCGCAGCTTGACGCAGAGGGCCTGTTTGACGAAAAATTTAAAAAGCCCCTGCCCCCCTTTCCCCAGCGGATTGGTGTAGTAACGGCTAAAACAGGCGCCGCCGTGCGGGATATTATTAACATAACCGGACGCAGGTTCCCAATGGCTGAGGTGTTTTTGGCACCGGTTTCGGTGCAGGGTGTGTCTGCCGCGCCGGAAATTGCAAACGCCATCCGTTTATTGAACGAGCATGAACTCTGCGATGTGATGATTGTGGGCCGCGGCGGCGGTTCCATTGAAGATTTGTGGGCCTTTAACGAGGAAATTGTGGCCCGGGCGATTTTTGCGTCCCATATTCCGGTGGTTTCCGCCGTGGGGCACGAAACCGATTTCACCATTGCCGATTTTGTGGCGGATCTCAGAGCCCCTACGCCCTCTGCGGCGGCGGAGCTGGTGTGCCCGTCGGCTGCAGAGCTTAGCGGCTACTTTCAAAACCAGAGGGGCAGATTAAAATCAGCATTAATATACTGTATTGAACATAAAAAGAAAACCCTTGCTAACCTAACCGGCGCTTATGGGTTTCAGCGTTTTTCCGGCCGGCTGGCAGATGAGCGGCAGTATGTGGACGCTTTGATGAAAAATGCGGAAAAGGCTGCACGTTCGTTGCTTGAAAAAAAGCGGACGGTGCTTTCGCGGGCCGCGGCAAAGCTCGACGCGCTCAGCCCCTTAAAAACCCTTGCCCGAGGCTATTCCATTGCCAGCACA
This sequence comes from Congzhengia sp., assembly GCF_037235575.1. Taxonomy (NCBI): domain Bacteria; kingdom Bacillati; phylum Bacillota; class Clostridia; order Eubacteriales; family Oscillospiraceae; genus Congzhengia; species Congzhengia sp. Next base: position 111,179 of record NZ_JAXUNN010000039.1, on the reverse strand, counting down.
AAGGACGGGACGCTGATTTCCAGTGTGAGCGATGTAAAAAAAGAGCAGGAATTTGTGTTGCGCCTGTCAGACGGCGCGGCAGACTGTAAATTTTTATAACCATTTTTAAGGAGGTACCCGGTTGAATATTCCCAACATGCTGTCCATTTTAAGGCTTGTCATGGTTCCGGTGTTTATTTTGGTCTTTCTGATTGAGGGAGAACAAAAAACAGCGGCGGCGGCAATTTTTATTCTGGCCAGCGCAACTGACGTATTAGACGGCTACATTGCGAGAAAATATAACATGACCACAAAGATCGGACAGCTCTTAGACCCGCTGGCAGACAAGCTGATGCAGATTGCCGTGGTGGTGACAATGTTGTGCGCGAAGATGGTACCCTTGTGGTTTGTGCTGGTGCTTGCGTCAAAAGAACTGTTAATGATTGTGGGCGGCGCGTTCCTTTTTGCAAAGAAAACCTTTGTAAAATCTAACGTATTCGGAAAGCTGAACACCGTGGCCATGTTCTGCGCCATGGTAATTTTACTCATTTTCTCTGTGACTAATGTGACGCTGAAAAATGTGATGCTGGGCGTTGTGGTCGTCACCAACGCCGCTGCAATCGTATCCTATTTATATTTGTACTTTATCAAACAAAAGCAATTTAAAAACTATATTGGAAAAAAACAAGACGGAGGGCTGAATTCATGAATTTTATCAAAATAATTCCCTGGATTTTAATTGTCTTGGGCGCGATTTTAAACTTTTTGGTGCCTGTGTTCTTAAAAAAAGGCGCGGCCTCGCCTGATGCCGTGATGGGAAAACTTTATGTCACAAAATCTGTGGGACTGATTTTGGTCATCATTGGCTGCATTATGATATTCTGGTTAGGAGGAAAATTTGGTGTCTAACGAAATTAACAAAACATATAACCCCAAAGAGGTGGAGGAACGGCTTTATAATACCTGGGTGGAAAAGGGTTATTTTACCCCAACGCCGGACAAAACAAAAGAGCCGTTCACCATTGTAATTCCGCCCCCAAACGTTACAGGCCAGCTCCACATGGGACATGCCTTAGACGAAACGCTGCAGGATATTTTAATCCGCTACAAGCGCATGGCAGGCTTTAATGCCCTTTGGATTCCCGGAACTGACCACGCCGGTATTGCCACCCAAATTAAGGTGGAGGAAGTGCTGCGCAAGGAAGAGGGTAAAACCCGCTACGACCTGGGCCGCGAAAAGTTTGTGGAAAAGGTGTGGGAGTGGAAAAAGCACTATGGGGACAGGATTATTAATCAGCTGAAAAAGCTGGGCAGCTCCTGCGACTGGACAAGGGAACGCTTTACCATGGACGAAGGCTGCTCCAAAGCAGTGAAAGAGGTTTTTGTGAATCTCTATAAAAAAGGGCTTATCTATCAGGGCTCAAGAATTATAAACTGGTGTCCCAGATGCATTACTGCGCTTTCAGATGCAGAGGTTGAACACGCAGAACAGGCCGGCCATTTTTGGCACATTAAATATCCGGTAAAAGGGAGCGATGAATTTGTTGTCATTGCTACAACACGTCCCGAAACGCTGTTCGGCGATACTGCGGTTGCGGTAAATCCTGAAGATGAACGCTATAAGGACATTATCGGAAAAACCTTGCTGCTTCCCCTTACCGATCGGGAAATTCCTGTAATTGCAGATGCGTATGTGGACAAAGAGTTTGGAACAGGCTGTGTTAAAATTACACCAGCCCACGACCCCAACGACTTTGAGGTTGGCTTGCGTCATGATCTTGCACAAATTAAGGTTTTGAACGACGACGCCACAATGAATCACTATGCCGGAAAATATGAAGGCATGGACCGTTATGAGTGCCGTAAGCAGATGATAAAAGACTTAGACGAAATGGGCCTTTTGGTTAAGGTGGAAGACCATTCTCACAACGTTGGTCAATGCTACCGCTGCGGAACAACCGTTGAGCCGATTATATCGAAACAGTGGTTTGTTAAAATGAATTCTCTTGCTCAGCCTGCAATTGACGCTGTGAAAAAGAAAGACACAGAATTTGTACCGGAACACTTTGAAAAAGTATATTTTCACTGGCTTGAAAACATCCGCGACTGGTGTATCTCCCGTCAGTTGTGGTGGGGGCACAGAATTCCGGCCTTCTATTGCGACGACTGCGGTGAAATGGTTGTAACAAAGGAAGACGGCGCTGTTTGCTCGAAATGCGGCAAGCCCATGCGGCAGGATCCCGATACACTTGACACATGGTTTTCTTCTGCGCTGTGGCCGTTTTCAACCCTTGGCTGGCCGGATAAAACAGAGGATTTATCCTATTTCTATCCCACCAGCGTTCTCGTAACCGGATATGACATTATCCCCTTCTGGGTAATGCGAATGATGTTTTCGGGAATTGAACATACCGGTGAGGTACCGTTTAAGTACGTGTTTATTCACGGCCTGGTGAGGGACGCTCAGGGCAGAAAGATGAGCAAATCCTTAGGAAACGGCGTTGACCCCTTAGAGGTGATTGACGAGTTCGGCGCAGACGCACTGCGCTTTACTCTTGCTACAGGAAACTCTCCCGGAAACGACATGCGATTTTCCACTGAGCGTGTAACCGCCAGCAGGAACTTTGCAAACAAAATTTGGAACGCTTCGCGGTTTGTTCAGATGAATTTAACCATCGACGAGCTGTGCGTTCCTGCGGCCTCTGAACTGGCTTTAGAGGACAAATGGATTTTAGATAAATTAAACCGCTTAGTTTCCGAAGTGACGGAAAATTTAGATAAATTTGAACTGGGCGTTGCTGTGGCAAAGCTTTACGACTTTATTTGGGACGAATTCTGCGACTGGTATATTGAGCTGGTGAAACCCCGGCTTTACGACACGGAGAACCCCACCAACAAAACCGCCCAGCAGGTGCTTTCCTACGTGCTTTCCAATACGCTGAAGCTGCTCCACCCGTTCATGCCATTCATCACCGAGGAAATTTGGCTTAGCCTGCCCCACGAGGGGGAAAGTATTGTCATTGCAAACTGGCCTACAGCAGACGATGCTTTAAGCTTTCCTGCCGAAGCTGCGCAGATGGAAATGATGAAAGGCGCACTGAAAGCTGTGCGGAATAAGCGGGCTGAAATGAACATTCCACCATCAAAAAAAGCCGCCATGTTCATTGTGACAGACCACACAGAGCTGTTCCAAAACGGCGCTGTGTTCTTTCAAAAGCTAGCTAGCGCTTCCGACGTTACGGTACTGAAGGACAAATCTACCGTTGGAGAAAACACAGTGGCGGTTATTGTAGACGGCGCGCAGATTTACATTCCCTTAGGCGAACTGGTGGATTTTGAAAAGGAATTAAAACGGTTAGAAGAAGAAAAGAAACATTTATTAGGCGAAATAAAGCGCGTGGAGGGCAAGCTTTCCAATAAAGGATTTGTGGACAAAGCCCCGGCTCGCGTGGTAGAAGAAGAAAAAGCGAAGGGCGAAAAATACCGCGAAATGCTGCAAAAGGTGGAAGAAAGCCTGTCCGCTTTTCAAAAGGAGGCAAACTAAATGGCTGATGAAAAAAACATGCAAAACGCCGCACCAGAGGAAGAAGAAGGCATTGTGAGGCTAATAAACGATGACGGCGAGGAACATGCGTTCCTGCATCTGGACTCTTTCGACTATAACGGCGAAACCTACGTGGTGCTTCTCCCGGCAGACGAGGGCGATGAAGACTGCGACGAGGTGCTCATTTATACCTTGAAAATTGACGAGGATGGCTCTGAAACCCTGCTGCCCATTGAGGACGAGGCAGAGCTTGACATGGCCTTTGACGAGTTTAAAAACCGTATGGGCGACGAATACGAATTTGAACCTTAATTCTGCGGCGCAGACGTTTTGTCTGCGCCGTAATATTTTATGAAAGGAGAAGCTGTAAAAATGGAGGCATTAAAGAAAATATTAACCTACATTGAGGAACATGCCGATGTTCGCCATGTTGAAAATACCATTGTCCTGCAAAAACGGGTAAATTCCTTTTTGCCTGTTGACAGGATTTGTATGTGCGTCCATCTTCCCGACCGCACGTTTCCTCCCTATGCTATGGAGGAAACCCACGAGGACATGGCTAAAATGATGTATAACGAGCTGATTGCCTGTATTCCCCGCGTGAAACTAAAGGACGATGCGATTCCCACCATTCGGGCCAACTACGGTGTTGGAACCCTTGCCTCTCTGTTTGGCGCGAAAAGCTCGATTGTAAATGGAAATATGCCCTGGGTTACGCCCCTTTCAAAAGAGGAGATAAAGCGCGTGGTCGACCGCGGTGTTCCGGACTTAGACAGCGGCTTTGGCGCGCGCCTTGTCCAGACTTATGCATTTTACAACGAAGTGCTGAAAGACTATCCTGCCTGCCGCAAAATACTGAAACTGTATCACCCCGATCTTCAGGGGCCTTTCGATACCGCACATCTCATCTATGGGTCTGACATTTACCCCGATCTATATGACGAACCTGAACTTATCCACGCGCTTTTATCTGTGGTCACGGAAACGTATATCCGCCTGTTCCAGCGCATATATCCCTACCTTTCTAACGACCAGGAGGGCAGCTGCTACCACTGGGATATGCTCTATCCCGGAAACACGGTCATCCGGAACGATTCGGCGGTAAACCTTTCCTGCGCAATGTACCAAGAGTTTGCACAGCAGTATGACAAAAAAATTATCGACGCTTTGGGCGGCGCTTCCATGCATTTTTGCGGGCGTGCCGACCACTGGATTTTTGATATGGCAGAAAACGGAAATCTAAAGGGGCTGAACTTCGGCTATATGGAGAACCTGATATTCGGGCAGGAATATCTGGATTTTCTGTTTGACAAGGTGACAGCAGCTAAGCTGCCCATTGTGCACTATATTCTCACCCGTAATGAGTTTGATGCTATGGACTTTTCACGGTACCGCACGGGCATCAGCTTCTGCTGTGCGGTAGAGTCGGAGGAGGACGCAAAGCGGCTTTTGGAACTGTGTAAAGAAAAAATAAAATAAGATAAAAAACAGGAGCGGAACCGCTCCCGTTTTTTTATTTATTTTAACAGCTCCTCCATTACCGGTTTTATAAAACTTCTGTGCTGAGCAAGTTCTTTTGCCACCGTTGCCCCGTCCGCCTTGTCCGGCGAAATACCGTGCTTTAGACAGAACACCGCGGCAAAACCCGCTGCCTCGCCTGTGGCCTGGCAGGTCTGCTGAATCCGAAGCGACGCCTGCGCCTCCCGTTCCGCAGAAATACACCGTCCCGCCACAAACAGGTTTTGTGTGCCTTTTACCACAATGGCGCCGTAGGGAATATCAAAATAGTCCCCGGATAAAACCTTTTCCATGCGCTGTGCGCTGTCCTGCACGGCGGGACGGGCATAGTGGTCGCCGGGCCAAATATCAATCACCCAAGAGCTTTTGGCGATGGAGTCTTTGCGCTTATTTAACATTAGCGCATCCTCTGCCAAAACTGTTTCAATACCCTGAATTCTGCGTGAGTCACGGATGCCGATGTGAATGTTGGTATCCAGCAGATAGGCGTTTTCAAACCCGCTGATATAACGCTTTGCAAAATCGGCGCATTCATAGGCCTGCTTTCTTCCTTCCCGCTCCGCCTTTGTTAAATCCCAGGGATCCACAGGGTTAATGTGCAGCACACGGCTTGCAAAGCCGTGCATCTCCGTACGGTATTTGGGAATGGAGTTCGGTACGGTTCTGCTGGCGGTGTAGCTGGCCGCCCTGCCGTTTTTCACAACTTCGCTTTCATATCTTTTCGCCATCTCATCTGAAGCCGCTTCCTCCACCAGCTTTTGGATTTCCTCTTTGGTGTGGACAACACTTCTGTCCACATTCCCCATGCGGAAAACTTTGGTCAGCGCCTGGTTATAGGGGTGTTCCCCATCCCCTTGTGAAAAGGGCGCGCCTGCAAACGCACAAACCGCTCCGTCCCCCGTTGCGTCAATCACCATTTTCCCCTGCACCGCCATAGTGCCCGACACGGTTTCCAAAATCACGCCGGTAATTTTATTCTCCTCTTTCATCACGCCGCTGGCCCACACATGGTGCAACATGCTCACCTGTGCTTTTGAGAGCAAATTGTCCCACGCAAACTTTACCAATTCAATATCCACGCCGCTGCGAATGCGGTTGTCCTCGCCTTTAGTCGTCAAGTCGCGGTTCGATAGGCCGCCCAAACGGTTTACCTCGCGGATAAAATCATGCCACACGCCCATAAAATCTACACCATTGGTAGACAAAATGTGACCCACGCCCTGGGCAGCGGTTGCGCCGCCCAAAAAGCCATACCGTTCGCAAAGCAAAACCTCAGCCCCCAGCCGGCCGGCGGTCAACGCCGCCGCACACCCTGCCGCACCTCCGCCAACTACAATTACGTCGTAGTTTCCGCAAATCTCAATCTCTTTTGTCTGGGTATAAACCTTTTTCATAAACAAACACCCTTTTTGTTTTTCTTTACTTTACCACAACAAATTTGGAATTTATATGCTCATGTTGCCTATTTTTTTGCTGTAGTTGCTATATAAAAGAAACAGGCCGCGATTTGCGGCCTGTTTCTTTTATATTCTGTATTAAAAAATTAGTTGGAAAGCGCAAACTCCTTGCATTCAATTTTCGGAGCGAAATTTGTAAATCCGTCCCAAACAAAAACCTTCACCTTCGTAACCGTTTGATCTGTTTTGAGACTTAATTGCATAAACTGCGTTTCAGCAGAAATCTCAACAACTGTCATTTCCACCAGCTTATTTTCGTTGTAGGCCGCCATAACAGCAGTGCCAGACACCGGTGATGCAAAGCAGACTTCTGCCGTGTAGTTGTTTTCCGCATCCTTCGTCATAGAATCCGGCGAGGGTTTAATGTCAATGTAATCTATAAAATATTTGACATTTTCTGCATATTCCTCACTCTCACAGGTCGAAACCCGAAATTCCAGCAGATAGGTCCCCGCGTCGACCCAAACTTTTTTTGTATATTCGTACATGGGATTCCACTTTGCTGTCCAGCCGGCAGGGTCATCATCAGAGGCGCTTGTAAATCTATCCTGAACATTTGTTCCTAAATCTGAGTCGTCTTTATTACTGCTAATTTTATTCTCTCCGAGATACAAGGAAACCTCGCTCACTGAGTTCTGCCAATGGGTCGCCACATAAGAAAAGTCGTAATACCGACTCTCCGTAAAGTTTACCCGCGCCTGAATCGGCAACAGTGGTGTTCCCTCCTCGCCTGTCACTTTTACGTTCGATGTGCCAATCCATTTGCCGCCGCTTGCGCCAGCAACTTCTACAATTTTTTCTGCGGCCATGTCTTCGGCCTCTATCAGCGTTTCTTCAGGTATGATATCCGTTCCGTTATCCGGAACAAATTTTATGTAGTCGGCAAAAAATTTCCACTTTCCAAACAATGCATTTTCCAGATAAGATACATCCACCTGTAAGGTATTCTCACCCTCGTTTAAATAGCAAGAGGTCTTACCCTCAAACAGCCACATTCGTGCATACTCCCAGGGATAAACACACTTTTGCTTTGGCGTACCGTCTTCATTCAAAATTGGGGTTCCCTCGTCATCGGTGGCGTCAACATATGCGCTAAGGTCTTCCAAAGGCTTGCAGAATGTGTCGTTATCTCCAACAAGCACATCGTTTACTGTCAGCGTAATATTGCTCAAATTTGTTTTGTCTGTGCGCTTCATAACGGCATACTGACACTTATAATAGCCTGCCTGTTCTGCTGTTACGTTCACAGTTAACGCAGCGCTTGGGTCTGTCGTTGTGTCAATTGTTGCCCAATATGCCTTCCCGCTGGCGTTTTCCACAGACAGCGCGTCTCTATGGTTTGCTTCCGTTTGAATGTTCCCGGCTCCTGCCGCCTCTGCCAAATCTTCAAATTCAAAAAATAGCGTGCCGGCCGGATCTGCTTCTCCCTCTGCTGAAACACCCGGCGGCGTCATTACACCTATTAGCAGAGAAAGTGAAAAAAACACTGCAAATAATTTTTTCATAAGCCTCTTCTCTCCTTTTTCTAATTTTTTAAAAACTATCCCCATAGCTTTCTTTTATTTTATTATAATAATGTAACAAAGTAAATGAACAATATTGCACAAAATCAAGATAATATTGCTAAAAATAGTTTATTCAGAACTTAAAAATTAGATTAAGTATAAGCTAATTACACACAAGCAGACAAACTGCCTCAGCCGCAATGCCCTCCCCACGGCCGGTAAAGCCCAGCTTTTCCGTGGTGGTGGCTTTTACGTTCACACGATCAACAGAAAGTTCTAAAACCGCCGCAAGATTTTCCGCCATTTTGGGAATAAACGCCGCAAGCTTCGGCCTCTGGGCAATAATTGTTACGTCTATATTGGAAACAGCATACCCCTTTTCCCAAACCAGCTTTGCGGCGCATTGCAAAAGCTGCATACTGTCCGCACCAAAATATGCATCGTCCGTGTCGGGAAAGTGGCGCCCAATGTCGCCTAAAGCCGCCGCACCCAGCAGCGCGTCTGTCACAGCGTGAGCCGCCACATCCGCGTCGGAGTGGCCCAAAAGCCCCTGTTCAAACGGAATTTCCACGCCGCATAAAATCAATTTTCTGTTTTCTGTCAAACAATGCACGTCAAACCCGTGCCCAATCCGCATATCCATGCCGTTACCACTCCTCGCTGCTTAACAGTCCCTCGGCCACCGCAATATCTTCCACCGTGGTAATTTTAATATTGCGATAAGATCCCGGGGTAATTTTTATCTTTGTACCCAGCTTTTCAACCAGCGCGCAGTCGTCCGTCACAGCCCGCAGTGCGTCCTCCTCTGCGTCATAGGCGTTTAAAAACAGCGCTTTGGAAAACACTTGGGGCGTTTGAATTTCAAACAGCTCGCTCCTATCCACCGTTTCCGCAATAAAACCATTTTCATCCTCACGTTTTATGGTGGCCTTTGGCCGCACGCCGCACGCCGCCGCGCCAAAGGCAAAACCGGCTGACACGGCCTCGGCAATGGTTTCTTCATCAACCAATGGCCTTGCGCCGTCGTGTACGGCAATCAGGTCGCAGTCCTCCGAAAGTTCCGCAATCGCCGCCTTAACAGACTCTGCCCGCACCTCGCCGCCTTTCACAATGGCTCTCAGCTTGTCAATTTCAAAGTCTGCGGCAATGTCCGAGATGTCTAACATGTCCTCCTCTTTTGCCGCAACAATAATTTCGTCAATAAACCCGCTGTTCTGCAACGCCAGCAGAGTATGGGCAATAACGGGAGCGCCGCCGATTTCTAAAAACAGCTTGTTCACGTTTTCTCCCATGCGGCGGCTTTCCCCTGCTGCCGCCACAATGCAGCTGACAAAATAATCCCGTTTTTGTTTTTTCTTTTTCATAACAGGCCCTCCAAGTATTCGCATACGGACATGCCGCTTCTCTTTAGTTTATTCGCCTGTTCTTATCAATATGAAGCTTTAAGAACTGACCCGTATAAGAATTTTTACATTTCATAATTTCCTCCGGCGTTCCGGTGGCAACAATGGCGCCGCCCTTGTCCCCGCCCTCTGGGCCCAAGTCCATGATATAGTCCGCCGTTTTAATCACGTCTAAGTTATGCTCAATTACCAAAACGGTGTTTCCATTTTCCACCAGCCTGTCTAAAACCTCCAAAAGCTGGTGCACGTCCGCCGTGTGGAGGCCGGTAGTAGGCTCGTCTAAGATGTAAAGGGTTTTGCCTGTTCCCCGCTTGGAAAGCTCCGTGGCCAGCTTCACACGCTGTGCCTCGCCGCCGGAAAGCTGTGTGGAGGGCTGTCCCAGTTTCACATAAGAAAGCCCCACGTCGTAAAGAGTTTGCAGCTTGCGTTGGATTTTGGGGATACTGGAAAAGAACTCTAACCCCTCCTCCACCGTCATATCCAAAACCTCGTAAATGTTTTTGCCTTTATATTTCACTTCCAGTGTTTCCCTGTTATAGCGTTTACCTTTACACACCTCACAGGGCACAAACACGTCAGGAAGAAAGTGCATTTCAATTTTAATAATTCCGTCGCCGGAGCAGGCCTCGCACCGCCCGCCCTTTACGTTAAAGCTGAACCTGCCGGATTTATAGCCCCGCATTTTTGCCTCATTTGTTGCGGCAAACAGTTCGCGGATATCACCGAACACGCCGGTATAGGTGGCGGGATTTGACCGGGGCGTTCTGCCGATGGGCGACTGGTCAATGTCAATAATTTTATCCAAATTCTCCACGCCCTCCGCCTTTTTAAACTTGCCCGGCAGGCTGTGGGCGCGGTTTAACTCTTTTGAAAGATATTTGTTAATAATTTCGTTCACCAAAGACGATTTCCCTGAACCGGACACACCGGTAACAGCGGTGAACGTTCCCAATGGAATGGAAACGTCGACATCTTTTAAATTGTTTTCAGCGCAGCCTAAAAACTTCAGCACGTTCCCGTTTCCTTTCCTGCGCATTTCAGGCACAGGAATTTGCTTTCTGCCGCTTAAATACTGCCCTGTTAAGGAGTTTTCGCAGGCCATAATCTCCTCCGCCGTGCCCTGGGCCACAATGCGGCCGCCGTGCACGCCTGCGCCGGGGCCAACGTCTACGATATAGTCCGCCTCCAGCATGGTGTCTTCGTCGTGCTCCACCACAATCAGCGTGTTGCCCAAATCTGTCAGCCGACGTAACGTTGCCAGCAGCTTATTGTTATCCCGCTGGTGCAGGCCGATTGAGGGCTCATCTAAGATATACAGAACACCCATCAGCCCTGAACCGATTTGTGTTGCCAAACGAATTCGCTGCGCTTCGCCGCCGGACAGCGTACCCGACGACCGGGACAGAGTTAAATACTCCAGCCCCACATCGCAAAGGAAGCTGATGCGCTCGTTAATCTCTTTTAACACGCGCTCCGCAATTTTCATGTCCCGCTCAGACAGGGTTAACGCCGCAAAAAAATCCCTTGCCTTGTCCACAGGCAGGCGGGTCACCTCGTCAATGTTTTTCCCGCCCACGGTAACCGCCAAAACATCCGGCCTGAGTCTTTTTCCGCCGCACTCCGGGCACAGCTTAAAGCGCATCATCTTCTCAATTTCCATCTTCATAAAATCGCTGTTGGTTTCGCGGTAGCGGCGTTCTAAGTTATTAATAATACCCTCAAAGGCCGCGAAATAGTGAGACGTGCCGTAGGAGCGTTTTAAAAACAGTTCCAGCCGTTCGCCCTTTGTGCCGTAAAGAATAGCGTTTACCGCCTCTTTGCTCAAATCCTTTATTTTTGTATCGAAATCAAAGCCATATTTTTTCCCCAGCGCCTCGTAATACATGTGGGCCATGCTGTCCTCGCTGTCGGCTGAGCCCCAGCCAGAGGCCATAATCCCGCCCTCGTTTAACGTGCGCTCGGGGTCTAAAATCAGTTCCGGCGAAACCTTCATCATGCTGCCGATGCCTGAGCAGCAGGGGCAGGCTCCCAATGGGTTGTTAAACGAAAACATTCGGGGTGAAAGCTCCTCCATGCTGATACCGCAGTCGTCGCAGGCGTAATTTTGCGAAAATGTCATTTCGCTGCCGCCGATAACGTCCACAATCACCGTGCCGGATGCCAGTCCTGACGCGGTTTCAATGGAATCTGTCAGTCTTTGCTCTATGCCCTCTTTCATAACCAGCCGGTCAATCACAATTTCAATGGTATGCTTTTTGTTCTTTTCCAGCTTAATTTCTTCTGCAACGTCATACACCAGCCCATCGATCCGCACCCGGACAAATCCGTTTTTCTTAGCGTCTTCAAACAGCTTTGCGTGCTCGCCCTTTTTGCCGCGGATTACCGGCGCCAAAATCTGAAACTTTGTTTTTTCCGGCAATTCCATAATGCGGTCTACAATCTGGTCAATGGTTTGCTTTTTAATCTCTTTCCCGCACTTTGGGCAGTGCGGAATGCCCACCCTGGCGTATAACAGTCTTAGATAGTCGTAAATTTCCGTAACGGTCCCTACCGTTGAGCGAGGATTTTTTGCCGTGGTCTTCTGGTCTATGCTGATGGCCGGCGACAGCCCCTCAATATATTCCACCTCGGGCTTTTCCATCTGCCCTAAAAATTGACGCGCGTAAGACGAAAGAGACTCCACATACCGTCTCTGCCCCTCGGCATACAGCGTGTCAAAAGCCAAAGAAGACTTTCCCGAGCCGGAAATCCCCGTAAACACCACAAACTTGTCCCTGGGAATTTTTAAATCCACATTCTTTAAATTGTGCTCCTTAGCACCTTTTATATAAATCATTTTGTCCTGCATAAATTCCTGTCCCCTTATCTTCTAAACATGAAAAATCCCAGCGCGGCCCGCGTAAACACGCCAGTTAGCCGCTGATTCACACTTTCTGCAAGCTTCTGTTTTTCCTCCCCGTCCAGTGCAGAAAGGTCGTAAAACTGCTCCGGAGGGCTTATGTCCGCATCTTTAACCGCTGTGTCGGTTGACGTGTTTACCGTAACGTTCACCAGTTTTAGCGCATCACCCGGTTTTGCCAGGTCCAGCGATATTGCAGTCACTGCATCTGTCACAGTGCCGGCGGTGTTCTGTTCCCTTTCAAAGTGAAGCAGCTCGCTTCCGTCCGTTTTATAAGCTGTGGCGCGAACAGTTTTGCCGCCTGACGCCTCAACCTCCGCCACGGGCGTGCCGCTCCCGGCAATTTTCAGCGTTTCCCGCTCTACCCTGCGGTGCTTGTTTATGACAGCGGTGAGCTCCACCTCTGCATCGGACTGGGCCATATCCGCCAAAAATGAGTCCAGCGTTTCTAAATACTCCTGTTCAAACTCCTTTTGAGTAACGCTGGAAACCAAAAGGGCCGAAGGTTCATACATTCCATTTATGTTTCTTGCAATCTGCTCCCGCTGGGCATATAAAAACGACTTTAGTTCACTGTCTGCCCGAAGCTGGCCCACAATACCGGAAAAGAGCCGCACCGCCTTTGCCGAAAGCTGCACCGTTGTGGTGCCGTTTATTTTAACAGAAGAAAACACCGCGTCCGGCACATCGTTATAAAGCCTTATTCCATATTTTTTCAAATATTTAAAAAAGCCTTCCCGGTCTACGCCGTCTAAAATCCCCCTGTCCGGGTTTACGCCCTGGGCGCCTAAAAGCACACTCAATATCTCACCCGTGCTGCCGCCCGAATAGGCCGCGTCTGCCATTTGGGGAGAGGAAAATACGGTAATGCCGCCGTCTGTCACGCTTGTGGCCGTGATCAAATCGCCGCCCATAAATTTTAATGCAAAATTAAGCCGGCTCTGGTTTTCTGAAAACTGCACCGTTTCTGTGCGGACGGTTAGGCCGTTCACCGCTTTTGCCATTTGCGGATCCATAACACCGTCGCCCACGGTCAGCGAGGCGTCAGTCTGTTTTGCAAACCTTGTGTTTGATTCTGCTTTTGCCCCGTCTTGATAGGTGTTGTAATGGGCAAGCACAAACAGCTGCTTGTCCGACGGGAAAAAATATTTATAGGAAAGATACGCCCCCGCCAGCACAATGACGGAAATCACCGCATATAAACATGTTAAAAAAACACGTTTTAGACGTTTGTTTTTATTGCGGCGAATAGGCGGCTTTTCAAAATTGCTTCTCATTTCAATTGGTTCCATTGCATCCTCCGTTTCCAAGTTTCCATACATCTATAACTATACACCAACAGGCAAAAAAAATCAATGTGTAAATTTTGAAACTGCGGTTAAAATATCCTTATTGGGGGTTGATTGCATGGAACACGAACATAAAATGACGGCGAAGAAGCTGTTCACCTGCGCGGCGGGCGGTCTCACCGCGGGATTTTTCAACGGTCTGTTCGGAAGCGGCGGCGGAACGATTATCGTGCCGTTTTTAGAAAAGTTTTTAAAGCTGGATCCGAAAAAAAGCCACGCCACGGCCATTTTAATCATATCCGGCTTCACCGCAGTGAGCCTTGTGTTCTACGGGTTCTCAAAGTCTTTGGATTACTGGCTTGCTCTTAAAGTATCCATCGGCGGCGTGGTGGGCGGTTTTGTGGGAGCAAAGCTGCTTTCTAAGCTTACCTTTGGCGCAATTCACAAAATTTTCGGCCTGTTTATGATTGCGGCCGCCGTGAGGATGGTGTTTTTTTAATTGATTGTTGCAATTATATCCGGCTTTTTGTCGGGAATCATCAGCGGCATGGGCATCGGCGGCGGAACGATTTTAATTCCCGCCCTGACCATGTTTGTCGGCGCAAACCAGCACATTGCCCAGGGCGTGAATTTGCTCTATTTTATTCCCACTGCTGTGGTGGCGCTGTTTGTTCACAAAAAAAATAACGCCTTAGAGCTGAAAATTGCGATTCCCATTATTTTGTTTGGCATTGCGGGAGCAGGCTTAGGTTCGTTTGTGGCGCTGCGTTTAAACTCCGGCCTGCTCAGGCGGCTGTTCGGCATCTTTTTGTTTTTCATGGGCGCCTACGAAATTTTTAAAGGGTTTCAAAAAAATAAGAAGGCATAAAGGAGATTTTTCAAAAAAATCTCCTTTTTTCTATTTACGCACCTTTGAAAATGTGGTATGATATAATAGTTATATCGTTTCATACGATACATGTTGATTGAGGTGACTTCATTGTTTCATAACCTTGTGCCCGATTTGTTTGTTCACGACATTTCGGCAATTGACTTAAATAAATTAAAAGAAAACGGCATTTCCGCCGTCATTTTAGACCTTGACAACACACTGGACAGTCATGAAACCAAAACGCCCTCAGCACGGGCGCTCAGCTTTTTGGAAGAACTGAAGGCAGACGGCTTTTTGGTGTGCGTCATATCCAACGGAAAGCGGCGCAGGGTGGAAGCTTATCTTGCCGGTTTTGAAATTCCCTTTGTGGCAGACGCAGGCAAACCGCTGAAAAAAAGCTACCGCAAAGCGCTGAACACATTGGGCTGCCGGCAGGAAAACACCGCATTTGTGGGCGACCAAATCTTTACCGACACCTGGGGCGCTAACCGAATGGGGCTCTTCACCATTTTGGTTGAGCCAATTGAGGCCTTTGAAACCCCTTTGTTTTATATAAAACGCGCCTTAGAGCGGTTTGTGAAAGCAAAATTACTAAAAGAGTGATGGAATGTTTCATTTATTAGACAGGATCTCCTGTCCGGAAGATGTAAAGAAACTGAATATAGAAGAAACCCACGTGCTGGCAGAAGAAATCCGCGCGTTTTTAATCGACTCCGTTTCCAAAACCGGGGGGCACTTAGCCTCGAACCTGGGGGTGGTGGAGCTGACTATTGCGCTTCTGCGCGCGTTTGACCTGCCGGAGGACAAAATTGTGTGGGATGTTGGCCACCAGAGCTATGTGTATAAGCTTTTAACCGGCAGACGGGACAAGTTCTCTACCCTGCGAAAGTATGGAGGTTTGGCTGGCTTTCCTAAAACCTGTGAAAGCGAGTTCGACTGTTTTAACACCGGCCATTCAAGCACGTCAATCTCTGCGGCGTTAGGCATTGCCAAGGCCAACATTTTAAAAGGCAGCGACGCTCACACCGTAGCCGTTATCGGCGACGGCGCACTTTCCGGCGGCATGGCCACCGAGGCCCTGTGCGACGCCGGAAACTTGAAAAAGAATTTTATTGTAGTGTTAAACGACAATAACATGTCCATTTCCAAGAGCGTCGGCGGGTTTACCAAGCATTTGACAAAGCTGCGCTCTGTTCCCGCATATTTTACATTTAAATCCCGCATTGAGCGGGGGCTTTCCCGCTTTTCCTGGGGGGACAAAATTGCGCTGTTTTTAAAAAAGTTTAAGGATTTAGTAAAACATATTTTAGTGGGCAACACCGTGTTTGACGATATGGGCTTTACCTATTTCGGCCCGGTGGACGGCCACGACGTGGAGATGCTCACCCTGATTTTAAACCGCGCAAAGCTTGTGCGCGGCCCGGTGCTTTTGCATGTGATTACGAAAAAGGGCAAGGGATATAAATTTGCCGAAAAGCACCCGGCGGTTTACCACGGCGTGAGCACCTTTGAAGCGTCTGTGGGAATCAGTTCCGGCAAACGCCACACCACCTATTCGCGGATTGCGGGAAACACCCTGTGCGCTTTGGCTGAACGCGACAATAACATTTGTGTTGTTACGGCGGCCATGTCTGCCGGAACAGGAACAGACGAGTTTGCAGAGCGGTTTTCGCGCAAATTTTTCGACGTAGCTATTGCCGAACAGCACGCGGTGACCTTTGCGGCGGGCCTTGCCATCAGCGGCTTAAAACCCTTTGTGGTGATTTATTCATCCTTTCTTCAGCGCGCCTATGACCAGATTTTGCATGACGTGTGCCTGCAAAACTTAAACGTTACCTTCTGCATTGACCGGGCGGGCATTGTCGGCGAAGACGGCGAAACCCACCACGGCTTGTTTGACATTGCATATATGTCCGCCATGCCCAACATGACGGTGTTGGCCCCGGCAAGCTTTGCTGAACTGGAGCAGATGATGCGTTTTGCGGCAAGCGGCGCACACCAAGGTCCCATTGCGATCCGCTATCCCAGAGGATACCTCCAGCCGGAAACGAAAACTGACGTTTCCCCCTTTGTTTTGGGAATTCCCCACACCGTGCGGCAGGGAAAGGACGTTTGCCTTTTCTGCGCCGGGCTTATGCTCACCATTGGCGAGAAAGTCTGTGCACTGTTAAAGGAGCACGGGCTGAACCCCACCCTGGTGAATTTGCGCACTCTATTCCCGTTAAACACCGAGTTTGTAACCCACATGGCGAAAAAACATAAGCTTGTGGTAACGCTGGAAGACGGGGTGGTAAAAGGCGGTTTTGGCGAGTCTGTCGCTGCGGCATTGGCAAAGCGCGAAGTTGCTTGCAAGTGTCTGGTAAAGGGCTATGCACCTGTGGTGCCTCACGGCAGTCCCAAGGAGCTGAAAAAGCTTTGCCGCATGGATGAACGCTCCATTGCAGAGGAAATTTTAGAAAAACTTAGCGTTGAAAGGTAAGCTTAAATGAACAAGATAGAACTGCTTGCCCCTGCGGGCAATTTAGAACGGCTAAAGGTGGCGCTGGCTTATGGCGCAGACGCGGTTTACGCCGGCGGAGACGCGTTTTCTCTGCGGGTGCGGGCGAAAAACTTTTCCTACGAGGATTTGGCCCGGGGCATTGAATTTACTCACAGTCAGGGCAAAAAATTTTATTTAACGGCAAACGTCATTTTACATAATGATGATATAGAGGATTTTATTGCATTTTTAAAAGACGCAAACCGCCTATGCCCCGACGGGCTGATTCTCTCAGACCCCGGCGCATTTCACTTGGCAAAGGAGTTTGCGCCCCATATTCCAATTCATATCAGCACCCAGGCAAACAACGTAAATTATGAAACTGTGAACTTTTGGCACAGGCTGGGCGCACAGCGCGTGGTTTTAGCAAGAGAGCTAACGCTCGAAGACGTGAAAACCATCCGTAAAAAAACAGACCCAGACCTTGAGCTGGAAGCCTTTGTTCACGGTGCAATGTGCATCTCTTACTCCGGCAGATGTTTATTAAGCTCCTACATGACGGGGCGTGAATCGAACGCAGGCGACTGCGCTCACCCCTGCCGATGGAACTATACGCTGGAAGAAGAAAAGCGGCCGGGCGAGCACTTTCCCGTGTTTGAAAACCAGCGGGGCACGTTTATTTTTAACTCGAAAGACATGTGCATGATTGAACACATTCCAGAGCTGATAAATTCCGGCGTGACCAGCTTTAAAATTGAAGGCCGTGTTAAAACGGAATATTACGTGGCAACCGTTGTGGGGGCTTACCGCCGGGCCATTGACGCATATTTGGAAAATCCTGAGGGCTACCGGTTTAACCCGGAGTGGAAAAACGAGCTTTATAAAGTCAGCAACCGTGGCTACACCACGGGCTTTTGGCTGGGAAACCCGAAAGAAAACGGCCAGGAGTATGAAAACGGCGGATACATCAGAAACTACGATGTGGCGGCCGTTGCAAAAGGCGCTGCGGGTAACGGCAAAACACTGTTTGTGCAGAAAAACAAGCTGTCCCTCGGCGACGAGGTGGAGGTTATGGCGCCAAACACCGCGCCCTTTGCGTTTCAAATTACAAACATGACAGATACAGAGGGTAACGAAATTAGCAGCGTTCCTCACCCCATGCAGGAATTTATTTTGGATTTGGGCAGAGATTTGCCCGAATATTCCATGCTGCGAAAGAAAAACTGACGGAGGAAACCAATGTTCGGAACTGAAAACAGACGCGGCGTTTCAAAGGAAGATGCCGCACAAAGAAACTATTTTGATATTGTAGGCAGGCACTTTTGGCACATCTGCGGCGTATCGTTTTGGTTTGCGCTTTCAAACCTTTTGTTTTTCGGCGCATCTATTTATTTGTTCTCCTCTTACTTTGGCGGCGACAATTTGGTAACCATAGTGACGGCGTTTTTACGCGGCAAATCGTTTATCGTTCCCATTGTGCCCTTTTTGCCCCTTATGCTCACCGGCCCGTTTACCGCCGGGTTCACTTATGTGATTCGAAACTACGCAAAGCAGGAGCACACCTTTATCGTGTCCGACTTTTTTGAACACGCTAAGAAAAACTGGAAGTTTGGGCTTTTAACCAGCGTCTTATCTTACCTTGTAATGTATCTGCTGCTGCAGGCCCTTGTCTTTTACAACGGCTTTTTCATTTCCAGCGGCCTGCCCTTAGGCGTTTTATACACTGTGTTTGCCGTGGTTTCCATTTTGCTCATCATTATGAGCTTTTACGTATATCCCATTTTAGTTACGTTTAAAATGAAATATAGAACGGTTTTAAAAAATGCGTGGACGTTTGCTGTGCTAAAGCTTCCGCAGAACTTTATTATTTTTGTTTTGCTGTTTGCCATAAACGCCGGGCTGTTTTATCTCTCCTTTTTTGTGTGGATGCTGCCGGAAATCTGGTTTATTCTCATGGCATTTTTCTTAACGGGCTTTACCGCGTTCACTGCAAACTATTATATTTGGCACGTTTTGGACAAATATATCGTACGGCTGGTGACGCCGAAAAAAGATGACGACCGCATTTTCACCGATGAAGAACATTTGGAAGACGACGATTTTGACGATTATGTGGAGGACAATTATGATGAAAACGATTTTTAAAGCCGCCATTTTTGATTTGGACGGCACGCTGTTAGACTCCATCGGCGACCTTTCAGTCTCCATGAATGAAACGCTGGCAAGCTACGGCTTTCCCACCTTTCCCCTGCCGTTCCATAAAAGCGCGGTGGGAAACGGCGTGCGGGCATATGCGGAAAAATGTATCCCTGCCGAAAAAAACACGCCTGAGTTTTTAAATGAGTTTGTTGCGCAGATGGGCGCACGGTATGACAAAAACTGCACCGCCCACACCGCTCCGTTTGATGGAATTCTGCCCCTATTAAATTTTATGAGGGAGCAAAACATTGCCTTAAACGTGCTATCCAACAAGGTGGACAGTTTCGCAAAAACTATGACCCACCACTTTTTTAAAGAATATGGCTTTCAAAACGTTTTCGGCGAGCGGCCGGGCGTTCCTAAAAAGCCCGCGCCTGACGCGGCGCTGGCTATTGCAGAAAGCTGCGGAGCAGCTCCTTCCGAGGTGCTTTTCATCGGCGACTCTATTTACGACGTAATGACCGGTAAGAACGCCGGCATGGTTTCGCTGGCGGCGGCCTGGGGCTATCAGAGCGAAGAAATGCTAATAGAAAAAGAACCAGATTTTGTGGCGCACACGCCATTGGATATTATTGACTATTTAAAAGACAGGAGTTAAAACAACATGGCAAACGTAAAACCTTTCCGGGGCCTTCGGTATGACACAAAACGCACAGGCCCGCTTTCCGGCGTTACCACGCCGCCCTATGACATTATTTCCCCTTTAGAACAGGAGATGTATTGCAAAAAGCACAAAAACAGCATCATTCATTTGGAGCTGGGCAAAACCTATGACACCGACACGGACACAAATAACCGCTATACCCGCGCCAGGGACTATTTAAACGACTGGATGACGGAGGGCATTTTAAAATTTGAAGATGTGCCGGCCTACTATCTGTATGAGGAGGTTTTCACCCTTCCTGACGGCAGTGTAAAATCCTTAAAAGGGCTTATCTCGGCAGTGGAGCTGGTGCCGTTTTCTGAAAAAATTGTTCTGCCCCACGAAGAAACGTTGTCAAAAGCCAAGGCCGACCGGTTTCAGTTAATGGACGCAACCCACGCAAATTTCAGCCCGATTTACTTCCTTTATATGGACGAAAAGAAGACAGTGAACCAAATTATTTCAGACGCTTCTAAAAACGCGCCGGAAGAGTCTTTTCAAACTCCCGACGGAATTACCCACAACCTGTGGGTAATAAAAGACAAAGATTTGCTTTCCCAAATTGAATGTGCGTTTGCCGACAAACAGTTGTTCATTGCAGACGGCCACCACAGATATGAAACGGCCTTAAACTTCCGCGAAAAATTAAAACAGGAGACACCGGGCTTTGACGCACTCCATGGCGGTAACTTCATTTTGGCCTTTGCCGTTGAAATGGACGACCCAGGGCTGGTTGTGCTGCCCACCCACCGCATTTTGCAGAATTTAGACGGGTTCGATGAAGAAAAAACGCTGACAGCCTTAAGCGAAAACTTTTCCGTTGAAAAACGAACTGCGAAAGACGCAGCAGTGGAAGCAGAAGCGGCTCTTTCAAGGTGCCAGAACGGCACAGCCTTTGCGTTTTACACCGGAAAAGACTATTTTTATCTGGTAACACTTTCCAGCCAAAGCGCCATGAAAGAAGCGCTGCCCAACCGTTCCGATGCTTACCGAGGTCTGGACGTAAGCGTTTTGCACACGCTGATTTTAGACAAAATTTTCGGTATAGACACTGAAAACATGGCAAACCAGAAAAATTTGATTTATACAAAATTTGCCGGCGAGGCAATCGACGCGGTGAAACAGGGCAAGGCACAGTGTTCGTTTTTATTAAACGCAACCAAGGTGCGGCAAATAAAAGACGTGTCGCTGTTAAATGAAAAAATGCCCCAGAAATCAACATATTTTTATCCAAAGTTAATTACCGGTTTGGTTATCAATAAATTTTGAGGAGGTCATTTTATGAAAATCACAAAAGAAGAAGTGCTCCATGTAGCGTCTTTGGCAAGGCTTAAGTTTTCAGACGAAGACGCACAGAAGTTAGAAGCCGACATGGCGGGAATTATCGACTTTGCAGACAAACTGGGCGAGTTGGATACCGAGGGCATTGTTCCCACGGCCCACGCCATTCCCATGCAAAACGCGTTCCGGCCGGACGAGGTGAAACCTTCGTTTGACAGGCGGGAAATTTTGAAAAATGCGCCGGACTTCGATGAAGAAGGCTTTATCGTACCCAAAGTCGTTGAATAGAAAGGATTGACTGAAAATGGAGCTTTATAAAAAAACCGCTCACGAACTTCGTGACATGATAAAAAACAAAGAAATTACAAGCGCCGAAGCCACAAAATCCGTTTTGGAGCGGATTGACAGCGTGGAAGAAAAGGTGGAAAGCTATATCACGGTTTGCAGCGAGTCTGCAATGGAGCGCGCGGCCGAAATAGACAAAAAATTAGCTGCGGGCGAAGAGGTCGGCCCGCTTGCCGGCGTGCCCTGCGCCATTAAAGACAATATGTGCACCAGGGATGTGCTCACTACATGTGCCTCGAAAATGCTGTATAACTTCAAGCCCCCCTATAACGCCACGGTGGTGGAAAAGCTTAACGCTGCCGGCACCGTTACCCTAGGCAAGGTGAACATGGACGAGTTTGCAATGGGGTCTTCCACAGAAAACTCTTACTTTAAAAAAACGAAAAACCCCTACGACTTAACCAAGGTACCCGGCGGCTCCTCCGGCGGCAGCGCGGCAAGCGTTGCAGCAGACGAAGCGCCCTTTTCCTTAGGCTCCGACACCGGCGGCTCCATACGCCAGCCGGCGGCTTTCTGCGGCTGCGTTGGCTTAAAGCCCACCTATGGCAGCGTTTCGCGGTATGGCCTGATTGCCTTTGCCTCGTCTCTTGACCAGATTGGGCCGCTGGCAAAAGACGTTCGCGACGCCGCAATGGTTTTAGACGTAATTGCCGGTCATGACGAAAAAGACTCCACCTCGGTAAACGTCGCACATCCCTGCTATGAAAACGCCTTAACCGGCGACATTAAGGGATTAAAAATCGGCATTCCCGAAGAATATATCGGCGGTGGCATTGACGGGGAGGTTTCTTCCGCCATTTACGCTGCAATTGACAATATGAAGTCCTTAGGCGCAGAAAGCGAAAACATGAACCTGCCCTTAAACAAATATGCCCTGCCTACCTATTACATGATTTCCTCCGCCGAGGCAAGCTCAAACCTGGCCCGGTTCGACGGCGTGAAATATGGCTATCGTGCAGAGCAATTTGACGATTTGGTGGATATGTACTGCCAGTCCAGAAGCGAAGGCTTCGGCCGTGAGGTAAAGCGCCGCATTATGATTGGAACCTATGCCCTGTCCTCCGGCTATTACGACGCATATTACAAAAAGGCCCAGCAGGTGCGCACCATGATTATGAACGATTTTAACAAAGCCTTTGAAAAATATGACGTTTTGGTTACACCCACCTCACCCACCACTGCTTTTGGTATCGGTGAAAAAACCACCGACCCGCTCCAAATGTATTTGGCAGACATCTGCACGGTTTCGGTGAACATCGGCGGGCTGCCGGCCATTGTGATTCCCTGCGGATATGACAAAAACGGTCTTCCCATCGGTTTGCAGATTATCGGCAGGCCCTTTGGCGAGGCAACTATTTTAAACGCCGCATATGCTTTGGAAAAAACCATCACCAAAATCAGACCGAATTTATAAAAGGGGGCTAACACAACATGAAATACGAAACCGTTATCGGACTTGAAATACACGCAGAGCTGGCAACCAACACCAAAATATTCTGTTCCTGCGAAAACGCATTCGGCGGCGAGCCAAACACCCGTGTGTGCCCCGTTTGTTCCGGCATGCCCGGCACCCTGCCCGTTTTAAACAAGCGGGTGGTGGACTATGCCATTAAAGCAGGGCTGGCTATGAACTGTGAAATCACCAAATTTGGAAAACAGGACAGAAAAAACTATTTTTATCCCGACCTGCCAAAAGCTTACCAGATTTCCCAGTTCGACCTGCCGCTTTGCCAGCATGGATATATTGACATTAATGTAGAAGGCGAAACAAAGCGCATTGGCATTACCAGAATTCACATTGAGGAGGACGCGGGCAAACTGGTGCACGACGATTATGGAAACACCTCTATGGCGGACTATAACCGCTGCGGCGTGCCGCTGATTGAAATTGTGTCGGAACCGGACATGCGCTCCCCGGAAGAAGCCCGTGTATTTTTAGAAACATTAAAATCCATTTTGGAATATACCGAGGTGTCCGACTGTAAAATGCAGGAGGGATCTTTGCGGTGCGACGTGAACGTATCTATCCGCCCCGTGGGCCAGAAAGAGTTTGGTACCCGCTGCGAAATGAAAAACGTAAACTCGTTCAGCGCGGCCTACCGCGCCATGCAATATGAAGAAAAGCGCCAGGCAAAGGTGTTAGATGAAGGCGGCACCGTTGACCAGGAAACCAGGCGGTGGGACGACATTCACGGTGTGAGCACTGTAATGCGCTCGAAAGAGGACGCCCAGGACTACCGCTACTTCCCCGAGCCGGATTTGGTGCCCATTGTGGTGTCGGACGAATGGATTGAAGAAATCAGAAAAACAATTCCCGAGCTGCCCGAACAGCGCAAAGCGCGCTACATTGCCGAGCACGGTCTGCCGGAATACGACGCGTTTATCATCACGTCGTCCAAAACCCTGGCAGATTATTTTGACGCATGCGTAGCCGCAGGCGCCACGCCGAAAATTGCCTCAAACTGGCTTATGGGCGACATTTCTAAAATTTTGAACGACAAAGAATTAGAGCCGGCAGACATTCCTTTTTCCGCCGGTCAGCTGGCACAAATGATTGCGCTGATTGAAAAAGGCACCATCAGCACCAGCGCGGCGAAAAAAGTACTCTCCGCCATGTTTGAAAACCCGGAAGACCCGGAAAAAATTGTCGAAAAGCTGGGGCTGGTTCAGGTTTCAGACGAAGGGGCCATTAAAGAGATGATTGACGAGGTTTTGAAGAACAATCCACAGTCGGTAGCAGACTATAAGGCCGGAAAAGACAAGGCAATGGGCTTTTTAGTGGGTCAGACCATGAAAATGTCCCGCGGGAAGGCAAATCCGCAGATTATCAATAAGCTGTTAAAAGAAGCTCTGGACAACGCGTAGGCAATCGGCACTGCTCCGCCCTGCGCGGAGCAGGCAAAATAACACAAATTATTTCCGTTTCCGGGCATCGTTTTCTGCCCGGAAGCGGATAAATTTTTAACTGAGGAGAAATTTATGCAGGCAAGCACACTTTACCAAAGCATTTATACATATTTTGGAGACACAACGCCCCTTTTGGCCGACTGCGGCGCGCTCTGCGGCAAGGCCTGCTGCGGCGGTGACAGTGGCAACAGCGACGGCGGATTTAACAATGCCGATAGTTTGTGCGACTCCTCCAAGGAAACCGGCATGTATTTGTTTCCCGGCGAAAAACCGCTGTTTTTAAACCGTCCCGGCTTTCAAGTTGTGCCGTCGGAGTTTGTTTATGGCGGAAGGCGTGCAGATTTGCTGTTATGCAGCGGACTGTGCCGGCGGAGTGCACGCCCGCTGTCCTGCCGGATTTTCCCCCTCATTCCCTATTTCCGTGAGAACGCGGGACTGAGAATTATCATAGATCCCAGGGCCTATTCCCTTTGCCCGCTGACAGAAAAAGAGGCCTATCCCTTTTTAAACCCCAGCTTTCAACGAAAAACTGAGTCAGTGTTCCGCCTGCTCCTTAAATTTTCTGAGGTGCGTGCGTTTTTAGAGGGCCTATCCGACATTTTAGACGACTATTTAAAATTTGAACCAAAGGGGGCAATTCGGATATGACAAACGAAACCATTGCGGCCATTGCAACGCCTCACGGCACCGGAGGCATTTCCATCATCCGCATCAGCGGGCCGGACAGCGTAGTTGTGGCCGACAGAGTTTTTCGCGCAAAAAACGGTAAACCGCTAAAGGAAGCCGCCTCTCACACCATTCACTACGGGTTTATTTACGACGGCAATCATGTGGTAGACGAAGTGTTAATTTCCGTTATGCTTGCCCCCAATACCTTTACCCGGGAAGACACGGTGGAAATTAACTGCCACGGCGGATTGGTGGTAACCGAGGCTGTGCTTGCCTGCGTTTTAAAAAATGGCGCTGCTTTGGCCGCCCCGGGCGAATTCACCAAACGTGCTTTTTTAAACGGCCGTTTAGACCTTTCCCAGGCCGAAGCTGTGATTGACGTGATTCATTCGCCCTCCTCCCTTGCCCTGTCCGCCGCAGCAAACCAGCTGGGCGGTGCACTGTCAGATGAAATTAACCAAATTCGGGACGTGGTGTTAGAGGTTTTGGCAAAAATCAACGCCAATTTAGACTATCCGGAGGAGGACGTGGACGAATATGAACCGGGCAGTCTGCTGAAAGACCTTACGAAGGTGCAGGATGGGCTAAATTCCCTTCTTGCAACCGCGAACCGGGGCAGACTAATCCGCGACGGGATTGACACTGTAATATGTGGAAAGCCCAACGTAGGGAAATCCTCCGTTTTAAATTTGCTCGCAAGGGAGTCCCGCGCCATTGTGACGGACATTGCCGGCACCACCCGGGACGTGATTGAAGAGCGCGTCACACTGAACGGAATTGTGTTAAACGTGTTCGACACAGCGGGGATCCGACAGACGGAAGACAGAATTGAAAGCCTGGGAATTGACAAATCGAAAGAATATATTGAAAAGGCCGGCCTTGTTCTGTTCGTGGTTGACGGGTCGCAAGATATCACCCAGGAAGACTTAGACATTTTTGAAACAATTCGGGATAAAAACGTAATTGTGCTGCTGAATAAATGCGATTTAAACTGCATAAAAACCGGCGGCGTGTTTGACGGTGCAGACACGGTGGCAATCTCCGCCAAAACAGGCGAAGGGTTAACCGCACTGACCAATAAAATTGAAGAAAAGTTTCAGCTGGGCGTGTTGTCCGCTGAAAACCGCGCTGTTTTAACTAACCTCAGGCACAAAGAGGCGGCATATAACGCTTTAGCGGCTGTTTCGCGTGCTGCGGCGGCTTTAAATGCCCAGGTGCCTTACGACTTGGTGTCCATCGACATTACCGACTGTGCGGCGCATTTGGGCGAAATTACGGGTAAAACCGTATCGGAAGAAGTGGTGGACAAAATATTTGCCCGGTTTTGTCTGGGAAAATAGTATATTATAGTCCAGACAGCAATAAATTAAATAGTGACATGCTATCATATCTTCCCCTTGAAAGGATGACAGAACTTGAAGGAAATTAAGAAACAATCGTTTATGGAGGGCGCGGCGGTTTTGGTTGTTGCCCATTTGGTTGTAAAAATAATCGGCGCATGCTTTAAAATACCTTTAGCCAACATTTTGCACGAGACGGGAATGGCCTTTTTCACCCGGGCCTATAATCTCTATGCCGCCATGTTCGTTATGGCGACAGCTGGTCTGCCTGTGGCCGTTTCCAAAATGGTGTCGGAAAGCCTGGCCAAAAAAAACTACGGCGAGTCGAAAAAAATTCTCAGAGCCGCGGTAATTTTGCTCACCATCATCGGTGCGGCAGGTACCTGCGTGCTGTTTTTCGGTGCGCGCCCCTTTGCCGAAGGAGCGTTTAACTCACCCGGCTCTTATCTTAGCATTGTGGCCATTTCTCCCGCAATTTTGTTTATCTCTATGCTGTCAGCTTTCCGGGGCTATTTTCAGGGCCATTCCAACATGATTCCCACAGCCTATTCCGAGGTGTTAGAGTCGGTTGCAAAGCTTGTTATCGGCCTTGCAGGCGCTTACTTTTTAATGTCGGTTTCTGTGGAACTGGCAGCGGCGGGTGCGGTGTTCGGTGTAACCCTGGGCGGCCTTTTTGCCCTGCTGTTATTGGTGTTTTTCTACTATAAAAACAAAAGAAGCACCCCATCTTACAACACAACTGCGGCTCGCTCCACCAGCACAATTTTTGTAAAGCTCTTAACCATTGCCGTGCCCATTACCATTGGCGCGGCGGTGATGTCGTTAACCAACGTTATCGACACGTTTATGATAGGAAACCGGCTTCAGGCAATTTCTGTTACGCCGGATTTGTTCCGCACACTGACGGAGTTTTTCGGTGTTAACCCGCAAGACGCCATGGTGGGGGCCAACATCTCTCACGAGGCAGCGGATGTGATGTATGGCTCCTATTCGGGCTATGCCATGTCTTTGTTTAACCTGCCGCCCTCCATTGTCACGTCCATCTCCATGAGCATTGTGCCTGCCATTTCTGCGGCGTTGGCAATCAGCAACAAATCTCAGGCTAGGTTACTCACCGAGTCCTCCATTCGGATTACGACGATTTTCTCCCTGCCCTGCGCCATTGGCCTGGCTGTTTTATCCACGCCGATTTTAATTTGTCTTTATAATAATGCCCGGGCACAGGACACGCTGACGCTCCTTTCCCTGGCAATTGTGTTTGTTTGCACCGTTTCTGTTTCCACCGCCATTTTGCAGGCGGCGGGCCACGTGTTTATTCCCGTGCGCAACATGCTCATCGGCGGACTGTTCAAGGTGGTTTCAAACTATGTTTTAATTGCCGTGCCTGCCTTAAACATTGGCGGCGCTCCGGTCAGCACCTTTTGCTGTTACCTCTTAATTGCAGGTCTGAATCTTATGTCCATCAAAAAAATTATAAAGCCAAATTTCAATGTGCGGGATTTTATTATCAAGCCTTTCATATCGGCCTTGATTATGGGGCTGATTGTATATTTGTCGTTTAACGTGGCGGCGGGACTTTTAGGCTGCCCCTTAATTGATTTGTCCGTTCAGTTCGTGCCGCAAAACGCGCCTGTTACCCCTGTGCTCTCCAGCGTTCGGTTTAAAACCATCATTGCACTGGGAATCTCCATCTTTATCGGTGTAATTGCCTATGGCGCGGCCATTCTTTTGCTCCGGGCTGTTCAAAAAGAAGACATTGAAATGCTTCCAAAGGGCAAAAAAATTGCAATATTTTTGCAAAAACATAAGATTTTATCGTAAATTTCACATATGCTAACGAAAAAAGTGCAGAAATTGAGGAAAAAACAATGAATTTTACAAAAAAGGACTATACTTTTGAGGATTTAATTGATATAATGAAAGTACTACGAGGTGAGAACGGTTGCCCTTGGGACAAGGAGCAAACCCACCAGTCCATTAAATATTGCCTCTTGGAAGAAGCATGCGAAGCAATGGAGGCATTGGACGAAAAACAACCGGACAATTTTGCCGACGAATTGGGCGATGTTTTGCTTCAGGTCGTGTTTCATTCTGAAATGGCGGAAGAGGAAGGCAACTTTTCCATTCAGAATGTTTTAAATCACATTTGCAAAAAGTTGATTTCCCGTCACACACACATCTTTGGAAACGACAAAACGAACAACACCACAGAAGCATTGGACCTTTGGGAGGAGAATAAAAAAGCGGAAAAGGGCCTAAAGACCCAGACAGAGCTGATGCGCGACGTTTGTTCCTATCTGCCTGCTTTAATGCGCGCCCAAAAGGTGCAGAAAAAAGCTGCCCAGGTGGGGTTCGACTGGGATGATTTCACCGGAGCATTTTGCAAGCTCACAGAGGAAGTAAACGAGCTGAAAGCTGCAGCGGCAGAACAAAACGCAGAGCATATGGAAGAGGAACTGGGCGACCTTTTGTTTTCTGCAGTGAATGTGAGCCGTTTTTTAGAGGTGAATCCGGAGGAGGCTTTAAAAAAGGCTACCGATAAATTTTTAGCGCGTTTTGAAAAAATGGAGCGCGCCGCTATAACGTCCGGCAGGGATCTAAACGGCATGACCCTCGCCGAGATGGACGAATTGTGGAACCAGGCAAAAGACGGGCGGATTTAATTGTTTATTTTATAGCCGTTTGGCTATATTAAGATTATTATACTAATAGGAGGAAGTAAAATGAACAAGACAGAATTAGTGTCGGCTATGGCTGAAAAGGCTGACGTAACGAAGAAAGACGCGGAAAAGGTGCTCGGCGCTTTTATCGATGTTGTGGGAGACGCATTAAAGAAGGGTGACAAAATCCAGCTTGTAGGATTTGGTACCTTTGAAACAAGAGAAAGAGCCGCAAGAGAAGGCAAAAATCCTCAGACAGGCGAGAAGATTAAAATTGCTGCCTGCACAGTACCTGCTTTTAAGGCTGGCAAAGCGTTAAAAGACTTAATTGCAAAATAAAATTGTAACCGAAAAAGAAGGGAACAGCAAAAGCTGTTCCCTTTTGGTTTTTAATAAGACCCCCTTCCGCAATGCGGAGGGGGGTCGGTTTGGTTTCTACTTTGCCAGAAGATTTTTCAGCGCAGCGCCCTTCCAGCGGTTTATTCTGCCGTGAGGTACTCCCGGGTAAACAGGCCGTTTTTCATCGCTGGTGAAAGTTGCGGTAAAGCCGGCGTTTCTTAAGGCGCGGTCTGTATCTGTGTTGTAAATCCCATTCGGATAGGACAGCACAGCCACCTTTTTTCCTATTATTTTTTCGAGAATATTTGCGCTCTTTAAAAAGTCATCTGCTATCGGCTTAGGATTCTTACTGTCAAAACTCTGCTTGAGTTCGGCAACAGGCATGTTGTGTAAGCCATAAGAATGGCTGCCGATTTCCACCACATCTAATCTTGAAAGCGCAGACAGGTGTTCTTTGGCGATGTGGTCCTCCATACCGATTTTTGAACCAATTACAAAAAACGTAGCTTTGGCGCCATACCGTTCCAGAACAGGCTTAGCAAAATAAAAATCGCTTTCATATCCGTCGTCAAAAGTCACGGCAACATAGTTCCCCCGAGGCCTCTTACCGCTTAAAACATCGTCAACTTCAGAGGCAAAACAAAACGTATAGCCGTTTTCCTTTAAAAATCGGATATCCTCCTCAAATGTTTTTGAAGAGATGCAAAATGCATTGTTTGCATCAGCCGGGTCGTCTGAAATTTTGTGATACATCAGAACCGTTACACTGCTTTTCCCAGCAGGCTGCGGAGCATTTGACACAGCCCGCACAGCAGCGCTGACCGGCGCTGCGGAAAACAGCAGGAACGCCGCAACCAGAAATGCTGCAAGCTTTCTCAATGCTTTTCCTCCTTCACAGCAATTCAACAGGTCAGAATTCTGTTATTCCGTAAATGTGTAAACCGCACCGGGCACAAATGCGTCAAAATCACCCAGCGAATGGTTCACGCGGCTGATGGAATAAATAAACTCATCCGGGCCGCGGCCTGTTCTTCTCCACAGCTCAATTGCGGTGTCGGTAACCTTGATGTAAGAATTGGCATATTCACCGGTGGGAATTCTTAAAACAGGCGAGCCGTCGGCGTTATATGCCGGCTTTCCGTCAATATATTTCCACTCAATGATGTTAAAAGGATTGCTCGCCATGGGATAGTTTGCAAGATCTGTTCCTAAATCCATCCAATTCACATATCTCCACTCCACATTGGGCGTAGCCTTGCCATTGGTGTAACGATAGACTCTGGGCGTATCGTTTCTGCCGTCTAAAACCAGGCCGTTCACAACCAGATACTGATATTGCCTGTAGGGCTCCTCCATCTCATAGGACAGCGGCGTCCATGCAACTTTCGCGCCGCCATACCGAACAACATCCCAGTCCCAATTCCAGCCTTTATCGCTGTTTGCAAGATACAGCGCGGCAACATCCTTTGTGGGATTGTCGTTGTGGAATGACGGACCCGTAACAAATTTCGACTGAATGGCCCCCACCTGCGATGCAATTTCCTCATCAGACACAACATACTGACCATTGACGTCAATAGCGCTCAAATTGGCGTTGTGGAAAAACGTTCCTTCGGTGATTTCCCGGGTGTTATAGTCATAGTCAAAAATTTTGTTATTTACGCCAAAAGTTTCATACATGGCTGCTACCTCAGGCGAAACAAACCTTCCGTTTAAATCGAAATTAGCAACGCCAAACGCCTGAAAGGAGTAGGAAACCTGAGCATTGCGGTTGGTAGGCGAAAGCAGCACTGCTTCTACACTTTCATTTTCGCCAAAATCCCACGACCAGCCTTTGCCGGGAATGTTTGTCTGCTGGCGCTGATAAATTCTATGGCCGCCTGTTGCCGGATCGACACAAACTTCCCACATGTAGTCCTTAAACCGGGTTTCCCACTGGGGAAACTGATTATTATAACGGGTAATTTTCTGATATGTACCTTCCAAATAGAGCCTGTCGTAGCCGGCATGAGGATAGTTATACTCATACCCTTCAAACCGCCACTCCACACTTTCCGGTGAAACGGGATCAATTTTCGACTTTGACGTGAAATAGCCGTTTACCTTTTCGTTGTAAATTTTACCAATGTTGTTCAGGTCTCTTGTGTCATATCCTGCAAAGTACCACTCTGCAGAAGCAGAAACCGAACCGAAAGCCATTGCCGCGGCAAGAAAAACGGCAATTCTTCTCTTTTTGAATTGCATATGAATTCCTCCCATAATGAATTTAAATGATTTTTTCTTCTAAACGGACTGTGTATTTTATTTCCGTTCATCAAAAACCTTATTCAGATTATAGCATACAAAAATTCCATTGTCAACACATTTTGTGTTATTTTTTTATATTTAAATTCATTTTGTTTCATAATAATGTTATCAAAAATTTGTTATGCTATAATGAAGTGGGATTATTCTATCTTGGGAGAAACAATATGTTTAGTGAACGTCTTCGCTTTTTGCGGGAAACCTCCGGGTTGTCACAAATTGAATTAGCCAAAAAAATTGGCGTTGCCGCTTCGACCTACCGGAATTATGAAAACACATCCCGGGAGCCAAATTACGACACTTTGGTAAAAATTGCGTCGGTTTTGGAGGTAAGCACTGATTTTCTGCTTGGCGCCCAGCAGTCCGAAGCGCAAAACGACCGTCTGATGCTGGCCATTTCCCAGCTTCCGAAAGAGGCCATGCCTTATCTCTATGACTATGTGAACTATCTCGGATTTAAATATCGTATTATAGATGGAAAAAAAAAGTAAAGGGAACAGCAAAAGCTGTTCCCTTTTTTTTGTTGCTATTTTACCGTTACGGTTGTTGCAGTGGTTTTTAAAATGCCCTGTTCAATAAAGTAATAGGTGATTTCTGCTGTTCCCGGCGCCCGGGCAGTTATCACGTTGTTCTCCACCGTCGCAACCTGTTCGTTGCTGCTTCTTGCATACATTTCCAGTCCGTTTACGGTGTAAAACGCATTTTTTACAGTGAAGCACACAGGATTGTTTAAAACGCTTTCACCGGTTGTAAGCGTTAAACTTTCAACGTTTTCGACCCTCTGCAGGCCATATTTAAAATTTTGCCGATAGCCGGCCGTAATGCCCGACCGGTTAATGATATCTAACGCTTCCTCCGGCAGGTGTCCCTCAGAGATTAAAATTGCCGGCTCGTAAACGCAGTTTGTTCCCCTCATTAAGTCGTTGGTGGTGGTAGCGTAGTTTTGGGAATATGTGTTGTCGTGAATGGAGGATGTGTGCACATGCAGCCATCTTGGTTCTAACACAGTGCTTCCGCTGCCTCGCCAAACCGGATTCGGTGAAAGGTCAATCACATTTTTTGTCAGCGACCAGAAAGCCGAGCCTTCGTCTGTGTAAAGCGCGCCATACTGGTTTCCTACATCGTAAATATAGTTTTCGCTGATAATGTTGGGGTTTTCCCAGGTTCCGCCGGTCATCCCCAGCGTATAAATAGCGCCGCCGTCAAAAATTCTGTCGTTCATCACATCATGAATATAGTTGTTCACAATTTTTAAGTTCACCGTTCCGGCGCCGCTTTCCTCTAACGACGCCCAGCCATATCCGATATGCATACCGCTGTAGGGCATGCCATAAAGCTCGTTGTTGGCAATGGTGGTGTTCTTCGGAAAGCCAGCCGAAATGGCTGCGGCGGACATAAAGTCCACCCCGATTTTATGAATATAGTTGTTCTCTATGGCGTTATCCGTGATAAAATACTCCGAATCGGTGGGATTTACCACCTGGCTGTTGTCCGATTTATTCTGGGGATCTCCAAGATTTACCGCCCCGGCTGAAAGCTCATAAAACTCGTTTCCCACGATGTTACAGCCCTGGATCGCGTCTGTCAGCCTCAGCGCCGTCGTACCCAGACGGTTAAAGTCGCAGTTTGTAAAATTAACGTTATGAGCGTTTTTCACCTCAACGGCCCCGTCCACAAGCCGATCTCCGTTCTGGCGGATATGGTTGTTCTGCGCGTCGGAATGTCCGTTTTCCGTGCTGGGCCGATTCCAGGTGGAATAGGCAAATTCAATGTTGTCAAAGGAAATGTTTTTAATAGGTTCTGAAACCGATTTTCCCTCAATGGCAACCAGCTTTTCTGTTGTAGGCAAAATTACCCGGGCCGTGTCTAAATTTTCAAAGAAGCGGGGCTTGTAATAAACATACCCATCAACAGAATCCAAATACCACTCGCCCTCTTCGTCTAAAAGCTCTAAAGCGTTTTCAATATATTGCGGCACGGTTACGCTGGTGCCGCCCTTGTTGCTCATGGCTTTCCAGCCAACTGCGTCCATAACTAAGGTGATGGTTCCGTCGCCGTTGTCCTGAATTTCCGACACCTGGCACCTGGGGTTGGTCCACTTTTCATAAAACACCAGTTCAATATCGTCAATGCGGCGGAAATCTTTTAAAGAAACGTCTGAGGTTTTAATTCCCAGCGGCGTTGTTCCGTCTTCTGCCTTCACGTTCTGAGCGTTTTGCAAGGGGCCTTCATTTCTGGCTTTAACGGCCCGCACACCATTTACAAACAGCTGGCGCGACATGGTTCCCACCGGCACCTTTGCCCGGTAAATCCCTTTGTTCTCGTCATACAGCTGAAATCCTGTTACGTCGGTTCCGCCTGTGAACTGCGCGCGGTCGGTTTTATAAAGGGAGGTATAAACTAAGTTTACGGATTCGCTGTAGTCCCGCTCCCCAAATTGCAGTGTGCTAGAAATTTTATATTCACCGGGATAAAAAACTACATAAACGTCTGTTTGTGCAGTCTTAATCAAATTCCGAACTTTATTTTTTGCCTGGGACAGCGTGGCCAAAGGCGCTTCAAGCGAGCCGGAATTAGACGATTTTCCGTTCACCGGATCTACATAAATATAAGTTCCGCCCTCTGTTTTTTCTATTTTGTCCTCCGCTTTTAGCGGGCTTAAAGACGTCTCGCCCCACAAAAACAGTTTCGCGCTTTTTGCTTCGCCGTCTGCGTTCACGGCCAGCTCGGCGGAAGTTTCGCCGGCTTCATTTATTGTGCATAGTTTCTGGGTTGTTTCTAAAAGCTGTCCGTTTTTCCCATAAACCGCCGCCACCGCAAGGAGCGTGCCTTCCTCCGGGTTGTCTGTTAAGTAAGAAACCGTTCCTGTCAGCTGTTTTATGTCTTCATTCCAAATGTTTTCACGAAACTCCGCAACAGCCTTTTTTGCATAATCAGAAGAAACAGGTTTTGTAATGTGGATGTCCGTTGTCACAGGCTTCCCTACGTTTCCATAATCGTCTGTGGCCTGCACCACAAGTTTAAGCGAATTTAAGTTCACCTTTGGACCCAGCAGACTGTGAAATTGGCTGGTTGGCTCTTTACCGCTTTTCACAATTGCATAGTCTCCCTCAAAAGGAACAATCACCCGATAAACGCTGTGGCTCACCAGCCCGCCGCTGACCGAGGCATATCCGCTCACGCTTCGCGTTTCAATTACGCCGGAAAGATAGCTCACACTGTTTAAAATGTCACTCTGGCCCAGTTCCGTAACCGTCAGCTCGTCCACCGCATAGGAAACCTGCTGCTGGCCGTCTCCCGCTCTGAAATAGAAATTCGGTTTTACGCTGTCTTCCGTCATTAAACTGTTGCTATACGTCATTTCATAACGCTGCCACTCCTCGGAGAGATAGAGATTATTGGGGTCCGTGATATACTCATAATTCGGAACGTTCTGATCCGTCTTCCGCTTCGACCGGTCTAAAATAAACTGCATCTTTTGTCCAACCGCCTCGGAACTGGTAGCCTTGGCCCAGAAAGACACAGAATAGCTTCTTCCAAAGCGAATATCCACCTCCGGCTGCGTAATGGTTCCCCAGTTTGACTTGACGCGAATATTCACCGCCGAACCGGTGCCGTTTGCCCCAGGAGTTATTTTTGTAACTTCAGCCGAATTGCCAAAACTCCAGCCGTTTAAAAAATCCTCGTCCTCAAAACTGCCGTTTGTGATGAGCTCGCCTTCTTGGGGAACATATTTTTCCCGCGGCATAATCACAAAATCGTCCATGACATATTCAATCACGCCGGAGGCCATTGTCTCACTCGGTCTGCCTGAACCGATGCGAATTTCTGTCGAGCCGATGGGAATGGTTTCAAAGTCCCCGCCGCCAACCTTTCTGCCCATACCGTCACATTCAAAAACTGCCGACACCTTCACCCACTTGTCTTTTTGAAGGCCCGCGTTTTTTACAGCTATGTCGCGGTACAAAGACGTTTTTCCGTCCGCTTTCGACAGGTTATAAATAATAAAGTGCACCTCGTCCTTTAAAGGGGTTTCCGCTACTTTAATCCACACGGAAATGTCGTATGTATAGTCCTTTTTAGAACCGAAGTCATAGCTCACCGAGCCAAAATCCGAGCTGGTTTTCACATGCATGGCACCTTTTGAATTTCCTGCCGTGTCGCTTGCCGTTACCTCTGGCTTGGTGGTTGCTCCTACCACCTTTGCCGTTTCCCCCAGCGTACCGTTTTCATAGTCTTCTAAAACGAACATTGCGCTGTCCGTTGCCGCATCCTTGCCCAAAGCAGGTATTACCGGAAAAAGCGGCAAAATCAATGCCAAAATCAAACACCAAACAATTTTTTTCATTTATACGTCTCCCTTCTGAATACATATTTTATAATGTCATTATACCATTTTAAGGACAGCCCGTGCAACACATATCTTGCTGTGTTCCAGTCCATTTTATGATAAATCTTGCACGTTTTCATTTTAGAATAAATTGTAAACTCGTTATTAATATTATATAATCCGCTTGACATATTATGAACTATGCCGTATAATAAAATTAACCAAAAGAAAGGCGGTGCCATTGATGAAAAAAAGCGTATATAGTCTGGTTTTAAGCGACGACGTGGTAACCGCGGCAGACAAAGCGGCCGCAAAGCGCGGCTTAAGCCGCAGTGCGCTGATAAACGAAGTTTTGGCCGCGCATCTCTCCTGTACCACACCGGAAATGCGTATCCGCGATATATTTGAAAGTTTGGAGCAAATTGCCCTGCAGGATAATTTCAGAATGAAGCAAAAACCATCGGACGCAATGATGTCCCTGTTAAGCTCTCTTTCTTATAAATATAACCCCACTGTGCGCTATTCTGTGGAGCTAACCCACAAAACCAGGCACGCAATCGGCGTGCTAAAAGTCAGCTTCCGCACCCAGAGTGAAAGCTTTACCGACGCGCTGGACGGATTTTTTTACGTTTTTTGCCAGCTTGAGAAATCTTTTGCACCAGAAGGCGTAAACTATAAAACAGAGCCGGGCAGGTTTTCCCGACTTTTGGCCGTGCCGGAGGGGTTGGAATATTCCGCTGGGGAAACGGGCAAAGCAATTAAAGACTTTATCACGATGTTCGACACAGCTTTAAACGCATATTTCGGCTGCTTGCCCAACGCAGAGGAGGCCGTAGACGCCGCAGCCGCAGTTTATCGAACCTATTTAAAACAAACCAAATTACGAATTTAATGAATTGAGAAAAGAAAGGGGATTTGACCTATGAATGCACAAAAATTAACACAAAAATCGCTGGAGGCAATCCAAAATGCGCAGAATAAGGTGATTGAATATTCCAATGCGCAAATTGAGGAGGAGCACCTGTTTTACGCCTTAATGGAAGACGCCGACGGCCTGATTTCACAGCTTTTAAAAAAGATGAACATTGATGACGGAGCCGTCCGCCAAAACAGTTTAACCGCCATTGAGCGTTTGCCCAAGGTTTCCGGCAGCGGCAGGGAGTCGGGCTCGGTGTATGTGTCTCAAGACGTGGACAAGGTTTTGGTAAACGCCGAGAAAAAGGCGGACCATATGAACGACGACTATGTTTCGGTTGAGCACATTATGCTGTCCATCTTAGACAGCCCAAACCCGGCGGTAAAAGAGATTTTAAAACGCTTTCAAATTAAATCGTCAGAATTTATGAAGGTTTTGGCCACAGTGCGGGGCAACACCCGCGTGACCTCCGACGCGCCGGAGGCCACCTACGACGTTTTGAAAAAATACGGCCAGGATTTGGTGGAGCTTGCAAGAAACAACAAGTTAGACCCCGTAATCGGCCGGGACAACGAAATCCGCAACACCATCCGCATTTTGTCCCGTAAAACGAAAAATAACCCGGTTTTAATCGGCGAGCCCGGCGTGGGTAAAACTGCCATTGCCGAGGGGCTTGCCCGCAGAATTGTTGCCGGCGACGTGCCGGACAACTTAAAAGACCGGCAGATTTTCTCCCTTGACATGGGCGCGCTGGTTGCCGGCGCAAAATTCCGCGGCGAATTTGAAGAACGTTTAAAAGCGGTTTTGGAGGAAATTCGAAAGAGCGAAGGGAAAATTATTCTCTTCATTGATGAGCTTCACACCATCGTGGGTGCAGGCAAAACAGACGGCGCAATGGATGCCGGAAACCTTTTAAAGCCCATGCTGGCAAGGGGTGAACTGCATTGTATTGGCGCAACCACTTTAAATGAATATCGCCAATATATTGAAAAAGATGCTGCCTTAGAGCGCCGGTTTCAGCCTGTTTTAGTGGCAGAACCTACCGTGGAGGACACTATTTCCATTCTTCGTGGCTTAAAAGAGCGGTATGAGGTTTTCCACGGCGTGAAAATTCAGGACGGCGCGCTGATTTCCGCCGCGGTGCTTTCAAACCGATACATTTCCGATCGGTTCCTGCCAGACAAGGCCATTGACTTAATCGACGAGGCCTGCGCCATGGTGCGCACAGAAATGGACTCTATGCCTGCAGAGCTGGACGAAATTTCAAGACGGATTATGCAGTTAGAAATAGAAGAGGCCGCCTTAAAAAAAGAAAGCGACAACCTGTCGAAAGAACGGCTTTCTGAGCTTTCGGAGCACCTTTCCAAGCTGCGGGAAAGCTTTAAGGAAATGAAAGCCAAATGGGAAAACGAAAAGGTGGCAATTAACAAGGTGCAAGGTTTGCGGGAAGAAATTGAAAAATTAAATGGCGAAATTGAGCAGGCGGAACGCAGTTACGATTTAAACCGCGCGGCGGAATTAAAATATGGGAAGCTGCCCGAGCTGCAAAAAGAACTGGAAAAACAGGAAGAGTTAGCAGAACAGACCCAAAGTAATTCGTCCAGCCTGCTCCGCGACCGGGTAACCGACGAAGAAATTGCAAAAATTGTTGGCCGCTGGACGGGAATTCCCGTTTCCCGTCTGATGGAGGGTGAGCGCGAGAAGCTTCTGCGCCTGCCGGAAATTCTGCACAAACGGGTTATCGGCCAAGACGATGCAGTGGACAAGGTTTCAGACGCAATTCTCCGCTCACGTGCCGGAATTCAAAACCCCAACCGCCCCATTGGCTCATTCCTGTTTTTGGGGCCCACCGGCGTGGGTAAAACCGAGCTTGCCAAAGCGTTGGCTGAAGCGTTGTTTGATGACGAGAACAACATCGTTCGCATTGACATGAGCGAATATATGGAAAAATACTCTGTGTCCAGATTAATTGGCGCACCTCCGGGATATGTGGGCTATGAGGAGGGCGGTCAGCTCACCGAGGCCGTGCGCAGAAAGTCTTACTCGGTTGTTCTGTTTGACGAGATTGAAAAGGCACACCCCGACGTATTCAACATTCTGCTACAGGTGTTAGACGACGGGCGCATTACCGACTCTCAGGGCCGTACGGTGGACTTTAAAAACACCATTATTATCATGACCTCCAACTTAGGCTCGTCCTATCTGCTTGAGGGCATTGACACAAACGGCAATATCACACAAACAGCAATTGACGAGGTAGAAAATTTGTTAAAGCAAAATTTCCGTCCCGAATTTTTAAACCGTTTGGACGAAATTGTGTTCTACAAGCCGCTTCTAAAAGACCAAATCAAAAAAATTGTAGATTTGATGATAGAAAGCTTACGTGCCCGCCTCCGCGACAAGCAATTAGACGTAGTTTTAACCGACCGTGCGAAGGACTATGTCATTAACGCAGGCTACGACCCGGTTTACGGAGCAAGACCCCTCCGCCGCTTTTTGCAAAGCAAGGTGGAAACGCTCATTGCAAAAACCATTATCGCACAGGATTTGCTGCCCGACACCAAAATGGTTGTAGACTACGACGGTGAAAAGCTCACCATCCGAACTGAACAATAACCATAAAAACACCCCGAAGGGCTTTCTTTCGGGGTGCTTCTTTTTAAATGCCCAACAGATGCGTCAGCGTGCCGCCAAAAATCATTTGCTTTTGTTCGTCCGTCAGCCCAAGGCCATTTAAAACGGCAATGCCGTGTTTTGTTTTTTCTGCATCGTTATAGGGAAAATCTAAGCCAAATATGCAGCGCTCCGCGCCAATTAAGTGAATTAAATCTTTCAGTCTGTTTTCGTTTAAATACCAAAATTTGTTCATTTCCCAGTCGAACACGCTGGTCAGACCTGCAAAGGTGGTTTTTGGGTTATTGCACAAAACCCCCACCGCCTGGTCAAAATAGGCATAACCACCCACGTGCTCCATGGTAAACTTTAAGTTTTTAAAATGATAGGCAATTTCATCATGCAGAATTACGTTATAATCCTGAATTCTGTGCCAGTGAATGCCTGTGTGGAACGATAGCAGGAGCCCCAGTTTTTCTGCCTGCCCGTAAACCTCAAAGGCCTTTTCACTCACCAGACTGAATTTTTGATAGGCAGGGTGCAGCTTTATGCCGCGAAACCCCAGTGCAAAAATCTCGTTTACCTGGTCTTTTATGTTTTCCTTCGAAAAATCCACTGTCCCAAATCCCAAAAGGCGGTCTTCGCCGTTTAACTCCGCAGCAAGCCAGCGGTTGGGGTTTTCCACCATGTCCGAAAAAGGCGCAAAGGCCACGGCCTTTAAAATGCCGCATTCGTCCATCAACGCTTTTAAACTGTCAACCGTCCCATCCTCCCGGAAACTTTTCGGAAACACATGGGCGTGGTTTGCTATGATGTTTACATTGCTCATATAATCAACTTCCCTTCCCTGTTTTCACCATTTTAGCACAACGAAGGTTATCGGTCAAGGCAAACTTTGCCGGAAACTATTTTAACAAATCCTGCACATGCACAGGAAGTCCCGTTTCCATAGATTTGTTGCAGGCCAAACCAAAGGCCAGCGTTTTTAAAGCGTCGCTGTAGGTGGAGCGGATTTTGCTTAGATCGCGGGACAGCACAGCCTCTAAAAAGGTTCTGTCGCACAAAAAGCCCGGGTCGCCCTCGTTTTGATAAACCAAGCCGTTTTTCGACACGCTGGATAGTCCCCCGTCCCCCTTCACCACCAGATTTCCAATTTCGTTTTCTTCCTGCTGTTGCCCGCCAAATATTTCAAAGGTGTCTAACAGCTTCATTTCACCACGTTTATCTTTGGCGCTGAAAACGGTTTTCGAGTCGAACGCATCGCCGCTTTCTGCATAGCACCCCGTTCCAATGGTGGCCAGCGCCCCATTTTCAAACCGTACCACTGTTGCACTCAAGTCGTCGGTGTCATAGTCCGCTGCCTCCACAAAGCCTCTCGCCGCCATGGAGAACACTGTTTCCGGCTCTCCCAGCACATACCGGATATAGTCCAGCTGGTGAATGGTCTGCTCCACCAACTGTCCGCCGGAAAGCTTTTTATCCTTCCACCAAAACACCTCGGGAATGGAACCAAACCGCGTGCAGTCCACAAAGGGGATGGGGTTTTGCCTTACAAACTCCTTAATATGCTCTGCAAGCATGTCATACCGACACTGAAAGCCCACCGCTGTAACAAGCCCTTTTTCTGCCACCCGCTTTTCAATGGATTTTGCAAGCTCCATGTCTAACGTCAGGGGCTTTTCCACAAAAAAGTCGATGTTTCGATTGATGAGTTCTTCTTCAATTTCGCCGTGACAATAGGGCGGCACGCACACAAACACCGCGTCTGGTTTTACTTCCGTAAGCATAACGCGAAAATCTGTATAAGCCGTTGCGCCCCTGCCGGTTTCTTGCGCAAACTTTTCCGCCCTTTCCAATATTAAATCACAAAAGCCCGCTAACTGTGCGATGTCGCCAAAAGTGGTTAAATGTGATAAATGATATTCTCCAATACCGCCACAGCCAATCATTGCTACTTTCATCATAACAAAGCTCCTTTCAAAATGGCGTCCTCCTGAGCAGACACCTCTTTATAAAACGTCAGCATTTCGCTGTATTCCCTTGTGGGAGATACCTCTGCCGTCAAATATCCGTCATACCCAACAGCGGAAAGCGCCTCCGTCACAGCCGGCCAGTTGATGTCGCCGGAAAGCAAATCCACAAAATCGCCGCCGCTGTTCAGGCCGCCGTTCCGTTTAAATCCCTTTACGTGAATTCTCTGAATCCTTTTTCCCAAAATATGAATCCACGAAACCGTGTCAGAAAACGCAACGGTGTTGCCCACATCATAATAGGCTTTCATATAGGGGGAATTCAGCCGGTCGATAAAGGCCGCCATGTCGTTCGGCGAGGTGAAAAACCCGTTCCACACGTTTTCTAAACATACATAAATTTGGCTATCCTCAATTTCCTGCTTCATTTCCGAGAGGGCCAGATAAGAAGCCTCAAACGCCTCCTTTAAAGACGCACCTCCGGAAACATCCAACCCGGGAACGCACAGCACACTATCAGTTCCCAGCGCGTCTGCACAAATCATCTGTTTTCTTAAAATATTTTTGCCCTTTTCCCGCTCTGCTGCGTCTTTTGCTCCCAATGTGCCATTGTAAAGCGAGGTGGAAACGCTGGCAATTTTTAAACCAAACTGCGCGGCGGTTTCGCGGATTTTAAAAAGCTCTGCCTCGCTTGTTTCCATGGTTAATGAGTGGGCCGAATGGCCCGGTTCGTCCACATTCAGTTCCACCGCTGCAAAACCGCAGGCAGAAAGGTGGGAAAACATTTCTTCAAAGCTTTCGTCGGCGGCTGCCGACCATGCATTCATAGATTTTTTCATATTTCTCCTCCTTGCACACAACAAATATTTCATTTTTACTTGATTTTTTTCTTCCGTTCCCTTACACTAATAATATAGCACCAAACTTTATTTTTTTCTATGCACACAGCAAACACACTTATGGACAAAACAACGATTTTAACGAGGTAAGTTTTATGGACAACAAAGCCTATTACACCGACGACATCGACATTGAGAACGGCAACCGCTGTCTGACCGACAGGCCGCTGTATGTGAACTGCGCCGGGGTTTGCTCCTTTGAGGTCGATTTTTCCGGCGGCCATGAAAAGGGCCGGGAAGATTTTTATTTAATGTATCTGTGCCGCGGGGAGCTTAGCGTTGCGTTCGGCGGCAGAAACTGTGCTTTCAAAAGCGGCCAGCTCATGATTTTTCCGCCGAAAACGCCCTGCATGTATAAAAACAAGCCCGGCACCCATGTGGACTATTTTTGGCTGCACTTTACCGGGACAAAAGCGGAAGCGCTTTTGAAAAACGCACGCCTGCCCTTAAACAGGCCTATAAACGTTTCGGTAGACGAGCGAATTTTAAGTGCCTTTCAGCAGTTATTTGCAGAATTTATGGAGCGGGACTTTCTGTTTCACACCTCTATTGTTTCAAAGCTTGTTGATGTGTGCACCCTGTTTGGCCGGGCGGCAGCTTCCCTGTTAGAGGAAAACAGGGACGGAGTTACACTGAGTGCTTCCCTTCGGTATATTGACGAGCACTACGCAAAACCCATTTCTGTCAAAGACCTGGCAAACCTGGAGCACATAAGCTGCGGCCATTTCCGAGTGTTGTTTAAACAAAAAACCGGCATGACTCCAACCTACTACATTACAGCCCTGCGCCTTCGGAACGCCTGCGTGCTGTTAAAGCAGACCGATTTAACCGTAAAAGAAATTGCGCTAAGTGTAGGCTTTTCGGACCAGATGTATTTCACACGGGTTTTCACCAAGCAGTTTGGCATACCTCCAAAGGCGTTCCGCCGTTAAGATCGCGCAAAACATGACATTTTCCAATTGACACCAATTTGGGCGCATGGTATAATAAATGTAGTCGTTGCGCTGCGCGCACCGCAAACGCAATCATTATTTTGCTTCATCATAAAATAATGAGAATGTTTTTTAATTTTTAACGGAGGTTTTATTCAATGGAAATACTTTATTCAAACTTGCTGCAGTTAACCTGGCAGCAAGCGGTAATGTGGGTTATCGGCGGTGTTCTGATTTACCTTGCCATAAAAAAAGACATGGAGCCCACATTGCTTTTGCCCATCGGCTTTGGCGCGATTTTGGTAAACCTGCCGAATTCCGG
The DNA here is from genome assembly GCF_037235575.1 of Congzhengia sp. Taxonomy (NCBI): domain Bacteria; kingdom Bacillati; phylum Bacillota; class Clostridia; order Eubacteriales; family Oscillospiraceae; genus Congzhengia; species Congzhengia sp. Next base: position 67,566 of record NZ_JAXUNN010000039.1, on the reverse strand, counting down.
CGCTGTGGAAACGGTAAAAACTTTGTTTGAGGCCGGTATTTCAAACGAGCTGTTTCCGCTGATACTGTTTATTGGCATTGGTGCAATGATCGATTTCGGCCCGCTTCTTTCCAATCCTAAGCTGATGATTTTCGGTGCGGCGGCACAGTTTGGAATTTTCTTCACTCTATGTTTGGCGTCCATGTTTTTTGACATTAACGACGCGGCATCCATTGCAATTATCGGCGCGGCAGACGGCCCCACGTCCATTGTGGTTGCCAATGCGCTGCACTCAAAATACTTAGGCGCCATTATGGTGGCGGCATATTCTTACATGGCCTTGGTGCCCATTATCCAGCCCCCGGTTATCCGTGCTCTCACCACTAAAAAAGAGCGTTTAATCCGTATGCCCTATGAACAAAAATCGGTTTCCAAACGCACAAAAATTCTGTTCCCAATTATCATAACCGTCATTGCGGGACTGGTTGCGCCGGAATCAGTTGCTTTAGTAGGATTTTTAATGTTTGGCAACTTAATCCGCGAATGCGGCGTGTTAAACTCCCTTTCCGAAACGGCGCAAAAAGTTTTGGCAAACTTAATTACTATTTTCTTAGGAATTACCATTGCATTTAAAATGCAGGCGGCCGATTTTTTGGCGGTAGATACGCTGATGATTTTAGGATTAGGCCTTGTGGCGTTTATTTTTGACACAGCCGGCGGCGTTTTGTTTGCAAAGTTTTTAAACCTGTTTTTAAAGAAAAAAATCAATCCCATGATTGGCGCGGCGGGAATTTCGGCTTTCCCCATGTCCGGCCGTGTGGTTCATAAAATGGGCTTAAAGGAAGACCCGCAGAACTTTCTTTTAATGCACTCCATCGGTGTAAACGTTTCCGGGCAGATTGCTTCGGTCATCGCCGGCGGATTGATTTTAAACTTTTTCTTGCGTTAGGAGGCAAAAATTATGACATTTCGCCCTTTTGAATTTATAGCTAACTTAAAATATATGGGAATTGGCATGCTGAGCATTTTAATCGTTATCGGCGTCATCATGCTGGTTACAATTATTTTAAACAAAACATCTAAAAATAAAGACTGAATAAAAAGAAGCCCCGCGTAAAATAACGCGGGGTTTCTTTACTTTATAAACGCTTTTATTTTGCTTTCCAGTTTTCCATAGTCATCTGCTATGCACACAACAACCAGCTTATCGTTTGCATAAATAAAGGGGCGGTTCAGCTTTGGCATTTCCTTCGGAATATAATTCTGAAAGCTGTTTTTCCTGCTCTCAATGTAGTCTTTTGCCTTTTGCTTTACTTTTGACCCGTCGCCTTCATCTTTCACCTCAAAAACGGCGATTTCCTCTGCCGTGGCTCCGCCTCCGCGGTAGCCTGCGGCGTTTGCCAGCATAGATTCATCCAGCCCGTATGATGCATACAGCACGCGCCTGCTGATTTCTCCCAACGAGTCGTGAAACGCCACGTTCTGCAAAACCATTTGAGCAAGGCCTTTAATATCTATGTCGGTTTTCAATTCTTCTTCGCTTTCACCGCCTGCTCCGTCTTCTGCCGAAGCTCCCACCGTGTGGGTTTTTAAATAGTCCAGCCATTTTAAATAATATTCTTTGTTTAAGTGCGTCCCATCGGTGTTGCTGCCGGAAATTAAGTTCCCCTTATCGTCGGTAACCGCCCGGGTTACATCAATGTAATAAACCTCTTTTTCCTCTGCCAGCGCAAGCAGCGCCTGATTATACCGTTTAATTTCGTCGTTTTTTAAATAACCGCTCTCCTGCTCCTGCTCAGATACGGGCAGAATGGACTGAATATAAACAATCGCGCCAGGGTTATGCGTTTTCACCGTATCAATCAGCGCGCCATACTTTTTAATAAACTTTTCCTTGTTAGATTCCACCACATATTCATTTGCGCCCAGCATAATATAAACCTTTTCGAATCCGCCCTGCTGAATCCGGTCCATTATGGTGCCGCCGCCGGGTGCCTGTCGGGTGTTTAAAGCGTCAATGGTCATAGACGTGCCGCAGAGAAACTCCGCGTCAGGCAGATTGGCATAATCTTTCAACCCGTCGGTCAACGAATCGCCGATAAATGCGGTGTTTTTAAAATATCCGTCACCAACCGGCTTCGTGCGGAACACCATACCAACGCCCTGGTTTAAATAAGCGGAATTTTCCGCATAGGCCGCCGTTTTCTGAATGGTTTCGTCCGACATGAAAGAAGACGCACTATATAAAAACAAAACGTCTTTCACGTCGTTATCGCCCATGTATTTAATAATATCATCGTTATAATAGCGAAGGTCAATCATGTGAATTGTTTCAAAATGGTTTGCTAAAAACGGAACGATGCTGTGGGCATAAGAATCTTTCAGCACCACCAGGTTTTTCCCGTTTTTGTTGGGACTTTCAATTACGGTTAAGGCGTGGTTTCCGTCCAAAAAATAGGAGTATTTGTCCTTTTCTTTCAGATGGGCAGGAAAATACATAGAGTCCGCCTCTGTGCCCTCATAGGGGAACTTCACCTTAAACCGCGGCGTTTCCAAGGGACGGTAGTCACAAATAACGTCCGGCGTAGTCTTTTTTAAGGATTTTGAATAGGTTGTGCCCAGAAACTCTCTTGACACGTCTGAAATTTTAAAATCGTCGCCGCTCAGCGGTATGAATCCCAGCGTCTTAGCCAAATTATGATACACCACATAGGAACCGTTGGAGGTTAAATGGTGGTCTGTACGGTAGTATAAATAGTCATCCTTATGCTTTCTTAACAGCTCCGTGGGGTCGGCATAAACAATACCCGTGCCTGCAAATGCGTCGTTTAGTTTTGCGTTCAGCTTTAAAATGGTGTCGCGGTAAACGTTTTTAGGCAGATCGTCTTTTAAAATTTCATAGGCCGGGGGTACCACCGAAACTGTTACATTATACCGGTCTGTGTTATAAAGGGTTTTCACCGCACTGATGTTTTGTTCAATCAGCCCGTCGTTCAACGTTTTGGGTTTTTCCATCAGATAGCCGTTTTTACATACATAAACGCCGTTGTTCTCTTTTTTTCCCATAAGATATTCCATTTTCGACTTAAACACAACAAAAAAATTGCGAAAGGCAAAATGGTCGCTTACATAAGCTTCCATGTCTTTCATATATTGTCCGCTTAAAACGCTGTTTGCGCTTAATTCCGGAAATTTTTGCAAATAACGGTTTTCCAGCTGGGAATATTCCTCTTTGGGCTGGAGAATGTTAAACAGCACCAGCACTAAAAAACTGAACACAAAAATACTGTTAAACCGCCTGCAGGCGTTTCTTCGTTCATGCTTATTCAAATTTCTCCCTCCCCTGCTTTAAAATCTGAAATATAAAAACGGGTTATAGCCTGCGTCCACCAAGTAAGCCGTACACAAAATCAGCGCAACAGCAACGGGAATTACGGCGGCTGCCGGGCTTTTTTGAACAAAGCGCCTGCCAATTTTTGCCCCAAACGGCAACGACGCTGCCGCGGCGATTACTAGCAGCACCATGTTGGACAAAACGTCGTAAAAGAACATTGGCGAAACCGCGCCTGCGCCGGAAAAGCCGAACATCACCTTTAAATATCCAATGCTTTCCGTTAAGCTGTCAGACGCAAACAGCACCCAGCCAATGAGCACGAAAAAGAGTGTGTAAACCGTTCCCACCACCTTAGGGAGCTTGTTCAGCAGTTTTGCCAAAACATCCTTCTCCAGCATTAATAAAAGGGCGTAATAAAGCCCCCATGCCAAAAAATTAAAGCTTGCACCGTGCCAGAAGCCTGTTAACACCCAAACAATTAAAATGTTTAAGTGCGCACGGCCTCTGCCTGCCCGGTTTCCGCCCAGCGGAATATAGACATATTCTTTAAACCACGTGCTTAAGGAGATGTGCCATCTGCGCCAGAAATCTGTAATAGATTTTGAAATGTAGGGATAGTTAAAATTCTGCTCAAACTCAAACCCGAACATGCGGCCTAAACCAATTGCCATGTCGGAATAACCGGAAAAGTCAAAATAGATCTGAAACGCAAAGGCGATGATGCCCAGCCACGCCGAAAGCGCCGAAAGCTCAGGCAATGCCGTTGCATGAACAGAGTCCCACAAAAGACCAATGTTGTTGGCAATCAGCACCTTTTTGGCAAGCCCCGCGGCAAAGCACATAAGTCCCGACGAAAACCCTTCTATGGTTTCGCGCCTGCTGGTGAGCTGCTTTTCAATTGTGCTGTAGCGCACAATCGGCCCGGCAATGAGCTGGGGAAACAGGGTAACATAGGTGCCGAAATTGATAAAATTCTTCTGCGCCGCAACCTTGCCGCGGTACACGTCGATTACATATGACATGGTTTGGAACGTGTAGAACGAAATCCCAATGGGAAGTGCAAGATTTAGGTAGGGAATATCCCAGGGCAGCGCGGCATTTATAAGTCCCAAAAAGAAGTTGGTATATTTAAAAAACACCAAAATTGCCAGGTTCACCACAACAGAAATGGTTAACACCCGCTTTTTTTGTGCCTGCTGTTCCGTTCGTCCTATTTTTCTGCCTGCAAAATAATTAAACGCGGTGGAAAACAGCATGAGCGCCACATACACCGGCTCGCCCCAGGCATAAAAAATCAGGCTGCCCAAAAACAGCACAAGATTTCTGTGACGTTTGGGCGCCAAAAAATATACCGCCAAAATGGCAGGCAGAAAATAAAATATAAAGAAAATACTGGAAAATACCATATGTAACCTCAAACAAAAATTTTTGTCCTATATATTTTACCATATAATCTGATAAAGTACAACCTTTTTCGGCAAGAAAATGTGCTTAATCCCAACTTAAACGCCGGCAGGCAGACGGCGTTGTGCCTGTGACATGAAAAAACACCTTTCTAAAATAGGAGGAGTTGCAAAAGCCGCACTTGGCGCTGACCTCCTCAATGGTGACCGCAGGATTTTCAATAAGATACTGCATGGAACGGCGCACCGCAATTTTATTTTTATATTCCATAGGAGGCATTCCCATATTATGTTTAAACAGATAATAAAACCGGGATTCGCTGAAGTTACAGAGTTTTGCCAGCATGCCCACGGTAATGGGGCGGTTAAAATTTTGCTCAATATAGGTTACCGCCGCTCTTACGGATTCGTCAATGGGGCGCGCCATTTCAAAATCTGCAGCGGTAAACACAGCGTGGCACAGGGCGTAAAACTTCGCAACCGCGTCAAAAACTTCAAACCCATTTTTTGCGCAGTGTTGAATAATCCCGCTGAAAAGGTCTTCAATATTTTCCTTACCCGTGTCCACACATTCAATCTGCTGCAGCGGATAGGTACGAAACCTGAGCGGGTCATTTTGAGGCGCAAAAGTAAAATGGATGCTGGAAAACACCGCGCCTGGGTTGCCGCGCCACTGGGCCACATAGGTTTCTCCCATTGGCAGGAGAAACATGTCTCCGCTCTTCAGCCTCAGCGTTCCGGTTTTTCCGTCCATAAAAAGCGTTCCGTCATGAATACGGCAAATGGTGTAAAACGGCCGCGGAAGCTTTGAAAAATCGTCAATTTCCAGTTTGCTTTGGCGGTGGTATTTCTCCGCTTTAAAATAAAGGGGAACGGGAATATTGTGCATATCCATAAATAGCCCTCCTCAGTAGAATTATGTTGTTTTCTGATATTATACTATCTTTTTTTCTGTTTGTCAATTTCATATAATGAAGAAAAAGGAGGCGTGTAACATGCAATTTCAAAACAAGACTGTGCTGATTTCCGGCGGTGCTTCCGGCATGGGTCTGCTGTGCGGACAGTGCTTTGCCCGCCAAGGGGCTAACGTGGTGTTGGCAGACATAAACGAGCAGGCGCTGAAAGAAAAAACCGCTGAAATTACGGCTTTCGGCGGCAAGGCGGCATTTGCCGTGTGCGATGTGCGGGACTACGCGCAGGTAACGGCCGCCTGTGAAACCGCGGTGAGCGTCTTTGGCGCTGTCGACATTTTAATCAACTGCGCCGGCGGCGCGGAAACAAGGGTGTTAAACCACCACGAGGAGTTTAAAGATATGCCCATTTCTGTTTATGACTGGGGCATCGACGTGAATTTAAAAGGCCAATTCTATTTTGACCACGCTGCAATGAAACAAATGGCAAAGCAAAAGCAGGGTGTTATCATAAACATTGGCTCCATCACGGGAGAGGAGGGATGCTCGGCCAACGTGGCCTATTCCACCGCCAAAAGCGGCGTGATGAACGGGCTTACAAAGTCGCTGGCACGGTATGGAGCGCAATATAATGTGCGGGTTGTTTGCGTGTCTCCCGGCCCGGTGCTCACCCGCCCGGGCATGGCATCTATGAAAACACTTCAGGGCCGGGCGGCGCAGCCCCAGGAGGTGGTAGACTTTATTTTATACCTTGCCTCCGACAAGGCGGCGTTCATAACAGGCACAAATCATTTTATTGACGGCGGAAGATATGCCATGGAAAGGAGATAAAAAACATGAAACCATCATTTTTAGGCCATAGCAGACCTCTGCTGACCTGCATGCTTCAAGTAGAAACGCCGGAATGCGCCATTGCGCAAATTCGAAACGCCGTGTTTGACGGGGCCGACGCTTTTGGTTTTCAAATTGAAAAGCTAAAGCCGGAGTTTCGAAACGCTGAAACCTATCAAACCGTGTTTTCCTATATGGAGGACAAACCGGTTTACATCACCAACTACCGCCACAGCCACAGCAAAAACGTAACGGATGATGCACGGGCAGCAGAGCTTATAACAGCACTCGACGCCGGCGCGTCGCTGGTAGACGTGATGGGCGATTTTTATGACCCCGCGCCTTTTGAGCTTACAAAAAATAAAAGCGCAATTGAAAAGCAGAAAAAACTGATTGACGCCATTCATCAAAGGCAAGGCGAGGTGTTAATGTCTTCCCATGTGCTTGAATTCCGAAAAGCAGAACAGGTGCTTGAAATCGCAAAAGAACACGAAAGGCGCGGTGCGGATATTTCAAAAATTGTAACAGCGTCCAATACAGAAGAAGAAATGCTGGAAAATTTGGTCGCTACCGCCGCTTTAAAAAAAGAATTAGGCATTCCGTTTTTATTTCTGTCTGGCGGAAGATTCTGCAAAATGCACCGCATGATTGGCCCTATGCTGGGCTGTGTGATGTATTTATGCGTGCAGGCCCACGACGGGCTTTCCACCAAAGAACAGCCTGTTTTAAAAAGCGTGAAAGCGGTTGTGGATAATTTTGACTGGAAGCCATACCGTAAAATGACATAAAAATAAGCGGCGCTAAAAAAGCGCCGCTTATAGTTTTTTAATTATGCCTTGTTTACAGAGCCGAACAGTTCCATTTTTTCTTTCACTGTGGCTTTAATTGCTTCTGTTCCGGGGGCCAACAGCTTTCTTGGGTCAAATCCCTTGCCCTCTAAATCCTTGCCGGCTTCCACATATTTTCTGGTGGCTTCTGCAAAGCTTAACTGACATTCTGTGTTCACGTTGATTTTAGAAACTCCCAGCGAAATTGCTTTTTGAATCATGTCCGCCGGAATACCTGTGCCGCCGTGCAGAACTAACGGCATGGGAGAAGTTTCCTCGCTGATTTTTTCCAGCACGTCGAACCGGAGTCCCGTCCAGTTTTCAGGATATTTCCCGTGGATGTTGCCAATGCCGGCAGCCAGCATATCAACGCCCAAATCGGCAATCATTTTGCACTCGGCAACGTCTGCAACCTCGCCGCCGCCGACAACGCCGTCTTCCTCGCCGCCGATGGAGCCAACCTCAGCTTCCACAGAAAGACCTTTTTCGTGCGCCAGGCGGATGACCTCTTTGGTCTTTTCAATGTTTTCTTCAATGGAATAGTGGGAACCGTCGAACATAACAGACGAAAAGCCCGCTTCAATGACCTTTAATGCGTGCTCAAAGCTTCCATGGTCTAAATGGAGCGCAACGGGAACGGTAATCCCCAGTTCTTCAATCATGCCCTTTACCATTCCTACAACGGTTTTGTAGCCGCACATATATTTTCCCGCGCCTTCCGACACGCCTAAGATAACCGGCGAATTACATTCCTGCGCCGTTAATAAAACTGCCTTCGTCCACTCTAAATTATTAATGTTAAACTGGCCCACTGCATATTTTTCTTTTTTTGCCTTTAAAAGCATTTCCTTTGCGCTAACTAACATTTTGTTTCCTCCTATTGCACATCATAATTTTATGATTTCTATTCTATGGAATATTATACATATTTTAATAGAATTTGTCAAGAAAAACACAATCAATAGTGTCGACGGATAAAATCCACAACCGTCGAAATGTCCGGCAGACCGTGGGGATGGTGGTCGCCTCCCTTTTTCATGTAAACTTCAATTTCCCCGCCGTTTTCTTTATAATATTTTTCTAAAAGCGCGCCGTTTTCGCAGTATGGCACAGTTTTGTCGCTGTCACCTGAAACCAAAATAATCGGGATTTTATGCTGAAGCAAAATGTGGGCCATGTCGATTGGGTGGTCCCGGCGGCAAATCAGCTCCGAGCGGGAAATGCCTTTTGCCGCGTAAAATTCGTTCCAAAAGCTCTCACCCGCCTCCTTTGACGACGGCGACAGCCCCATATAGGCCGGGCAACTGAGCAAATTCATCACTGGCGCGTCTAAATACATCACCGAAACCATTTCGGGGTGTGCGGCAGCAAGATATACCGAATGCAGCCCGCCGCAGCTCATGCCCACCGCTGCACAGGAAGCGCAAAAACCAAACTCGCGTGTTAAAAATTTTGATAGCGCAAACTTTTTTTCATAGTCGTCACTGTGCCCCCACCGTGTGGTATTTTTTAAATATACCAAATTGTAGCCCTGACGCATGAGCGCAAGTTCCGTTTCGGGAAACGCGTCGAAATATTCGGCTTTTAACAGCCATTTGTCCGTTCTGTTTTCCTCTTCTGCAAAAACAACAGTTGTTTCTCTGCCCTCAAAGTCAAAGTCGAATCGTTTAAATCCGTTCCATTCACTTTGTTTCATGCCTGAGTTCCCTCCTTATTTCTCATTTCTTTCAGCTTTTCGCAAAGCAGGCAATAGGCGGTTTCCGCGTCGTCTGTTTCAAGCACGGTTTCCTCCATGGGGCACATGCCGTCGCCCCGCCGGTTTACAATGTAGGGCACCAGTTGGCCGTAGGAGTAGTTTACGCCGTGTGCGTCGAACACCTTTTTTGCGTGCTCGCTCATCACCTGGCCGTAAACGCGCCTGGCGCCCATCTTTAAAAACAGCAGCGCCGCAGATTTGCCCACAACCTTGTCCGCTGCCTCCCGGGCCTTGTCTTGGCTTTTTATGATAAAATCCATCAGGGGTGCAATCCCGCTTTTTTTGCTTTGAAACACCGTTCCGTCTTCCGACAAAATCACACAGGAATACCCTCCCTGCTGCAGTAATTGTTTCACATGAAATTCCATTTTATCCTCCCGCTATTATCGTTTTGTCAGCGGTCTGCGCTCCATCAGCTCCTGTGCGTTCTGCACAAAATCCTCAGGAGTGAGCCTGCCCATTTTCAGCTCATACATCAGCGGACCGTTGTAGCCCGCGTTGTCCAATGCGTCCATCAATTCCGGCCAGTTGATGCTGCCCCGCCCCGGAAGCCAATGCCGCTCGTCGATAAAATCATAGTCGGAAACATGAGTTGTAATGATTTTTCCGCCAACGCGCTCGATAAACGCCGAAATATCCTCCCCAAGCAAATGGTTGGTGTCGAAGCACACATATAAATTCTCGTGGGCGGAAATCAGCTCAAAAATTTCGTCCGAGTTTTTTCCCAAACAGGTTCTGGGCAAATCTTCCACCGCAATACGCACCCCCATTTGCTGGGCAAAGCCTGCCAGCTCCGCCAGGCTCTTTTTAGCGTTTTTCATGGCAGCAGGCCTGTCCGCATCTAAAATTGGCTCGGAGCTTGCGTGAATTACATAAACACCCGCCCCCGTAACAGACGATTTTGCCATAACATTTTTAAAATTTTTCACTGCCGCCTGCCGCACTGATTCGTCTAACTGGGCAGGATTTGATTCCATAGAAAACGGCAGATGAACGGAAAACAGTTCGACCCCCGTGCTGTCTGCCCCGCGTTTTAAGGCCGCCCAGTCAATGCCGCTATACGCATTGCAGGGAAACGACAGTTCCATTTTGCAAACGCCTGCTTTGGCGTATTTTAAAAAGTCCTCCGGGCAAATCAATTCTCCGCAGGTGGACATGCCGATTGCATATTGTTTCATGTCTTAACCCCTTTCTGCATTATAAAATAATATTTGTGTCCGTTTGTTCAAGTTTCCCCAGCATTTCGTCCAAATTCTCAAACTCTAACCTGAGTACAATCACTTCTCCTGCCAGCTTGTTCACCGGAATTTCCATTACATGAAGATATTCCGCCTCTGCTCCGCCGGCAAAAAAATAAAAGGGCATGTAGGCAAGCTCACAGTTTAATTCCTGCCCATTGTTCAGCACCACCGCACTTTTGGGAAGAACGCTGATGGGCTTTAGCGCAAGCCCATCCGACTCGGCCGGCGCAGGCAGATGAATATACAAAAAGTTATCTTTTTTCGTCACTGTAACATCGTTAATCGCCTGGTTAATCCCAACGTCAACCAGCTTCGCTCCGAAATAGCTTTCCGAAACACGGTGAAACCAGCTTCCCACCTGTTTGAGGGTTTCTTCCGTTTGTTTTGGCAAATAACCCCGTGCATCGGGGCCAACGTTTAACAAATAGTTTCCCCCTTTGCACATTACCGCGTCAATGGCGCTTTCTAAAAACAGGTGGGACAAATAGTCCTCATTTCTGCGAAAGCCCCAGCTCTCCCTGCCTACGGACTGGCAGGCCTCGGTAAGCCCTGAAAAGGATTTGTTCTTCGGCACTTCCCGCTCCGGCGTGCTGTAGTCCCCGGCTGAATACCCACGGTCGTTAATCAAAATGCCGGGCATAAGCTTTCTTACATACTCGTTCACCGACTCGTCTTGATGAACCGGCGGAATGTCCCAAAACAGTGCGGAAATCTCCCCGTATCTGCCGCCTAACAGCTCCGTCATCTGGTCTTTTATGTAATCTTTATAGGCTTCCTCGTCCGGCGTGTCACCCGCATTCGGCTCTGCCAGCTGGTGGTCGCCGCCGTAGTTGACCGAATATGGGCAGTTCCAGTCGGGCACGGAATAATAAATTCCAAGTTTTAACCCATATTTTTTACAGCTTTTTGCTACCTCGGCTAAGATATCTTTCCCATAGGGGGTATGCATTACGTTATAATCCGAAAATTTTGTGTCCCACATACAAAACCCGTCGTGGTGCTTTGCAGTGAACACAACATACTGCATCCCCGCCTCCTTTGCCAAAGACAGCCACCGGTCGGGGCTATAGCCCTCGGGGTTAAATTGGTCTTTATATTTTATATACTCCTGCTTTGAAATTCCCCTTCTCCACTGCTCCTGCTCGTGCCAGCCGCCCACAGAATAAATTCCCCAGTGGACAAAAAGGCCGAACCGCTCGTCTTGAAACAGCATGGCGCACTTCCTTTCTGTTTTTTACGAAACAAGTATATCACAACCGTTCCTTTTTTTCAATAAAAAAAGCGCGGGCTTTTTCGCCCGCGCATATCGCTCTTTTATTCTTCATCCACTTCTTCGATGTGGCCTAAATAGTCTTCTAATTCACTTTTTATAACCGTGACCCTGGGGCCGTAAATTACCTGAATTCCGTTGCCCTTTTTAATAATGCCCGAGGCGCCTGTGGCGCGCAGCGCAGCGTCATTTACCTTGTCTGGCTCTTTCACCGTAATTCTCAGCCTGGTGGCGCAGCAGTCAATGTCTGAAAGGTTGTTCTTGCCGCCCAGACCCTCTAAAATATTTGCTGCGCGAACGCTTTTCTCTTCTTTCTCCTCCGCTTTGCCTCCCTTTTCCTTTTTGGCGTTATAATCTTTTCTGGTATAGAGCTTGGTTTCCTCGTCAAGCTCCTCGCGGCCCGGCGTTTTGTAATTAAACTTGCGAATCATGAATCCAAACAGGAAGTAGTAGATAATGAAATACACAATCCCCACAATCACAATATAAATCCAGTTGGTTTTCGCGTTGCCGGGCAGAATACCAAACAGCAAAAGGTCGATAAATCCGCCGGAGAAGGTCATGCCCACCGCCACGTTAAACACATGCATCAGCATGAACGAAAGCCCGGCCAAAATACAGTGCACCACATACAGCAGCGGCGCTACAAACAGAAATGTGAACTCAAGCGGTTCGGTAATACCTGTCAAAAACGAGGTCAGCGCCGCGCCGAACAAAAGGCCGCCCGCCGCTTTCCGTTTGTCTTTCCGTGCGCACTGGTACATTGCCAGCGCGGCGCCGGGAAGACCGAACATCATAAATGGGAACTTACCGGTCATAAACCGGCAGGCGTCCACGCTGAACCGCGTGGTGTTGGGCGACGCAAGCTGCGCAAAAAAGATGTTCTGCGCACCGGCAATGTTCGCCCCGTCAATCATCATGGTGCCGCCGAGTCCCGTCTGCCAGAACGGCAGATAGAACACGTGATGCAGGCCGAACGGAATTAAGGCACGCTCAATGATACCGTAAATCCACGTTCCGGCATATCCGCTTTTTGTTACCAAGTCTCCTAGTGCGTAAATCCATTTCTGGATGACCGGCCAGAGGAAGAACATTACCACGCCGACTAAAATGTAAACAATGGTGGAAATAATGGGGATAAACCTTGTACCTCCAAAAAACGAAATGGCGTTTGGCAGCTCAATTTTATAAAACCTGTTGTGCAGCCAGGCTACGCCCAAACCAACAATAATACCGCCGAACACGCCCATTTCTAAAGACTCAAGCCCCAAAACGCTGCCCGTCGCGCCCTCCTGAAGCGTATCAATCCGTCCGGTTAGGGTTAACAGCGTGGCAATGGTCATGTGCATAACCAAAAACGCCACTGCTGCAGAAAGGGTTGCAATTTCCTTTTCCTGCTTTGCCATTCCTAAGGCTACGCCCATGGCAAAAATCAGCGGCAGGTTGCCAAAGATAACATTACCCGTTGCCGCCATAATGGAGAGAATGATGTTTAAAACCGTTCCCTCGCCCAAAAGCCATCCTAAATTGTAAAGCTCAATCGTCGTTGGGTTGGAAAACGACGAACCAATGCCCAATAACAGTCCCGCCACAGGCAGAAGCGCAATTGGGAACATGAATGAGCGCCCGACTCTCTGCAATACGCCGAAAGCGCCCCCGTTACCAGATTTGCTCATAATAAATCTCTCCTTATATTTTCTTATAGGTAAACAGCACATCTTTTCCCGCGTGCATGGTTCCTGAATTGGTTTTCACAACTTCCGTCTTTTCCGGTTCTGTCAGCAGCACCGGCGTTTCAAGGGGAAGGCCGTGTTTCTTTAACAGCTCTAAGTCCACCTGGGCAATTTTGTCCCCGGCCTTTACATGGTCGCCGTCAGACACAAAAACAGAAAAACCCTCGCCCTTTAAATTCACTGTGTTCACGCCAATGTGCAGCAATAGGTCTGTGCCATCGTCGGTTGTAATGCAAAAAGCGTGCTTTGTGTCAGTTACGTCTGCCACCACCCCGTCAACAGGGCTTAATACCTCGCCGCCGTCAGGCAAAACAGCCGCGCCGTCGCCCAGCATTTTTTCGGCAAACGCCTCGTCAGGCACGTCGGACAGTGCCGTAGCCACGCCGTTCATCGGGGCATAAACCGGAATTTCTTTATTCTTTTTTAAAGCGCCAAACATTGTTTTTCCTCCTGTTTTTATTAAAGGTTTTCACGAAAATAAGCAGACAGTTTATCCGCCGCGGCTTTCTCGCCCTCGCCGGATACCTCAACCGTAACCGTGTCGCCGCACTTAACGGCAAGCGCCATCAGCGTGAATATTTTTTTTAAGTCGGCGGTTTTGCCGTCTTTTTTCATCACAACCGCGCAGGGCATCTTCCGCGCCAGCTTTACCAGCGCCCCGGCAGGCCGGGCATGAATTCCCGTTTCGTCTTGAATGGTATAGGAAAACTGCGTCATAATTTTGTTTCTTCCTTTTAAAATGGTATTCTTGTAAATATTATGTACGCCCCGTTTTTCTTTTATACGGCTTGTCCGCACTTTTTCTTGACGGTGTTTGCAAAATGTAGTATAATTTTTTTGTAAAAAAATTTTTAAATCCCATTTTATCGGAGGTTTTTTCATTGGAACATGAATTGGTAATCGTATTAGACTTCGGAGGACAGTATAACCAGCTTATCGCCCGCCGGGTGAGGGAATGCGGCGTTTACTGTGAAATTTTGCCGTATAAAACAAATCTCAGCGAGCTTGCCGCAAAAAAACCGAAGGGCATTATTTTAACAGGCGGGCCCAACAGCGTTTACGACGAAACATCCCCCACCTATTCAAAGGAGCTGTTTTCCTTAGGCGTTCCGGTTCTGGGTATTTGCTACGGCTGCCAGCTCATGGCGCATCTTTTGGGCGGGACGGTTTCCCACGCGGAAACGCGGGAATATGGCAAAACAGATTTAACACTTTTAAACAGCCCCCTCTTTACTGGCATCGAGAAAAACACCTTATGCTGGATGAGCCATACGGACTATATCGAAAAAATTCCTGAAGGCTTTTCGGTCTGTGCAAAAACCAACGGCTGCCCTGTCGCGGCAATGGAAAACCGGGATAGAAAGCTCTACGGCGTTCAGTTCCATCCTGAAGTGCTGCACACTCCTCGGGGCACAAAAATGTTCAAAAACTTTTTAATGGAGGTTTGCCATCTGTCAGGCGACTGGACTATGTCGGGCTACGCAAAAGAGGCAATTGCCTCCTTAAGAGAAAAAATCGGCAGTAAAAAAGTGCTGTGCGCCCTGTCCGGCGGCGTGGACTCCTCTGTTGCCGCAGTTTTAATTCACAAGGCGGTAGGCAAACAGCTTACCTGCATTTTTGTCGACCACGGCCTGCTACGCAAAAACGAAGGCGACGAGGTGGAAGAAATTTTCCGCCGCCAGTATGACATTAATTTAATTCGCGTGAACGCCCAGGACAGATTTTTGAATAAGCTTGCCGGCGTTACAGAGCCGGAAATGAAGAGAAAAATTATCGGAGAGGAATTCATTCGTGTATTTGAAGATGAGGCTAAAAAAATCGGTTCTGTGGACTTTTTGGTTCAGGGCACCATCTACCCCGACGTGGTGGAAAGCGGTGCAGGCGACGCGGCGGTGATTAAAAGCCACCACAACGTTGGTGCACTGCCTGACGTGGTGGATTTTAAAGAAATTATTGAACCCTTAAGAAGCCTGTTTAAAGACGAGGTGCGAAAGCTAGGCTTAGAACTTGGCATACCCGATCATCTTGTGTGGCGTCAGCCTTTCCCGGGGCCGGGCCTTGCAGTGCGCATTATCGGCGATATTACGAAAGAAAAGGTATCCATTTTACAGGATGCTGACTTAATTTTCCGCGAAGAAATCGCAAAAGCTGGCTTAGACCGGGATATTCACCAATATTTTGCCGTGCTCACCAACATGCGCAGCGTGGGCGTTATGGGCGACGGCAGAACGTATGACTACACCCTAGCTCTCCGCGGCGTAACCACCCAAGACTTTATGACAGCTGACTGGGCAAGAATTCCTTATGATGTTTTAGAAAAGGTTTCCAGTAGGATTATAAATGAAGTAAAAAGCATTAACCGCATTGTTTACGACATTACCAGCAAACCCCCGGCAACGATTGAGTGGGAATAGATGATTAAACCCAAACGTATAATATCCATTGAAACGAGGTAAAAATTCAAACGAATATGAACAGAACAAAATTGAAAATAAAAGCGGCCCGCAATGCGTTCCGGGCCGCTTTTCCCCACACCCTACCAATTTTGGCGGGGTTTCTGTTTTTGGGAATGACCTATGGCATTTATATGAATGTGTCAGGCTTTCATTTTGCATATCCTATGGTGATGAGTCTGATTATTTTTGCAGGCTCCGTTGAGTTTGTGGCCGTAAATATGCTCATGGGCACGTTTAACCCCATGCAGGCTTTTTTCGTGACGTTTTTAATTAATGCCCGGCACCTGTTTTACGGCATTTCCATGCTGGACAAGTTTAAGGGAACGGGTTGGAAAAAGCCGTATCTAATTTTCGGCATGTGCGACGAAAGCTTTTCCATCAATTACACTGCAAACATTCCAGCCGGCATTGACCGCGGCTGGTTCATGTTTTTTGTAACGCTTTTAAACCATTTCTATTGGTTTGCAGGGGCCACCTTGGGCGGTATTTTTGGCTCTTTTCTCCGATTTAATACCGAGGGGTTGGAATTTGTGATGACCGCTATGTTCGTGGTGATTTTTTTAGAACAATGGGCAAAAGAAAAAAACCACACCGCATCTTTGCTGGGACTTGGGATTTCCCTGTTGTGCCTGATTATTTTTGGAAGTAATAATTTTATGGTTGTTTCTCTGCTTGCCATTTTGGCTGTGCTGACGGTTATCCGGCAGCCGCTGGAAGGGGGTAGCATTTAATGACGCTTGAGCAGCAAATAATTACCATCTCTATGGTGGTGCTGGCCACCGTAGCCACTCGTTTTTTGCCATTTCTCCTTTTTCCAGCCGGAAAGGAAACGCCAAAGTACATTATATATTTGGGAAAGGTGCTGCCCGGCGCGGTGTTTGGCCTGCTGGTCGTCTATTGCTTAAAAGATGTTTCCATTTTTACTGCCAGCCATGCCCTGCCGGAGTTGATTGCCATTTTGACAACCGTTTTTGTCCATTTATGGAAACGGCAAATGCTCTTGTCCATTGCAGCGGGCACCCTTTGCTATATGCTGCTTGTTCAGTTTGTGTTTTAAAAAGGTACCTATGAAAACGGTCTATCCAGCATGAAAAGCTTTTTTAAAGATCGGATCTGTGCCGTTTTTTTGCTGTGCAGTTTCTTTTTTCTTGAAATCGCGGCCAATTTCTGGTATAATATTTTTTGGTTTGATTTTACGCAATAAAAAACGGAAGGGTTGAAAAAGATATGGAGAGAAAAACAGGAACAGTTTCAAGAGGCATTCGGTGCCCCATCATCCGCCAGGGGGACAATCTTGCACAAATCGTCTGCGACAGTGTTTTAGAAGCTTCTAAAAGCGAAGGGTTTTCCCTTCGTGAAAAAGATGTAATCGGCGTTACAGAGTCTATTGTGGCAAGAAGCCAGGGAAATTATGCAACGGTAAACGCCATTGCAAAGGACGTTAAAACAAAGCTTGGCGGCGGTACCATTGGTGTTATTTTCCCCATTCTTTCAAGAAACCGGTTTGCCATTTGCTTGCGGGGAATTGCAATGGGCGCAAAAAAAATTGTGCTTCAGCTCAGCTACCCCAGCGACGAGGTAGGCAACCGCTTAATTTCCCTTGACAAAATAGACGAAGCGGGCGTAAACCCTTACAGCGATGTTTTAAGCCTTGCAGACTACCGCAGGCTGTTTGGCGACAACAAGCACGAGTTCACCGGTGTGGACTATGTAGACTATTACGGCCGGATTATTCGGCAAGCCGGCGCGGAGTGCGAAATTATTTTTGCAAATCAGCCTCAGGCCATTTTAGACTACGCCGATTGTGTTCTTGCCTGCGACATTCATTCAAGACAACGCACAAAACGGATTTTGCTGAAAAGCGGTGCGAAAACGGTTTGCGGCTTAGACGATATTTTAAACGCTTCGGTAGACGGCAGCGGCTTTAACGAACGGTTTGGCCTGCTTGGCTCGAACAAATCCACAGAGGACACCATTAAACTGTTCCCCAACGACTGCAGGGACTTTGTGTTGGAAACGCAACGGTTGATTTGTGAGGCCGCAGGCGTTCACGTTGAGGTAATGGTGTATGGCGACGGCGCGTTTAAAGACCCCCAGGGGCACATCTGGGAACTGGCAGACCCTTGCGTTTCCCCGGCATTTACCGACGGGTTAATTGGCACGCCCAATGAGCTGAAATTAAAATATTTGGCGGACAACGAGTTTAAAGATTTAAGCGGCGACGAGTTAAAAGCGGCAATTTCTAAAAGCATTCAGGAAAAAGATGCAAACCTGGTGGGCAGCATGGCCTCACAGGGCACAACACCCAGACAGCTTACCGACTTGATTGGCTCTTTGTGCGATTTAACCAGCGGCTCCGGCGACAAGGGGACTCCGGTGGTTTTGGTTCAGGGATATTTCGATAACTACACAAACTAAAATATGAGCGTCTGCTTAAAAAGCAGGCGCTCTTTTTAAAATATTGCGTCAACCGCGGCTGTTTTTGTGTTTTCGTCCCAGTCCACCGTGCAGCCAAGCTGTTCGGAGATGAACCGCATGGGAACCATTGTTTTGTCGTTTTCAATATAGGGCGCCACGTCCATCTCCACTGCCACACCGTCTGCAAAGGCGGTTTTGCTTCCAATGTTTAATTCAATGCTGCGGCCGCCCTTCTCTGCTGACACGGTACCTGTGGCCCCGTTCCAGCCAACACTTGCTCCAAGCTTTTCAAAAAACAGACGAATTGGCACCATGGTGCGGTCTTGTGAAATTTTCGATTGCGTGAGAAACGACAGAAGCTCGCCGTTTAACTGAACGCGTACCAGCCCCGCCTGGGTGGGTACATCAAAGGAAAACTGCTCAAATTTTGTGCTGACAAAAAGCCTGTCCCCCACTCTGCTTACCTTTAAAAGTTCTAAAAAATTGCTTGGCAGAGCAATATCCGTCCAGTTTACCCCGTCTGGGGACACAGACAAAATGTTTTCCGTGTTCTTATCGGTAAGGGATGTCTGCCAGGACTTTTTATAGTAGAACACGCCGTCTGTGCTGAAAATTTCTTTTGGCGTTTCCCCTTCGAACACAATTGGAATGTCTTTTTCCTCCTTGCGCTCATAAAACGTACTGCCCTTTTTAACCAATAAATATTTTCCATTCCAAACAGGAGTTTCCTCCACCGGTTCAAACGTTTCAAGGTTATCTGTGCGGTACGCCTTGTCTGATTGCACATAAAGCGTTTTTCCGTCGCTTAAAAATCCGAAAATATAGTCCGGAAACGTTTTTTGTCCCGTTACGTTCATGGAACCGTCTAAAAAATAAACCGTATTTTTCCGATTTTTATTCATAATAGAATTTCCAAAATCGTCCCATCCGCAAAATCTGGCGGCATAGCCAGCGCCTGTTTTCACAAGACTGATATGATTGCTTTCCGCTTCAAACAGCGTCCGGGTTGTTTCGGGTAAAATTACTTCGTTCCATACGGCTGCATCTTCATCGAAGCGTAAAAGCGCACCGTTTTCCCACTTCATCGTTTCCGCGCCGGTGAAAAACACGTCCTTGTTCGTTTGTGTCTGCATGTAGGATGGAAAGGGGGAATATTCCCTGGGCTGTAAATGCTTTACCGTGTCAATTCGGATTGAGTTTGCCTGTCCGCCAAAGTTATTTGTAGGCAAAATTACGTCTAAAACATATTCCTTCGTTTCCCCCGGCCCAACTTCTGCACTGAACATGCAGGCATCTGTCTGTTCTCCCCACGTAATTTCCTTGCTGATGGCAAAGGGATTTTCCGGTTCTAAGGTAAAGGGGTTTAACATGGTTCCGTCTTTGTCCCGCGCGATTACAATGTTGCTGGTGCAGGAGCTTTTAATATAGTAATTCAACGTGCGGGGAATGCTGTCCCGGTTTTCAATGGCAAGGCGGTAGCGGTTGGTCACGCCGAAATTGCCCAGGTTAAACTGAAAGTTTGGATTGGGCGGATTGTTTTTATCCAGCGTTTCCGAGGTAAACGCATTGGGCACATGCTCGTCAGCCGTCCAGGGGAGCGACGGGTCGTAGCCCGCCGTATCAAAGTGGTAAAGATCCATTTGCCAAACGTTGTCCCGCTGGGATTGCGGCACGCTTCTGCCGTAGTAGGCAAGCTTGCTGTCGTCTTCATAGGTCAGCGAAAGCATGTCCGAACCCGCGGCGGTGTTTTTGCTCACCATATATTCATCCCGGCTGGGATTGATGTTGGTCGTCCAAAATGGCGTCACGTTGCCCTCGGGATGGTATTGGTTAAAAACCTCTGCCGGCACAGGTTCACCGTTCGGCGTGTCTTTGTCAATGCTTATCTGAATGTCAGTCTCCACAATTGGCAGCGTTTCTTTGTCAATGCCCTTCACCGTGTTGTCGCGCACATATTTCCCCGGCGCGGCGTTTGGATCGTGGCTGCTGCGGTCGCCCAGAGTTTTTGTGTGCTTCAGCGCCGCAAAATTCACATCCGCTCTGCCGGATACAATTGTGAAGTCAATGAGCATGTTAAAGGTCGCCTCGGGCTTTAAAGCTTCATAGTTGTAAAGATACCGGCTGGCCCAGTCGTTTTCCCCGCTGTATAATGAAAACTCTGCCGGCACATTTTTCGCTCCCGCAAAGGCCACGTGCTGTTCGTTTCCGGCAAGGGAGCGAATGTTTACGCCCAAATAGTCGGGCCATGCGCCCAAACAGTCCCAAAACTCTACGCCCTGAGGGGTGTAGTAACCAATGGAATTAATTTTGATCACCGCGCCGTTTTCCGACGTAAATTCCACATCAGGCTCAATGTCGAAACCCGCAAAGTTATAAAAGCAGAAAAAGACGGAATAGTTGTCCGGACCCAAATCCTCATTCTTCATCAGATACGTTGGACTGGGGTTATCCGTGCTGGAAAGCTCTGTTTTCGTAACCGCTTCAGGATTGTTACAGTAGATAAACTGTCCCCCGCCGGCCTTATGAAACCGGATGGGGATTGCCTTGGCATTCGCCGCAAATCCGCCGGGCACGCACAGCGCAAAAAGCATCAGCACCGCCATGGCTGCGTCAAACAGTTTCTTTCTCATTTTCCATCCTCCTTTATGCTGTTTTTGTTTCATTATATCACATTGCTATTACAGTTTCATGTCTGCCGTATTACGTTTCTGTCACGACAAAATTCGCCTAAAATATAAGCACACTCCGGCGGGATTCGGCATAACAATATAGTGTAACTAAAATTTTAGGAGTGATATTTATGACCGAAATGCAGTCATTAGAAATCAGAACTTGTCCAACGGTTAGCACACATTACACAACTGTAGGCGTGCCCGTGTCAATTGTTCCCTTTGCAAATCCTGGCACCATTTCCATTCAGTGCTGCGGAGCACCCGAAATCAGTGTGGGAACCGCTCCGGCAGGCGAAATTAACGGTTGCTGCGACTTTACCATTTCCCAGACTATGAGAATTGAAATCCCCATGGTATTCGGCGCCAGCGTCTTAATGGGTGAAACCCATGTAGAGTGCGGCGGCACAACGGGTGCTGCGGAAGGAAATTGCGGATGTGGTTGTGAAGACGCTGTGACAGCAGAGGAAGAAGAAACCGAATAGCGTTTTTTGTTCCACGCAATACCCCTGAAAACTATGATTTCAGGGGTATTGTTATGCGGCCCAATATCACTTTTGCTCCGTCTGAACTTCAGACGGCAGAAAGGAGAGTTTTTATGCCACTGCCGATTATCATTGCCATTTCAGCGGTTGCCGCTGTAGTGGTTATTTTAGTGCTGATTTGGCTCGTTAGAATCATTGCCTTTCGGCCAACGGCTGATAAAGCAAAGCAGCTAAAAGAACTAAATGACGATTTAGAACCTGCCGGTTTTGCCTATAACATGAAAGAAGACTATTTTTATTCTCTGAAAAACTGCTGGCAGCGGGAGGTCGGATATTGCAGGCTTTATGATGAAGGTTCGCCGTTTTTCAACATGATAATGGACTGCGAGCCCATCACCTTTTCCTACGGCGGAAAGCGCTGGTTAATTGAGCTGTGGAAAGGCCAGTATGGTATTACCACAGGTGCAGAAATTGGAATTTATAACACCATGCGCGAAGACATACACTCCGAAAAATTTACCGGAACGTTTTATGAACCCATTAGCGACGCAGAGCAAATGGATCTTTCCTTTGTCCTGCGAAAAAACGGAAAAGTGCTGCTAAAAAGAAAAGGCCTGCACTGGTGGCTCACCGCATTTAAGCTGGGCGAATTTTCAGAAACAAATACCTTAACCATGGAGGCCAAAATTAAGTTTCCCAACCGTGCAATGTGCTGGGCGTTTGTCAACGGCTTAATGCGGACTGGCTACCGCCCCCAGGAGTTTTCCATTCATTTTAAAACGGTTACAATTTATTTTGACAAGCCCCATTCCCCGCAGCCTGTGACCCAGGAGGGAATTCAGGAAGACGTTGTTCAGGGCGTGAACAAAAACAACTGCAAGCTTTATAACACCGTAACGTCGCGATATACCGACACGTTGGATAAGCTGGAATATTTAAAGGCATTTGCACCGGAGCTTTACGAAATTATGATGCACTCGCTGTATGCAAAGGGATTTTTCTCGGCGTTTGAATGGATCATCAAAATCATTCACGGGCACCGCCCGCCAAAACCACCCGAACCGCCAAAGCCTCCCTGTCCACCTTGTCCGCACCCGTGCCCGCCCTGCCCTCCGCAATGCCGTCCGTGCTGTCCGTGTCCGCCAAAGCCCCCCTGCCCTCCGCCGAAACCGCCCTGTCCCCCGACAGAGACCTGCACGGAGTCCCAACCGGCAGACGCGGAAACGCTGAGAAGAATTAACAGCCGGCAGAAGGCGCCCAGTGCGCACGAAAACAGCGGCCACAACAACGAGGTGTAGGCTATGCCCGCGGTTGACAAAAAGTTAAACCGAATTCTGTCCACGGCAGACAGCATTCCCTTTAACGCACAATCCAAAATCATCATTATGAGCGACTGTCACAGGGGCCAGGGCAACAACGGCGACAACTTTTTGCCTAACCAGCTTTTGTTTTTCGGTGCGTTAGAATATTATTATGATAACGGCTTCACCTATATTGAGCTGGGAGACGGCGATGAGCTTTGGGAAAACAGGAAAATCAAGCCGATTATTGAAGCGCACAGCGACGCCTATTGGATGATGTCCCAGTTTTATAAATCCCATAGGTTTTATATGCTTTATGGCAACCATGATGTTGTAAAACGGCGCAAGCTCACCACCAGCCGCTATTACAGCCACTATTTCTGCGAAAAGGATACCTGTGTTCTCCCTCTGTTCCCAGGCATTCAGGTGCACGAGGGACTGGTGCTGAAAAATACCGACATTAACAAAAACATTTTGCTGGTGCACGGCCACCAGGGAAGCTTTTTAAACGACACTGCCTGGCCCCTGGCGCGGTTTTTGGTGCGCTATGTGTGGAAGCCCTTGGAAATGGTAGGGTTTCAGCAGCCCACCGGCGCCGGCATGTCTCATTCCAACAAAGAAAAAATTGAAAAGGACCTGGCGGCCTATGCCGAAAATAAGCAGCAGATGGTAATTGCCGGGCACACCCACAGGCCCGTCTACCCCTCTCCCGGCGAAGGGCTGTATTTTAACGACGGCAGCTGCGTCCACCCCCGGTGTATTACCGGCATTGAAATTGAAAACAACCAAATTACCTTAATTAAATGGGCGGTTGGAATCAAAAAAGACCGCAGCATGTATGTGGAGCGCCACATTTTAGAAGGCCCCTGTGACATAGCCGCATTTTATAAGTAAAAAACAAAAAACACACAATCTGATTGTGTGTTTTTTTGTTGTAATCGGAGGAATTTCATGGTATAATAAGAACAAATAAAGGAAAGAAGGGATTTTTATGCAGCAGGACATGATTGTAATTCTAGACTTAGGCAGCACGGAAAACACGGTGCTGGCCCGTGCAATCCGCGCTT
This sequence comes from Congzhengia sp., assembly GCF_037235575.1. NCBI lineage: Bacteria > Bacillati > Bacillota > Clostridia > Eubacteriales > Oscillospiraceae > Congzhengia > Congzhengia sp. Next base: position 43,885 of record NZ_JAXUNN010000039.1, on the reverse strand, counting down.
TGGGCGTTTACAGCGAGATTTATCCCCACGACATTACGCCGGAAGAGCTAAAGCGGCTGCCAAATGTAAAAGGCGTTATTTTAAACGGTGGAAAGAACAACGTGATTGACGGTAAAGAAATTGATGTGGACCCGGAACTTTATCACACAGGAATTCCCGTTTTGGCAGTGAGCCACCCATACGACCCCGACGACAGCGATGCGGTTGTATGGCCCCACAAGGAAAGCGCGCTGAAAGAAGCATTAAAACCCTTTGTGTTTGATGTTTGCCATGCCCAGCCCAACTGGAACATGGAAAACTTTATTGCCGACCAGATTGAGCTTGTAAAACAGCAGGTGGGCGATAAAAAGGTGCTTTTGGCCTTGTCCGGCGGCGTGGACTCCTCGGTGGTTGCGGCACTGCTTATTCGCGCAATCGGCAAAAACCTGGTTTGTGTTCACGTGAACCACGGACTGATGCGCAAGGGAGAATCGGAAAGCGTTGTTGAGGTGTTTCAAAACCAGCTGAACGCCAACTTAATTTATGTTGATGCCAGCGATCGGTTTTTGGACAAGCTGAAAGGTGTTTCAGACCCGGAAGAAAAACGAAAAATTATTGGCGGCGAATTTATTCGTGTATTTGAAGAAGAAGCGGGAAAATTGGATGGAATTGATTATCTCGCCCAGGGAACCATTTATCCCGACATTGTGGAAAGTGGAACAAAAACGGCAAAAACCGTGAAATCCCATCACAACGTTGGCGGCCTGCCGGAGGACATGCAGTTTGCGCTCATTGAACCGTTGAAACAGCTGTTTAAAGATGAGGTTCGCGCCTGCGGGCTGGCTCTCGGCCTGCCGGAAAGCATGGTTTACCGTCAGCCGTTCCCGGGGCCGGGCTTAGGCGTGCGCTGTTTAGGCGCCATCACCCGTGAGCGTTTGGAGGCCGTGCGCGACTCCGATGCCATTTTGCGGGAAGAGTTTCACAACGAAGGACTCGACAAGTGTGTTTGGCAATATTTCACTGTGGTGCCCGACTTTCAGTCGGTAGGCGTGCGCGACAATGCACGCACCTTTGAATACCCTGTGATTCTTCGGGCGGTGAACACGGTCGACGCCATGACCGCCACCATTGAAGAAATCCCCTGGCCTGTGCTGCATAAAATCACGGAGCGTATCATCAACGAAGTGGCAGGTGTGAACCGCGTTTGCTACGACTTAACGCCAAAGCCTACCGGCACTATTGAGTGGGAATGACGAAATAAATAAGAACCCCGGAAAGCCCGTTATTATAGGGCCTTCCGGGGTTCTTGTCTTCTGCGGTGGTCTATGCTGTCTGCACATTTTTATCCGCCGCAGGCGCTGTGCAATTTGTAACCGGTCATTTCCGTAAGTGCATAGGCTGCACTGCATAGCCGCCATGTTGTTGCGGGGCAGAAAATTCGATGGGCAGCGGCTGGGCAAAAATTGGCCCGTCCGTCACAAAGGTATGATACTCGCCGTTCTCACCACAGACATCAGCGCCAGCATCTTTAATTCTTTCCATAACCTGGGGAGTAATGGGGTGCCCCAGGAAGTCTGCGCTGAGACGTTTGGTATCCACAACCGTGATATAGGGAACAAAGCCACAGGAAATACACTCCCGCACCAGGCTTTCCCGGTTCTCTTTCCACAGCGGGAAACAGGCTTCCACACCTGCGGCGTTGCACCGCTCAATACCCCACTGAAGGTGGCCCTCAATGTCAATATCGCCAAAAACGCAGGCCTGAGCGCCCAGCTTTTTCTGCTCCAGCAAAGCGCGCTCGAAATTTGCGTTATAGTCTGCACCGGCAGTGCGGATCAACTGAACGGGTACTCCAACTGATTGTTCTACTTCCGCAAGGATTTCTGGCGGAACGCCGTGAAACCAGGAGCGTTCCAAATCTGTGTTGTATGTGATAATCAAAGCCTGCAGCACCATGCCTTGACAGATAGCCCGGTGAATGGCTAAAACGCTGTCTTTTCCGCCGCTGTAAGAGGCAACAAAGCGCACTTCATTCCAATCTCTCATATTCATCTTCCTCATTTGCATCAGTAGTTACGGCTGACATAAGGAACTTCTTCCACGCCCTCCTGCTCGTTTAGCTTCAGTGCCAGATAAAAGAAGTAGCCCGACAGCAGGTTTGCTATATCGAAAAGTGCAGGCGGCACCTCATGCCCCTGCTGGCAATGCCGATACAGCAGCCGTACTAAAGACTTGCCCTGAACCCGCAGAACATGGGCAGTGCAGGCTGCCTGGCACCCCTGCGTCAGCACAAACAGACGGCAGCGTTTTCCACATTCGTCCTTCAGCCGCGCAGCCGCGTTTTGCAGACGCTGAATTTCCTCCGGTTTTACGGTCAGACATGTGCGGAGTGTGGGGTTAATATGGTAAATCAGTTCGCAAATCCACAGCAGTTCCTCCCGCAGAACGTCATCTTTCACCATTGTACGCAAAAGGCCTGCACTGCTGGCCATATAATCGGTTAAAAGTTCAAAATCACAGCGCAGGTCATCGCTGTCGTCACATAAAAAGGGATATGCCTCATAGGGGCTTCTGTATAGTTCCATGTGAATTACTCCCATTTTTTTAATGTATTTTGCATGTAGTTTCGCACGTCCATACGGTAAATTTCGCTGACCAGGGATAAGTCGAACTGCTCTGCACGCTCATAGGCGTAAGCAGCTCCATGGTCCATTAGAAGTACGGTATCTGCAAAGGACAGGGCAAGATTAATGTCGTGGAACACCCCCACGGCACATCGGCCGCCCTGTTTCGTCCACTCCTTTAAATTCTCTACCAGCTCCACCTGATATTTCAGGTCAAGATGATTGGTAGGCTCGTCCAAAAGAATAATTTTGGGCTCCTGGGCAAACGTTCGGGCCAAAAATACCCGTTGAAGCTGGCCGCCGGAAAGCTCCGTAACCGGCCGGTCTTTCAAAGCTAAAATGCCCGTGCGCTCCATGCTCTCCCGAACAATTCGCCGGTCTTCTTCACTCTGCGAAGCGAGCAGGCCAGACTTTTGGTGTGCATAACGCCCCATCAGCACCGTTTCATATACGGAGTAAGAAAAACTGACAGAAGTTAACTGGCTCATTAGCGCCACCTGGCAGGCAAGCTTCCGGCGGCTCATTTTGTTCAGGGATTCACCGCAGATGCGAATGAGACCCTCAGCAGGCAAAAGTCCTGCTAGCGCACGCAAAAGCGTTGTTTTTCCGCAGCCGTTGGGGCCGATTATGCAGAGCCGGCTTCCCTCCTCCACACGGAATGAAATATTTTTAACGACGTGCCCGCCGCCATATCCGCAGCTGAGATGTTCTGTCTGTAACAAACCTATCGCCCCTTTCGTCCGGAAAAAAAGATATAAACAAAGAACGGCGCCCCCAACAGAGCCGTGATGGAGCCGATGGGAATTTCCCGCGGCGGGATAAGGGTGCGGGCTGCCAGGTCGCACAAAACCAGAAATGTACCGCCGAATAAGGCGGCGGCTGGCAGCACCTTACGGTGAGAGGAACCGAAAAAACGCCGTACAACATGCGGAGCAATCAAATCCACAAAGCCAATGATCCCTACGAAAGCCACCGCCGTACCGGTCAGCACCGCCACCAAAGCAGTTAAAAACCGCTTACTTTTTCTGACGTCAACTCCCAACGCCTGCGCCTGCTCCTCGCCAAACGTCATAATGTCCATTTCCGTGGAGTAGCGTAAAAACACCAGCAAGCTCAGGACTGTAACAGGGAAAAGCACACGCACGCCAACCCAGCCCCGCATGGAGAAGCTGCCCAATGTCCAGAGGTTAATTCGTTGGGCGTTTTCTGGTGAGCTTGTCGCAAGCATGTCCATAATTGCAGTAAAAAACAGTGACGCAATCATGCCCATCAGAATAATGGTGACATTGGACAAGCCCCGGTCAATGCGGGAGGAAATTCCAATAACGATAAACACGGTTGCTACGCCGAATGACAGGCTGACAGCAGGCAGTAAAAACGCGCCCAATATGCCGCTGGACAAACCAGCCACCATCACCAAAGAGGCGCCCAACCCTGCACCGGCAGAAACGCCCAGGCCGTAAGAGGACGCTAAAGGATTTTTCAGCACCGACTGCATAACGGTTCCGCTGACAGCCAATGCACCCCCTGTGCAGAAAGCTAAAAGAACCCGCGGCAGCCTTAAATTCATTACCATGGAGGAATGAACTGCGGATACTGTTTCCGGCAGAGGCACTCCGAACAAATGATTTGCCAATATTGCAAAAATGTCGCCCGGCGAGATATAAACGCTGCCAACTCCCACCCCAAAAATTACCGAGATTATGGCGGCGCAGACCAGCAAAATCATTTTTACAGAAGTTCGTTTCATTGGAAACACTCCGGATATACGGCTTTCGCCATCTGCTCCAGCGCGATAATTACATTCTGGTTTGCCAAAGAGGAGGCCATGTTGTCGATATAATAAACTTGCCGATTACGGACAGCAGAAACGGTATCCCAGCCCCCGCGGCTCAAAATCTCGCCTACCGGATCCGCAATATAGTTCACATTGGTTAAGATGACGTCGGGGTTCGCGGCAACAACGGTTTCCACATCTACCTTTAGCCAGCCTGTCTGGTTCGCTAAAATATTCTCAGCGCCGATTAATTCCAGCATCTCGTTCAGGAACACACCACTGCCGAAGCTATACAGATCCGGTGCGGCGGAAAGCTCAAAGTACACACGCTTTTTCTCCGAGACGGTACCGATAGTCTGGGTAATATTGTCCAGCCCTTTTTGTAAGTCGTTCGCCAATTCCTCGCCTTTTTCTTCCATGCCCAGAACAGTTGCCACGAACGTCAAATCACGCTTAATGCCGTCTATCGTATCTGCGGAGGGCATGCTTACCACGCAAACGCCCTGATCAATCAGCATGCGGAAAGGATCTTCCTGGTCATAATAGGTCATATTGGACACGAAAAGTACATCAGGCTTCATCCCCATTAGCATCTCCATGTCGGGGCTCATCAGGTCGAAGGTTGGTTTGCCCTCGGGCAGGCCCTCCAGCCCGCTGCTTTGGGTGTCATAGCCAATGACCTTGCCGCCGCAGTCTAGCCCCACAACCATTTCAGCAATCGCGGGAGCCAGCACAACGATAGAGTTAATCTGCTTCGGAACGCGAATGACGGAACCGCTGAGATCCGCCATTTCAAAAAAGCCCGCGTCAGATTGTTTTGCCTCGGTGTTTCTGGCTTTGGGGCCGCAGGCGCTCACAGCGAAAGCTAAAGTCAGCGCAAGCAGCAGAGAGATGATTTTTTTCATGTTACATTCCTCCATAAATTCTCCCCAAAGGGCAGCTGCTGATCAAGCAAGACAAGAACACATCGGCAAAAAGTTATCAGCCTCCGTGACACATTGAACCATCAGCAGTCCACAAAAAAAGAACACCCTTTCATACACAGTTTTCCTGCAGCGACCAACGGCGGCAGGAGCGTTTAGTGTCTCAGTCCGCCCGTAAGTATGAAGCGTATTCGATTTTGGAGTATATTTATTAGTAAGTATATAACATATCCATTGAATTTTCAAGTATTAATTCGAAACCTTTTGGTTCGCGCACTTATTTGTTCTTTCACACATAGAATGAAAGGAGAGGTTTTCAGGTTAAAAAGGAGGTTCAACATGAATAGAATATCGTTAGAAAAAGAAGCTGAGGCGGTGTGCATTGAAAACGCGAACCCGCCGTTAATTTTTCAGCTTCCGCCCAAAGAAGGGCGCGAGGTACTGGAAAAAGCCCAGGATACACCGGTGTGTATGTATCCTGCCGAAATTACAAGCTGTTTGGCAGACACCGGCAAATGGGGAACGATTCGTCTTTACCATGTGGCGCCGAAACCGGAGGTAAAAACGCCAAACGTTATTTTTTACATTCACGGCGCGGGCTGGGTGTTCGGCAGCTTCCACACCCACGAAAAACTCGTGCGCGAACTTGCCGCGCGAACAAATTCGGTGGTTTTATTTCCCGAATATTCCCGCGCGCCGGAAGCAAAATATCCCACAGCCATTGAACAATGCTACGCGGTGCTGTGCCAAATTGACAGATTAAAACAAAAGCATGGGTGGCAGTTTAACGCAGAAACCTTAACTGTTGTCGGCGACAGTGTTGGCGGAAACATGGCCACCGTGATGACCCTTTTGGCAAAATTTCGCGGCGGCCCAAGCATCGACAAGCAGCTGCTCTACTACCCCGTTGCCAACGCCTATTTCAACACCCCATCTTACCGGGAGTTTGCTGTTGGCTACTATCTCTACCGTGCAGGCATGATGTGGTTTTGGGATCAATATACCACGTCGCAGAAGGACAGAAACGAAATCACCGCTTCTCCTCTTCGGGCCACGAAAGAACAGCTTTGCGGTCTGCCGCCAGCCATGATTTTAAACGGGCAGGCAGACGTGCTGAGGGACGAGGGCGAGCAATATGCCGTGTGCTTGCGGGAGGCAGGCGTGGAGGTAACGCAAATCCGCTTTCAGGCCATAATTCACGATTTTGTCATGCTCAACGCCTTAGACCAAACGAAGGCATGCCGCGCCGCAATGGACGTTTCTACCCAATGGATTAACCGCAAAAATGCCCGGTTTGAAAAGCGCTGTGAAAAACCTGATGATGACAAACCCTGCAGCTATAAACTGCTGTAACACAAAACAATGCCCGGCACATAGCAAAGGTGTTTTTTGCTATCGCCGGGCACATTCTTTTTAAAGCGAAAACCGGAGCATGAAAAACATATATGCAATGTATAGCGCAACCATGAAAAAACCTTGCCCGCGCATGAGCCTGCGGGAAAAGAGCGTGGGCAAAACACAGGCGGCGCCCAACACAATGCTCGCAGGCATATCCACCAAAAGCGTTTGCGGCGCTAATGTTAGTGTGCCGCCGGAAATGAAGCTGCAAAGCGGAATAATCAGCGTGGTGTCGATTATGTTTGCTCCTAAAATATTGCCCACCGACAGAGCGCCCTGTTTTTTCACTGCCGCGGTAATGGAGGTCACCAGCTCCGGTAAAGATGTTCCAATTGCAACCAGCGTAACGCCGATAATAGACTCCGGAACACCGAAACACAGTGCCAGGCTTTGGCCCCGGTCTACTAGCAGCCGCGCGCCGATAACTATGGCTGCAACGCCTATGATAAAACAAATTAAATGGCCGCCAATGCTTCCGCTGACCTCCCCGTTTTCCTGCTGGGGGGCCTGCTTTGCCTGATTTACATTTACCAGCATGAAAGAAACGAAAATAAGCACCAAAATTACCGAACCAAGAGGCAAAAGCCGGCCGCTTATACTGAACACATAAATTGTGCCGATGGCTAAAAGCATTAAAAAGCCCGAGGGGAAAAATGTGCGCCGCTTTATCACAAACGGGCAGAAAATGGCACACACACTGAGCACCAGTCCTATGTTCGCGTTAACCGAGCCAACAGAATTTCCCACTGCAATTTCGTTGCTGCCCGAAAGCGTGGCCAAAACCGATACCGTAATTTCCGGCAGCGTGGTTGCAAAGCTCACCAGCGTTGCACCGATAATCACTTTTGGAATGCCCGATTTTTCGGCAATCCAGACGGCGGAGTCCACAAACATGTCTCCCCCTTTTATAATCAAAATAAGCCCGATTGAAAATAGTAAAATGTCAATAAAAATGTTCAAAGCGTCCTCCTGTTTTGTTGCCACAAACCTCGGCATATTCAGGGCAGCCAAACAGCTTGTAAGGCTTCTCCAATTTCAATCTATGAGGACGCCTGTGCAATTATTCATGCAATCGTAGTTACGAGGTGCTGTTCCGATATTCCCGGGGCGTCATGTGTGTTTCCTCTTTAAAAATTTTTCCAAAATAGCTAGGACTTTCAAAGCCGCACATCTCGCCGATTTCCGCAACGGAGCACACGGTGAACTTTAAAAACTGCTTTGCCTTCGTCACACGGATTTGCTTTAAATGGCTCATCACGCTCATGCCCCGTTCCTTTGCATAATAGCGGCACAAAGCAAATTTGTCCATGCCGGAGACTTCGGCAATTTCATCTAAGGTCAGCGGCTTGTCGAAGTTGTTTTCCAAATATAAGCGCACCCGGGAGAAGACGGAAACATCGCTTGCCTCTAAGGTTTCCAAAAGTTCAATCAACCAGCTGTAGCAGGCCGCCGATCGGGCAGCAACCGTGCTTCCCTTTTCGCACAGGTTAGAAAGTTGGGCGCAGGACTCTTTCCAAAACGCCGGCAGTTTAAACACTTTAAAGCGGTTCATGCGGTAAAACGTCAGCAAATCTTCCGCGCCCTGAAATGTCACCCAGGAGGTGGCAAACGTTTCCCCGCTCTTTGTGTATGCATGGGGGCAGTCCTTATTCATAAACACGCCGTAGCCTGCGCCGATATGGCGCGGCTCTCCGGCAAAATGAAACAGACCCTCCCCCTGCGTCACCCACAAAATGTGGTGGAATTCAAACCCGTTGGGGCGGCTGATTGCCGATTGCGTTTCGGTGCTGCCTGCAGCGGTTAATATAATGGGATACGGTTTTTTCAGGTTTCTTTGAATTTCAACAAACATATGCAATATCCTTATAGTTTATCAATATATTATCATTGACTTTCTGCTATTTTTGCAATATCATTATAGCAGAAAGGCAAAGCAATGTAAATATATTTTTAATAAAACGGAGGTTTCACCATGAAAAAGTTAAGACTGGGCATTATCGGCTGTGGCGGAAGATTCAATGCCCATTTAAACGGTTTGCTGCAATTGGATAATGCCGAAATTGTTGCAGTAGCAGATCCCATTGAAGAACGCAGAATTGCCGCCGGAAAAAATACCGGGGCAAAAAAAATCTATCACGACCACACGGATTTATACAACAACGAAAGCCGCGACACCTTAGATGCGGTAATGATTTTTATTGAACCAACCGCCCACACCGACACAGAAACCCGGGCCATTGACATGGGCCTGCATTTTTTCATAGAAAAACCCATGACCATGGACCTAGAGCTGGCAGACACGGTTTTGAAAAAATCGGAGGAAAAGGGTCTTATTACCTCGGTAGGATTTCAGGACCGATATTTAGACTTAATCGACATCATTAAGGCTGAGCTTCCCAAGCACAAACAGGGCGGTCTTGTTTACGGCGCATGGGTTGGCGGGATTCCCGGCGTTTGGTGGTGGCAGAAAAAATCCACCTGCGGCGGGCAGCTGGTTGAGCAAAACATTCATTTGTTAGACGGCCTGCGCTATCTTTACGGAGAGCCGTTGTCGGTTTATGCGACCTGCTCTAGAGGGATGGTTGTCCCCGGAGTAGACGCCAGCCCGGAATATGACACTGACGACCACTCCACCGCGGTTATTAGGTTTAAAAACAACGTTACTGCAGCGTTGGTAAGCGGATGCTACTCCAAAACCGTGCGCCCCAACTGCGGTTATGTAATCACCTTAGATGACATGATTTTAGACTATCGGCTCAGAAATAACTTAATTATTACCACCCAGACGGAAACAAGGGACATTAAGCGCAGCATGGATCAGACCTTTGCGTTAGACCAGGCCTTTGTGCAGGCCGTGTTAACCGGCGACCGTTCGTTGATCCGCTCTCCTTACGGCGATGCGCTGAAATCGCTTAAGCTTGCTTTTGCGGCAAATAAATCTATGGAAACAGGCGAAGTAATTTACTTTTAAATTGAGAAAGGACGTGCAAACATGAGAATTTGTATCCCAATCCCCTGTTTTTTCAAACAGGATTTTGTAGACGCTATTTATAAGGTAAAATCCTTGGGATTCGATGCCATAGAAACCTATGACTGGAAGTCGTTGGACTTAGACGCTGTAAAAAACGCATGTGAAGACGCTGGCGTAGAGCTTATCAGTATGTGCACCACAGAATTCCGCATGACAGACGAACAGTTCCGCAAACAGTGGCTTTTAGGGCTTGAGGAAAGCTGCAAGGCTGCGAACCAGGCGGGAGCCAAGCACCTTATCACCCAGGTGGGCCAGGACACCGGCGCTCCCAGGGAGAAACAGCACGAAAACATTGTTGCCGCCTTAAAAGAGGCAAAACCGATTTTAGAACGCTACGGCGTAACCATTATGATTGAGCCGCTGAACACTTTGGTGAACCACCCCGGTTATTACCTGTGGTCTGCGGCGGAAGGGTTCGAAATTGTCCGCGAGGCAGACCACCCCTTGGTAAAAGTGGTGTATGACATTTACCACCAGCAGGTGATGGAAGGCAACATCATTCCCAACATTACAAATAATTTAGACTGCATTGCCCATCTGCACAGTGCCGGCCACCCGGGACGCCATGAACTGCAGTATGGCGAAAGCGACTATAACGTGATTTTCCGTGCCGTGGACGAAGCGGGCTATAAAGGCTGCTGCGGCTTAGAATATCAGCCGCTGCTTCCCGCTGAGGAAAGCTTAAATGAATTTAAGCGGATTTATTTAAAATAATGAACATACACAAAGGGCGCCGCTATCAGCGGCGTCCTTTGTATATTAAACTGCATGGTGAAATTAACTTAAGTAAAATTTTTTTCTTTTTATGCCAACCGACTTTGCTAAAGATTCAATTTTTTCGGGTAAAATATTAAGATTTTCAGAAATTTCTTCTATCGTATATTCATTCAGTAACATTTTATAAACTGAAAGTTCACTTTTTGTAAGTTGTCTTTCAAACTGCTCATCTAACATTTTATTTTCAATTTTAACATAATTCAAATCATTGTATTTTATTACGCTGTATAAATTAAAATTTTGCGATTTATCATTATGAAACGCTGCATCAATAGATTTTGATTCCATTTGCACATACTTAACATGAGCATGATTTGCCATTTTAACAAGATATTCTGTGTGCTTGGTAAGATATTCTTCAAAATTCCCGCGGTCAGGAGTGTATTGTTTGGCCGCCTCACAAAATGCAAGACCAATATTTTGCCGTCTGTCCTCGGGCGGAGTCGTTTTTGCCATCTTTTTAAATATTTTATCCGCCAATGGCTTGTATAAAGCCAATATCTGTTCCGTGTCATATTCTGAATTTTTCTTACGAAGAATAATTTGACCAACCCACCAATTGTTTTGCTTATCATATGTAAAATCAAAACTAACAGGTAATTTCATTCCTAAATCTGCAATTGCCGGAGCTAATCCAAAAACAGTATTCATTTTACGCTTTTTAAATTTAGAATCTTGAGTTTCTACAATTAGAAGCGTCCTTGAACTCATGTCAAATCCAAATTGAATATTCTCGGGAAGTTTGCTTTGTAACGCATCATTTAACAAAAGCTTCTTATTGCTGCCAAGTGTAGCAGTTAATTTTTGTTCTTTTACTGGCTTATCAAACCAGACAATAGTTTGAGCATTAATCTTCATCTTTCTCTTCCCCCTATTCTGAAAGCTTATTTGTTACGTATTTACCGGCCACTTCAATGTTTATTTACTATACAATTCAATTATACTATCTTCTAAAATATTTGTCAACAAAAAGTTTGATATTTTAACAAGAAGCCCGAAAATCAACTGATTTTCGGGCTTCTTGTTAAAGTTCCTGATAAACACAATATGTATTTTTCTGATTCTTTGCCTTGTAGAGGGAGGTATCGGCTTTTATAAACAGCTCCTTAAAACTTTGGGCATGGCCCGGATAAATGGCGGCTCCAATACTTTGGGTAATGCCAAAGTTTAAATTCATCTCCGCCAGCATTTCCTTAAGCTTTGCATGCAGGTTGTCTGCATTTCCTATATTGCAGAGAAGCAGGACAAACTCATCGCCGCCCCATCTGCCTAAAATGTCTGTTTTTCTAACCTTACGCTTTAATTCGTCCGAGAATTCTTTGAGCACTTCGTCCCCCTTCGAGTGGCCATATGTATCGTTCACTGCTTTAAAGCTGTCTATGTCAATTAAAACCAAAGCGTGGGTTTCATTGTTGTTTTCTGCGAGTTTTCGGGCAATTTTACATTCTGTTGCTGTTTTGTTAAAAAGGCCGGTCAGCGGGTCTAATTTTGCCATTGCGCGGTATCCGTCCATTTGCAGTTTCATTGCATTAATGTCGGTGATAACGCCCACCATATAAACAGTTTCCCCGTTTTCTACAATTGGCGTTACGTCAATTTTGCACCACACAAATTCCGTATCTCCCGCCTTCATCCGGGCCTGATAGGAAAATGGTTTCCCTTCAAATATATTTTGAAACGCCTCGTTAATAATTGCCACATCGTCCGGATGCGCAAAATATGCCATAACCTGCTTCTGATATTCTTCCGACGGAAGCTTGGAAAACTTCCAAACTTCCTCTAAAATAGTTTTGCCTGATTTGTGAAAAATCACTTCCGCGTTCTCAAAGAACGTATATAGTTGATTTTTAATATCTACTTCATAAACACAAATTTTTGCAGCCTGCAAAACGGCGGAAAACCGTTCCTTATATTTTTGCAGCTCCATAGAGGTATTAAAACTACGTTCCATGCCGGCCTCCTTTCCAAATGCTTTTTAATATATGCTTTAAACAATAATGTTAATCATATAAAAATTAAATTTTATTTTTTAAGAATTCTTTCGAAACTGGCGGCGTCCAGCAAATTTACCGTTTCAAAAACTCCCTTGTAAAACACGGCCCAGTTATTAAAAACGCAAGGAAGTTCTTTGGCCTTTTTCAGCGTATCCACGGGAAAAAACGAAACAGGAACGTTTTTCTCTCCGCAAAGCTGTTTTACCATTTCAATGCGCTGCCAGATATAAGGGCATTGCATGTCATAATATATAGTCAGCTCTTCGCAGTCAATTTTCTGGGTTTTCACATTTTGTGCAAATTTTGGTGTTGTTCCGTCGAAAGAAAGCGCAAGCAAGTCATATCCGTTTTCGGTCGTGTCAACAACTGAAAATCCAAACTTTTTCGCAAACGACTGGTTCGAAAGCCACGACTTTTGCTTCTTCGCTCCCAGCATACATATGCCGGATTTTCCTTTTTCCTTTGCATCCGCCAAACAATATTCCATTAGCGCTTTCCCATATCCTTTTCCTTTGTTGTTTGCACCATTGACCCATAAACAATAAATATAATAAAAGTTTTCGCCAACTATGGGAACCCAGGCAGTTTCGAGAGGCGCATATTCAATAAACACCGCAGCCTTATCGTTTAACTTTCTGAAAACATGGCCTTCCTGAAGCCGTTCAGAGAGCCACTGCCGCTTTGCGTCAATTCCCTTATGGGGCTTTCTGCTGCGAATTATGCAACACAAATGTTCATTGAACAGATTTTCTGCCGTAATATTTACAAATTCAGTGTTCATTCGCACCCTCGTTCCCTTTTTTCATTTTCTATGGAATTATATTATATCACAACCCTTCTGCTTTTTTCAATACTGTGTCAATACTTTCCAAAGGGTTTTACCTCCATAGAGCCGAATAAAGAATTAGAGAATCATGTGATAGGTTTTTTGTTTTTCCAACGAATTAGATAACAGAAGCGCTTCTATTTCACACAGAATGAGGGTGTAGTTTTCGTGAACCAGGACGACAAAATTGTTGCCGGGATAATAAAAAAGGATCAAAAGGCGTTTGAACTTTTGGTTGATGCATACGGCGGGCTGATTTGGTCAATCGTTAAATTTCATTTATCTGTTTTTGAAGTTTATCAGGAGGAGTGCAGAAACGACATTCTGCTTTCCATCTGGCAAAACATTGACCGCTATGATGCAAATAAGAACTCCTTAAAAAACTGGATTGGTGCAATCAGCAAGTATAAATGCATAGATTACAAACGCAAATATTATAAGGAGCTGCGGTTAGAAGCTTTAGATGAAACCATTCCCGATACCAAAAACACGTTTGAACAAACCATGCAAAACGAAATCGACAGCCTGCTGTCCGGCCTTTCTCCCGGCGACCGGGAGTTGTTTTACCGGCACTATATCTTAGGAGAAAAGGTCGAAACAATTGCAAAAGATTTTCATAAAAGTTCCGGCTATTTTTATAACCGTCTGTCCAGGGGACGAAAAAAACTGAAACAAAACCTTCGAAGGAGTGATTATTTTGAAAGCAACCCATCAAAATAAAGAAATAAGAAATGATTTTGATTTTTTAAACGATGTGAAAATGGATTTCTCAGACTATGAAATCATGAATTTATCAGAAACGGAGCGTAATAAAATGAAAAACATAAATAAACCGCATAAAAAATTCTCAGTAGGAAAGGTTTCTGCGCTGGCGGCCTGTGTTGCTTTGGTTGTCGTTTTCAGTCAAACCGCAATTGCAAAAGACTTTTTCGGCAATATTATTTCCAGCGTTTCCACTGGGCACAACCTGTTTGTAAAAACAGACGACTCTAACATGAAAATGACGCTGCCCGACGAGGTGAAGGGCAAATTCTACGATAAAGACGGAAACCCCGCAACGGAATACCGGAGCGGCGACACACTTTTTGACGCGGAAGGAAATGAAATTTTAGACGTTCCCCGCTACATTACAGAAACTTTGGGAATTGACACTCTGACCATGAACGGTGCAAAGGTGAAGGTTCAAGTTAAGGCCTCTGACAAAGATGTTTTAAAAGAAGCAGAGGAAGCGGGAGAAAATGTTGTTTATGAATTGGATAAAATAAACGATTCGTTAAACTTTACCGCAAAACTACCCGACTATGTGCCGGAAAACTTTGAATTCTTCGGTGCAACGGCCGACGGAGACTACCTGTTCCTATATTACAGGAACAAAGAAACCGGAAACTATTTTGCGATTCATGAGCGTGCCATAAACGACGAGACGACGTTTGAAACATCAACCGACGGTACCTTAATTGAAACCACAGTGAACGGCAGTAAAGCCGTGCTAATGGAAGGCAAAACGCTGGACTGGGAAACCGACGGCATTGCCGTAAGCGTAATGGGACGTAACACGATATCCACCGCAGATGTTTATAAAGTAGCTGACTCCATAAAATAAAACTACAAAAATACCGGTGAGAGCGTTTGCGCTCACCGGTATTTTTTATTTTGAAAAGAATTGTCCCGACATTCTAATCTGCATAATCATAAACGACTACCGCAAGGTGCTGCGACCTCTGCGTATACAGCATTACCCTCGTATCTTCTTCCAGTAGAGAATGAAGTGAAGCAATCGGTTTTTTGATAATTTTATCTCTGGTAACGTATAACAGCGTGGGGATTTCATCGAACACAAACGTTTCACTGTTACCGCTGGAAGTGTTCATGCTCAGCTTATTCTCGCTGATTGACGTCATATTCCCGTATAGCAGCTTAAACGCAGTAAACGGCCAGTTGGGGTTCGTTCCCGCATTATAGAAGCTGCCGTCTGCCGAAGAATACGATTCGATCGGCTCGTCCTGAAAATCGAATACCCGTTCCAAGGCAACAACTTTTTCTCCGCTGGACTGGTAACGAACAATATCACCATGTCCAATTGCGTTAACCGGACGGATATAATTTTCAATTCCCTCTCCGAACGCTGAAGGTTTCAGCATCCATCTGTCACTGAGCCATTCCGGATGCTCTTGCTGAATCAGAAAAGAGTCATACATGTTCTCAATGGTGGACGGAATAATCTGCTCTGCAGCCTTACCGGTTGAAATATCGTAACCATATAGTTTTAATGCCGTGGAGCCGTCTTCATCTACACAAGACACCGCCTTATCCACCACAATGCCGGGAGCATTATCGTTATTAATGGAAGTGAGCGATCCACCCATAATTGTTTGATGCTCGGTATAAAGCACAACAAACGCCGGGAAACCAAATTCGTCCTGCCCATAATATGCCGATTTGCCCTCAATGGGATTTTGATTGGGAAAAATTTGGGAAATGGTTCCTGCTCGGAAATACATTTCAAAATCTGCCTCTGCATTCACATAACTGTCCGTCGTTGGAATTTCAAATGCCAGTGTATTGCTCATAACAGGCAGCTTCATCATGTTTCGGTCATAAATGCCGTTGACGCCCATAATATATTCGTGAGACGGCAGAACTTCAACGTCCGATTTCACCATACGTGAATCTGGCTCTAACTCAGGATAATAACGCTCTGTGTCTAGGAAGTTGATTTCACCCTCTGCATTGGTGCGATAGCGCACAAACAGATTCAGATAGTTTTCCTTCTCCACGCTGTCTCGAAAGTTCTGTCTTTTTAATTGCGTTCCATCAACCTTAAGCTTTTGTGCAACCGGGAAAACCACAAATTTTCCATATTGGTCAAAAATACGAACATCAAGTTCATCCATACCCTGCTCTGAAAATCCCACAATTAAACCTAGCGTTTCTTTCTGATTTTCAAAATCGGCATTGCGCACCCAAAGCAAATCGTCGTACACGTCGAACACAAAAGTTCTTTCATCACCTGTTAAAAGACCCTCCATTTCGCCGCGATGTGTTCTAAAATACTGCGATACGCCGCGAACTGTTCCATCAATCTTTATGCTTTCATCCGACAGTTCCTCAGCCACACCGGTAATTTGGTTTGATGCAAAATCAACAATGAGGCTTCGCTTATCTTCAGACTGGTATGCATAAACCGCATCATATTGGGACATTGCGGAAATATCGCTGTTTCGTCCCTGATTTTTCACAACAAAATAATCCGGTGTTTCCGCTTTAATGCGTACACCATTCATACCGTTTAAACTTACATAACCATCTTCGTTAGAGGCTGTATCCAAAACAATGACCTCCGGACGAAAGATTTTAACCACATCCGCAATAAGATCGCCGTTGTTGTCTATAAATTCTAAATAACCGTTTTCAGGTTTTAAATCATCCAATTTCCAACCTGGAAACGCCACGCCATTTAATAAAACACTAACGCCGGTTTTCCATTTTATGTTTTCCCGGTATCCGTCTTTCCAATAGGATAAGCTTCCATCCAACAGTTTCTCCATGCTTCCTGTGCGAACGGTGGTTATCATGTTTTTCTGCGTATCCGCCCAGAACAATTGAATCGTATCTTTATCATCAATCTCAGTCAAATAATAAATCCGCTGTCCTAAATAATGCTGCACCGAATCAGTTGCGTCAACATACTTTTTATAATCAATCTGCACACATCCGTCACTCATTTTAGTTGGTGCGGTCAGAGTCGTGACACAGTTTGCTGTTACGAGCCCGCTTTCCAATGTACAGCGGTAACGCGCCTCCATCAGTGTTTCATCCTTTTCATATTTCACAGCGCCATCGGGATAAAGCGTGTCCATTGACAAAACTTCCGATTTTAAACCATTGTATATTACGTAAGCGGCGCTGATTCGATTCAGTGGCTCGCCATACTCTGCCCCGGTGCCCCGAAGTAGCTTTAACTCATCAGATACAGAAATGGTTCCCGCTGGATAGCCGCCCTTCGCCACATACCGCGGAGTGTAGCCCATGGCTGAAAGCAGAAGCTTTAAAAACTCTGTGGTTGTTACATAATCGTCGGGCCGAAACAGAGCGTCGCGGCTGACCTGTCCGGTGCGAACGCCAGCCGTAATCCAGGGATTTGCCCAGTGTTCCCGCGGGACGTCTGCAAATATTTCGTCTGTTTCTGCAGCGTTGTCAATTCCCGCAATTCCAACTGCAATTTTTGTGGCCTCTGACCTTGTCAAAAGATTATAAGGCGCAAACTTTGTGTTCGAAACGCCCTGCATAATGCCTAAATACTGCAAAAGCTGAACCGGCCCAACGTCGGCGGGGTCGTCTATATCAGTAAAGTTCCGCAGACCGCCCGCTTCCGCCATTTCGCCGAACACTTCAATTTCTGCCACAACAAAATAACTGGGGCTTACAACACGAACATACCGATATGCGTCCGCAAGCTCAACTTTCACTGCAGTATGGCTCTTAAACTCCCCGGCTTCCAACCTTCTTCCAACATCGACCGTGGTTTCGAATTTCGGGTCGTTGGAAACCTGAATCAGCCAGCCCTGACGGTCTGCCGGCTGGTCAAAGTCCTGACGGGAATAAGCGCGGATTTCACTGATATAATAAGGGGCGCCGAGGTCAACGCCGATATATTCATAGCCGCCCCTTTTCCCCGTTAAAATTTCACTGCCCATTGACCAAGCTGTGTTTAAATCGCCGTCCGTTGCCATTTCCGGCACATAATTCTCACCGAAATAAGAACTGGCCATAGCGGTTTTTCCAGCCGCCACATTCACTGCGGCACTGACTTCCAAAGTGCCCATCATTGGAACGCAAAGCAGCGCACAGAGCAGGATTGTCATTATTCTTTTCATGGTTTTATTGTATCCTCCTTTTCGCCGCTATTGTTCGATATAATTCATAAGCCGCGATAAAACAACCGCCGCCTGTGCTCTTGTGGTACCGTCCTGCGGACCGAACCTTCCGTCATCGTAGCCACCGACTATGCCAATCATGCTGAGCGACTGCACGGCTGCTAATGCATATTCGCTGACAGCCTCGCTGTCTGCAAACTGCAGTTCTTCAGTTACCGTAGGCAATTTTTCATTCATTTCCAACAGTTTCAGACAAATTACCACCATATCCTGGCGGGTAATATTTCTGCCTGTACCGAATTCCGCGTCGCTGATACCATTGATCAGTCCACTGGAAAATGCGGCAGCAACATACGGATAGAACCAATCCGACGGGGCGCAGTCTGAAAACGCCATGTCGGCTGTGCCTGCCGGAAGTTTAAATGCGCAGGTAATCAGCTTTACAAATTCTTCCCGGGTTATCTGCCTGTTTGGTTCAAAGCTTTTACTGTCCACGCCAGCGACAATCCCCTGCTCTGCAAGGTCATAAATTGCCTCCTGCGCCCATGGCACGCTGTCAAGATCGCCAAACTCCGGCCGGTTATCTACTGGGGGTGTATCCGGCTCAACAGGGTCTTTAGAATTATCTGTTATCGGACGGTTATACGTTCCGCCGTTTTTGTTTCCAGAGCCGCCGCCGGAACCACCACCGCCGGAGCTTCCGCCCGAACTACCGCCTGAATTATCATCAGAATTGCCCTTATTCTTCGCAATCTCCTCTGCGATTGAAAGAATATAGTCGCCCATGCCGTCTAAATAATTGTCAATGCTTTTTGTGTCCACATAGGGCGCAATCTCATCAAACGTCACGTTAAGCTTTCGAATTGCCTCTGTGTCCACACCCAGCACATCGGCATGGCGCGAAAGCATATTGCTCACATCAGCATATGTACCGTTCCAAATCACAGAAAGATAAATGCCCTTTTGCAGCTGGGTACAGAACTTCTCCGCACTATCAGCCGGCAAGGTAAGTTTGCCGATAACTTCGGCCGCTTTGTCCGCATTGGTCATTTCTCCGAAAATGGCAGGCATTAGCATGCCGTATTTGTCAATTGTAGATATCAGCGCTTTTTTGTCTTTTTTCGCTGCCGCGTCAAACACAACTGCGGCTTTCAGGCAGGCATAAACATCGTCAAGCGTGGCAATTTGCTGCGGAGCTTTGTCTAAAAGCCCTGCTTCGCCTGCACTGCGCGCCAGAACAAAAGCTGCGCCGAAGCTGTCTTCCTTTCCTGAAATTTCCGGAACTGACGAAAGGTTCAGCGTATCTGTTTCTTCGCTGTATTTGCGAAGAACCGCCGCAAACTGTTCCTGGCTGACTGTGCGAAACGCTTCCGTACACTGACGAATAATGTCCGGGTCGGTATTTTTATAGCTGAATTCCGCCTTTGATACAGTGCCGCCGGGGGCCGTGACCGTTATAATAATCTGATAAACACCAAACGGCATTTGGTCTGTGATGCGAAACGTGAAGGAAAAGGGAGCAGGTTTGTTTAAGTCATTCACAAGTCCAACACGGCTGTCTGCAAACCGAATAGCCTGTTCCATTTCCGTTTCTGTAAGATTTTTTGTAATATCAAATTCCGGGTTGACTACTAACAGCTGTATCCGGCTTCCCGGAACAACTGCCTGGCCGGTTCCCGCTGTGCCGCTGATGGTAATTGCTCCGTCCTGCGAATGAAATGTAAGCGCAGACGCAAGGTCTGTTTCATTTTCCGCAAATGCGGGACACACAAACCCCATCAATGCCGCGGTAAGCAAAACCGCAATCAAGCTCCTTAGTCTCATAATTTGTCCTCCATCCGGAAGCTGTTCCAATTAGTTGCCTTTGGTGCAAAGGCCGCGTATCATGGGTTCTATGCTTCCTAAATCCTTGAGTAAAAATGCTTTCACCGTACAGCCAGAAACTGACTCCGGCAGATTAGAAAGTGTTGCGCGCAGTTCTGTTTCACCATTTTCAGAGCGCACTACGCTTCCTGTTTTCACTTCTTTCAGCATGTTATCTTCATAAAGTGCAATGAGGATAACCGGCTCTTTCTCCATGTTGCCTTTTAAAACAGCCACTGCGCTGATAGAACCGCCCGGGGTCATTTTCTGGTCAAACAGAAACCGGCGGATGTTGCTGTCGCTGTTATTCGGCCAGACATATTCATCTTCTGCGGAGCCGACTTCTACGCCGTTCACGCTGACACGGAAAGTGTAGGTTCCCAGCGGACACTCGTCTTTCATTTTTACACAGAATTCATATGCGCCGTTTACATCATTTTTTGCATCCATGTAATATAAATCTTCAATAAAAGCGCCTTCATACATTGGCGAATACACCAAAAGCAGAACGCGTGAACCCGCTTCTGCCTCTCCCCTTACGAAAAAGGAGTCGGATGTTTTGTCATAGGTCAGGTTAAACGCCGGAGCCTCGGCATGCACTGCAGAAACCCCTGAGAAGAGTAACGTAAAAGCAAATAGGAAAATTAACGCACACCGTTTTATTTTCATTATTCTGCCCCCTCTGCTGCAAATAAGTCTTTGGAGTCTACAACCATCATTGCGTTATTGAAACCATCCACCAGCACCGCGCTGAAGCGAACCGTGCCTGTGGGCAGCGTTATTTCTGCGCTCAGCGGTCCTGAGGTTCCCACGTCCGGAACAGGCGTTTTAGCACAGCGAACCGCTGTCATAAATCCGTCTGCGTCATAACCGGCTAGAATCATCACAAAGTCAGAGGTTTCCAGTCGTGCATAGTTTGTGATAGAAATTGAAGCGGAATAGGTTTTTCCTGCTTCAATTGTTTCCGCCGTAGTGCCGCTTTCTTTTTCCGTAATGTTCCACTGGCCAAAATCGGTTTCTGCTTTTGAAAACACACGCAGTTCTTTAATAAAGCTCGGAAAGTCCACCGGAGCAGTAATTTTAAGGGCAATATAGCGATATTTTTTTGCTGTAGGAAGATCATATCTCCAGGTTGTACCTTCCGGCACGCCATTTTCGTCCCTTGCTGAAGGCGTGGAAGCAATGGTTTCCATCTGATCTACCGGCAGGTTAGCAACGCTGCCCAAAACAGTAATATTTCCCAGGTCATAAGCCTGCCAGCCTTGGTCTTTTGTACGTGAGGGCATTTCCAATGCGCAGATGTCATAGAAATTCAACAAATCAATTTTATAGAAATATGTTTCACTTGCAGGCGCAAGTGCCATAGCTGCTGTTGCATCGTTTCCATCGTTTAAATTGGCATATCCGTAACCGCCGCCATTTTCTTCGTTAAAAAATTTCAAGCCGTCAGTGTATGTAACCGGTTTTCCAACAGCTATATTAACATCTGTTACCTCGGGAACATTTGCCTTTTTACCGAATACACGCAGTTCTGCGCAGGCAAACATAAATCCATCCGGCGTTGTACCAGAAAGCGTAATATAACGGAAACGCTGGGACTTTGTAAGTGTATGGGTATAAATTTCACCCGGTTTTAACGCTGTTTCGGGCGGATAACCAGAAGGTGTTGCAGCTAAAGCAGTCATCTGTGCAGCAGGTTTTTCTGTTGTACTGCCGGAAATGGTAACGCTGCCTACCTCCCAACCGGAATCCATATTCGAGCGGGCTTCGAGCTCAATTTTGCTGATATCATAATAATCGCCAAGATCAACTCGCAGTTCAAAAGGCGTGCCGCCTGCCTTGCCGGCAAATGCAGTAAAGGTTGTGTTATCGCCGTCTACCAGTTTTGCCGGGCCGAATGCTTCTAAGTTACTTAAAAAGTCTAAATCGCCTTCCCAACTCATATCTTTGTTCAGCGCAACATTGCTATCTTCCTCAATGGGAGGTTCTGTTGACGGCTCTTTTCCAAACACGCTGAATTCCGCGCAGGCAAACATATATACATCATCAACACTTCCACTGATGGAAATAAACTGGTAATTCTTTTCTTTCGGCAATTCAAATGTCCAGGTTTCACCGGCTTTCATTGCATTTACTTCCCATGAACCCGGCGTGTTGCAGATAGGTTCCATGCTGTCTAACGTTTTTCCGCCGGAAATTGCCATATTTGAAAGGTCGCTTGCGGCAAATCCAGAAGCTGCGGCGCGTGCCGTCACTTCAATTTTGCTGACACTGTACAATTTTTCTAAATCCAGCACAGCATTAAATTCAAAGGGATCGGCAGTAAGGCTTGCAATTGCAGCAAAGGTATTTGTATCGCCGTCTGTCATTCTGTCGATTGTACAGCCGTGATTCTGATATTCTCCAGCAACAGTTGCAACTTTGCCCTGTGAAACATTTGTTACTTCCGTTACAGGCGGTTCGGTAGACGGTTCTGTTCCAAATGCCCGGAACTCTGCAAAGAAAAGATCTGAAACGGCACCTAAGCACACACCGCTGAGTCTCAATTTGCGGTAATTTTTCGCTGCAGGCAAATCAAATCCCCACACGGTACCGGCGGTAATTTCCCCGGTCCAGTGTGCCGGCGAGATGCAAATTTCTTCAACGTCGCCGGATTCTGTCACACCAGAAACGGTGATGGCATACATATTCCAGTTAGTACCCCATTCATGACATACCAGTTCAACGCGCGAAATGCTGTAAGTTTTTTCCAAGTCTATGGTCATACCGTATTCATAATCAACGCCCGGCGTTTGCTTGATACCACCGCGTGTGCTGATGTCGCCGTCTATTAACTTATCCAGGCTGTCAATCAAGGTATAGTCCGCATCCGGGGTGAGCTGCTTACCCTGTGCAACGTTTGTTGCTTCCGTCACAGGCGGCTCGGTTGACGCTTCTGTTCCGAAAGCGCGCCATTCTGCGCAGGCAAAAGCAGCAATTGATGCGCCGCTGAGTTTTAAATAACGGTAATTTTTTGTCTGAGGCAAATCATAGCCCCATACCTGGCCGCCGGTGATCTTGTTTTCCCAGCGGGGAGGCGTTGTACAGATTTCTTCTAATGCACCAGCTTCTGTCACACCGGAAACGGTTACTGCGTCTAAGTCATAAGCCGCAGAATCTCCTGCACGCGCAACCAGCTCAATGCGGCTGATGCTGTAAACCTTCTCTAAATCCATTGTCAGGCTAAACTCTACAGCCGGGTCGCCGCCGATAAGGGCACCCATGGTATTAACATCGCCATCTGTCATGTTGTTATATGCACCGGCATTTGTATATTCTCCGTCTGGTGTAATATTCTTGCCCAGCGCCACATTGACCGGCTCTTCTGCGACAGCGAGAATACTCATTGATAGCATCATCGCAAAAGTTAAAAATAAACTGAAAAACTTTTTCATGAAATAAAGTCCCTCCTTAATATTTTTTGAAATTCACTATTTCAATTCCGAAATCGGAATTGTCAAAGCCTGCATATCCACCGGCATAATTCAGATTTGTAAATGTATTCGCCACAACTGCGCCGTTTAATGTTACAACTGCCTGTGTTCTGCCGTCTTGTCTTGAAAGTTTTAGTTCCAGCGTGTTCTCTGCGTTATATTTTACCGGGAATGCCACTGCAGTCAGCTTTGTTTTCACACCGGATATCACTTCATAAAGCGTTCCTGCATTGCCGGAAATATCAATTTGCAGGCGGCTGTCACCTAAATTCATACAGTTAGTTTTAACGTCTGAACGGTTCGCACCAAACAAAACAGAAAAACTGTTCACATCGTTAGACGTTATGGGCCGGAACTTTATTTGAAGCGTTTCGCCGTCTTGTGCCGCAAGTTTGTTCATATAAGGTACTTTTCCTGCAGTCAGCAGTGTTCCGCCGCTGGGCATTGCCGTTACGCAGTTCTCCTGTGCCGAAAAGGTTGCCCAGCCGTCAGCCTGCTCCGGGTCACCTTCAACTGCGCGGACCGTCCAAAATTCATAGCGCTGTGCTTCTTTGCAATAAACCGGAAGCTTAAAGTCCTTTGTAAGATCTGCTTTGTCAGTTTGCGCTGCAATAATGGCGCTGCCTGAAGGCGTTACCTCCAGTTTAACCGACGACAAATCTGTTCCGAACGGAACGTACAGCGTTGCAGTGTGGCTATCGCGGTCAATCTCTGTCCGCGTGGCTGCCGCCGCATGAACATAGGCGATATCCGCGTCGTATTTCGCGTTTGCAAACTTGCTGTAAGCCTCTTCTAAGCGAATTACTAACCGAAGCTGTTCTGCATCGGTTTTCGCGGTTTCCGCCTCTTGTTTCATTGCCTTAAATTCCGTGGCGAACTCCTGCACACTTTGCGCCGGATAGGTATCAAGCACACGGCCTGTTACCGCGCCGTTTAAAATTTTAATGCATACTGCGTCGGAGAGGTCCTCCCCATCTACCGAAACCTTTGCATTTTCAAGCGCCGATTGACAAAACGCCAGCATGTCTTTTAAGTCCATCCGATAAAAAGCGCTGCTTGTGTCGTTTATTACATTGCGCAGTTCAATCATACGTTCAAGTTTATCTGCCATTCCCGCAGAATTCATATTTTCATAGGCGGTTTGCAGCTGATAGCGGAATTTTATTGGATACTGTCCCGGCAAATTGCCGAAAGAACCGTTATTCAGCACATTTTCCGCTACTTTGTTCAGCGACAGAATGTTGGTGTCAATCAAACCGCCCTCAAGGATATCAAGATACCGCGACCGCTCGTCCGGAAGACGCAGCTTGCCCGTAGGAACCCGTTCACGCAGCTTTTCATAACCAGGTTCAAGACCGGCGTTTTGAATTACCGTATACGCCTCTTCCCCGGGCTGTCCCGGAAGGAAGACCTTCACCGGGTCGAACTGGTTGTTCACGCCGCGGTAACGCACAGCGTCATGGGTGCCATAGGTGTTGCTCATTGTGTTGTTCTGAATGGTGTCCGTCCAGACGTGCCAGTTTAAAAAAGCGTCCTCCTGCACGTTGTTATCCCAGGTTGAATTGGAAGAACCTTCGTCAGGATAGAATGAAGCGTTTCCGGTAAAAAGATTTTTCACATAGTTATTGGTCACTTTCGAACCGTTTTGGTCGGAAAGGGTATAAATTCCGCCGCCATCGCTTAAATACTGGCAGGCGTCCACAATTAGGTTATGGGAAATATTGTTGTTTTTCGTTCCCCTGTTTGTCATGTTCCAACCCCAGCCGCTGGCAATTCCGGAATATGGCACTTCATAAATTTCGTTGTGCAGAATGCTTAAAGCTTCATTATAATTACCGCTGATTCCGCCGCCGCCGTAAATCGTGTCGTCCACCCTGGTCAAATAGTTATTTGAAACCGTGTTGTTTTTATTAATCTGCGCCACTGCTTCCAGCTTTACGTCCGGCGTAAACGCCCAGGCGCCTGAAAGCGCAAAGCTTGTGGCATCAGTGGTACGAATCATCATGTAGCGGTATTTCTCTTTTGTGTTAACGGGGTAAGCCGCAACATGATCTGCCGGCGACGTTTGCACCGCAATAGTTTCATAGTCGGCAAAGGTTCTGTCGTTGGATAGCAAGATTTCAAATCCGCTTCTTTGAGGCTTGCTCACTGCCGCCGGATCAAAGGCAAGCACGATTTTGTCAATGGAATAAGGTTTGTCAAAATCATAGCGAAGCCAGGTTCTTTCTCCCCGAGCCGGAGCGTCGGGGTCTCCCGACCAAGTGACGCCGTATGGATATTTTTCCGAATCGACCCAGAACTGACTACCCAATACTGCAGACAGCGTGTGGTCTTGATCCGGGCCGTAATACGATGCGGTAAGCCGCTCCGACCCGTTAATTAAATTCCACTGTGCCGTTTCAGACGGTCGAGTGTTTTTGCTGCTGTTTACAATTCCGTCGTTTCCACCGTGGTAGGCCCGTCCTGAAACGATACCCGCGTTTCCGATATCTGAAAATGCGTTTCCGTTCACAACGGTGTTTTCTACCGCATTTTCCAACACTAATCCAGAAGAGGCAAACCCAAAGAAAGTGTTATCTTCAAAAGCTATTCCATCGCCGCGGTTCACCTCAATTGCACCGGGAATATAATCGAAAAAGTCTGTATACTGGTTTAATTTTTGCTGCTGGTAAAGCAGAATGCCCGCCTCGCCTGGATAGTGCCAGGTGGTGTGCGCAAATTTAATGCCCTCAAAACTGATATTTTTCGCCTTATCTCCATTTGTGTCGCCTGTGACACGCACAAGCTTCTCCAGCTTCGGCGCAATGACCTGGGCCTGCGCCATATTTTCTCCCTCACGGGGCATATAATAAAGCATTTGTGTTTTACGGTTATAATAAAATTCGCCGGGCCTGTCCAAAAGCTCCATGGCGTTCTGAACGACAAACGGCCGGTTAAATTTTGCCCCTAAACCATACATTCCGCCGGTCACCGTTTGAATGTCCCACCAGCTCTGCTGCATTTTTACAATAACCTGGTCTGCCTTTGCCGGATCCTGCAAAATAGAATCTACATGGCAAATCGCGGTAACCCAGCCTTGGGCCCATTTCATTTCTATGTCTTCGGCATTCTCATAAATGCCCAGATCCTTTTTAGAGACATAGAACCCATCACTTGAATAGCGAGAACCAGGAGCCTGATAGATGTTAGTTCCGACCATGTCGTGCTCGCTGCTTGCAATGTCGGCCTTTCTGCCGCCTACATAAAGTTCACGGATTCGCTCAAAGCCTTCCGCTTTTGCCTGCCAAAGGTTTGCAGACCCAGGCACCGGCGAGAAGCCTGAAATCGTTCTGCCGCCGGACAGCACAGGCTGCCCCTCGCCGCGGTAAATTACCCGGTATCCGTTTTTACCGGAATCTACAGATGTAAAATCGATGGTATTTTCCAGATAATAATTTCCCGGGCCAATGTTTACGATAATATCTCCCTGCATTCCGTCTGATACGGCGCGCACTGCGTCGCGCGCCTGTTCCACCGTTGCAAAGGGAGAGCTCTTCGTTCCGTTTCCGCCGGCAGGCGCACCTGCCGAAACATAAAATTCTTTCCATGCCGAAGATTCCGTATTTTCCCCAAAAGCTAATACGGGCAGCACAGCGGCAATGATAAAGCATGATAAGAAACTTATCCACAATCTCCGCATTTTTTTCCTCTCTTTCCTTCTGTACGATGATAAAATTCTTTTATATTTTTTGTTTCTGCCGTAAAATGCGATGCTTTTCTCTCTTCTTTTCCTCCTTATAATTTTCTATGTCAGCAAAGCAGAAGTTGTTTGCATGTATACATGCAAACAAAGGAGTACTCCTTTGCCCAATATTGTTTATTACTATACCATATTTATTTGCTATTTTCAATACGTTTTTCTACAGATAATACAAAAGTGCATGTTTGAAATACAATAATATCATAAAAATTCACCAAAAGAGTTAAGGTTTCTTTCATTCTGCCAATTTTGGCACAATTTCACATATTTTGTCAGAAAAACCAATTAAAAATCCCCGTTTTAAGGATTGATTTTCAAGCCGCACTGTGCTATACTGAAAGTCGAAAAGAATAAAAAATGGGGGGCTCGCGCAAAGCGGGCTGAGAGTAAGCTGTGTTGCTTTGACCCACAACCTGATTTGGATAATGCCAACGTAGGGATATATGGTTTTTTTAAGCGTATATACTTTGTTGGTATATACGCTTTTTTATTTTTTTAACAAAGGAGATTTTACATTATGCTGGGAAACTGTCTTGAAAATGTACGAAAAACTGTGCCTTTGGTGCACAACATTACAAACTATGTCACCGTTAACGACGTAGCAAACGTTTTGCTGGCCTGTGGGGGCAGCCCAATTATGTCGGACGAAATTGACGACGTGTCCGACATCACGTCGATTTGCGGCGGCCTGAACATTAACATTGGAACGCTGAATAAAAACACCATTGCCGCCATGTTTGCGGCGGGTAAAAAGGCCAACGAGCTGGGACACAAGGTTGTGTTAGACCCGGTTGGCGCAGGCGCATCTGCCCTTCGCACAAAAACCGCTCTGGATTTGGCGGATACAATAAAGTTCGACGCAATTCGGGGCAACATTTCAGAAATTAAAACCCTTTCCGCAGGAAGCGGAAGCACAAAAGGTGTGGACGCTGACAGCGCCGACGCAGTTGACGATAACAACTTAGACAGCGCAGTTGCATTTGTGAAACAGCTGGCAAAGGAACGAAACACGATTATTGCCGTAACCGGCGCCACTGATTTGGTAGCAGACGCTAAAACCTGCTATATAATAAAAAACGGCAGGCCTGAAATGAGCAAAATTACAGGTACGGGCTGTCAGCTTTCCGGCATGCTCGCCGCGTTTTTGGTCGCGAATCCTGAGAACCCGTTAGAGGCCGCAGCTGCCGCTGTCTGCACCATGGGGCTTGCCGGAGAAATCGGATTTGCCAACATGGAAAAGGCCGATGGAAACTCCACCTACAGAAACAGAATTATCGACGCAATTTATAACATGACAGGTGAGGAACTGAACAAAGGAGCAAACTATGAAATTCGATAAAAAAAGCCTGCTGCTCTACGCCGTGACGGACAGAAGCTGGCTGGGAACAGATACGCTGGCAAAGCAGGTTGAAATGGCCTTAAAAGGCGGCGCAACTTTTGTTCAGCTTCGGGAAAAACACTTAGATCACGACGCATTTTTAGCCGAGGCGCTGGAGGTAAAAGCACTGTGCAAAAAATTTAGCGTACCTTTTGTAATTAACGACAACGTGGCGTTGGCAAAGGAAATTGACGCTGACGGCGTGCATGTGGGACAAAGTGACATGGAAACGGGCTCTGTCCGGGAATTTTTGGGCAGCGGCAAAATTGTTGGTGTGTCGGCCCAGACCGTGGAACAGGCGCTTTTGGCCCAGGCTCGCGGAGCGGACTATTTGGGTGTGGGCGCAGTGTTTCCCACCGGCTCGAAGGACGATGCGGAAGATGTTGGCATAGATACGCTAAAGGCCATTTGCGCGGCAGTAAACATTCCCGTTATCGCCATTGGCGGAATTGGGCCGCAAAACGTGGCAAAGCTCAATGGTAGCGGCATTTGCGGCATTGCAGTTATCAGTGCGATTTTTGCGCAGCAGGATATCACTGCCGCAACAAAACAGCTTCGTACTTTAACGGAAAGGATGACGGAGCAATGATTGAAGGCGCAATCTTTGATGTAGACGGCACCATTTTAGACTCCATGCCCATGTGGGACAACATTGGACGCATCTATTTGCAGCAAAAGGGAATTGAGGCAGAACCCAATTTAAACCGGGTTATGTTTACTATGACCATGCCGGAGGCCGCGGATTACTTAAAACAAAAATATGCTCTGCCCCGCTCCCCTGAAGAAATTATAACTGAAATTAACGGCATGATTCAAAAATTTTATGAAAACAAGGTGCCGATGAAAGCAGGCGTTTATTCGCTTTTATTAAGCTTACACGCTCGGGGTATTCCAATTACAGCGGCAAGCCTGAGCCAGCGCGGCATGATTGAAGCGGCATTTTACCGGCTTGGGATTGACAGGCTGTTCCGCCGTGTTTTTACCAGCACCGAGATTGGCGCGGGAAAAGACCGGCCGGACATCTTCTATGCCGCCCAGACGCATATGGGAACAGATATATCCTCCACCTGGGTGTTTGAAGACGGGCTTTATGCCATGAAAACAGCGAAAGCGGCAGGTTTTCGGATTTGCGGTGTGTTTGACCCGTCAAGCATTTCCGACCAGGAAGAAATTCAGTCTGTCTGCGACATATATCTGCCTTCGTATGAAGGCGTTTTGGTCAGCAGATTTGAGGGGGAAAGCGAATTATGAAAACAGCATTGACCATTGCCGGAAGCGACTCCTCCGGCGGCGCAGGAATTCAGGCGGACATAAAAACCATGACGGCCCACGGCGTTTATGCCATGAGCGCCGTTACGGCCTTAACTGCCCAAAACACCACAGGTGTGAAAGGCATTTTTGAGGTTCCGCCCGCGTTTTTGGCAGACCAGCTTGACTGTGTCTTTACCGATATTCCACCCGACGCGGTGAAAATTGGAATGGTTTCAAACAAAGAACTGATTGAAACCATTGCGGAAAAGCTATCAGAATACGGTGCAAAAAACATTGTTTTAGACCCGGTGATGGTTGCAACAAGCGGCGCAAGCCTTTCCAGCGAAAGCGCCGTGGCCGCGTTAAAAGAACGGTTGCTGCCAAACTGCACCGTTGTGACGCCTAACCTGTTTGAAGCAGAGATTTTGAGCGGTTTAAAAATCCGGTCAAAAATCGACATGGAGCAAGCGGCACAGGTCATTTTGGGTGCCTATGGCTGCGCGGTGCTTTTAAAAGGCGGACACAGCGGGAGCGACGCAGACGACCTGCTGTATCAACAAAGCGGGCCAACGTGGTTTCATGCAGATCGGATTGAAACCAAAAATACACACGGAACGGGCTGCACGCTGTCCAGCGCCATCTGCTCGAATTTAGCAAAGGGGTTTGATTTAAACACTTCGGTAAAAAAGGCGAAACGCTATATCACCGGCGCGCTGGAAGCGAATCTGGATTTGGGGATTGGTTCCGGTCCTTTAAACCATGCTTTTGCCATTGAGGGTAACTTTTAATTTGGAAAGAGAGGTTTCATTAGAATGCGCGAATATAAAACACAAATGGAAGCCGCAAAGCGCGGAATTATCACGCCGGAAATGAAAACGGTTGCAGAAAAGGAATGCATGGAACCGGAAAAGCTTTTGGAGCTTGTGGCAAAGGGGCAGGTTGCCATTCCGGCCAACGTGAACCACACGTCCCTTTCGGCAGAGGGTATCGGCTCTGGCCTGAAGACCAAAATTAACGTAAACCTGGGAATTTCCGGGGACTGCAAAAACTATGATGTGGAAATGCAAAAGGTAAACATGGCAGTGAAATTCGGCGCCGAGGCCATTATGGATTTAAGCAACTACGGCAAGACCAACACCTTTCGCCGGGCGCTGATTAAAACGTGCCCGGCCATGATTGGCACGGTGCCCATGTATGACGCCATTGGGTATTTGGAAAAAGATTTGCTGGAAATTACCGCAAAGGATTTTTTAAGGGTCGTACGTGCCCATGCGGAAGAAGGCGTGGATTTTATGACCATTCACGCCGGAATAAACCGTCGGTGCGTGGAAGCATTTCGCCGTGAGGGACGGAAAATGAACATTGTTTCCCGGGGCGGCTCTCTGTTGTTTGCCTGGATGGAAATGACGGGCAACGAAAATCCGTTTTTTGAATATTACGACGAGGTGCTGGAAATTTTGCGTGAGTTTGACGTAACTGTCAGCTTAGGGGACGCGCTGCGCCCCGGCTGCATTGACGACGCCACCGATGCGGGACAGATTGCAGAACTGATTGAGCTTGGAAACTTAACCAAACGTGCCTGGGACAAGGACGTGCAGGTGATGGTGGAAGGGCCCGGACACATGGCAATGGATGAAATTGCCGCCAATATGAAGCTGCAAAAGCGGCTTTGCCACGGCGCGCCGTTTTATGTGTTAGGCCCGCTGGTAACCGACATTGCCCCGGGCTACGACCACATTACCTCGGCCATTGGCGGCGCGATTGCGGCGGCCAGCGGCGCAGATTTTCTTTGTTATGTCACCCCAGCGGAGCACCTGCGCCTGCCGGATTTGGCAGACGTGAAAGAGGGCATTATTGCAAGCAAAATTGCGGCCCATGCAGCGGACATTGCAAAAAAAATCCCCCATGCCAGGGATTTGGACAACGAAATGGCAAAGGCCCGGCATGAAGTGGACTGGGACAAGATGTTTGACCTTGCCATTGACGGTGAAAAAGCCAGGGAATATTTTGAAAGCACGCCTCCGGCCGACCGTCACACCTGCTCCATGTGCGGCAAAATGTGCGCCGTGCGCACCACCAACATGATTTTAGAAGGAAAAAAAGTAGAGTTTTGCTCGGAAAAATAAAAAATGAACAACAAAGCCCCGTGCAAAATAGCACGGGGCTTTTGTTTCAAACGTTAATTGTCGATTGTTGAAATGGTAATGGTTACTTCTTCTAAAACGTCTAAAAATACGCGGACGGTGTCTAAGGCAGTGAACATGGTAATGTTGTTTTCCACCGCACAGCGCCTGAGCTGATAGCCGTCGGTTTCGTGAGTTTTTGCGTTAATGTCTTTGGTGTTGATTACATAGGTTACATAGCCTTTGCGCATAGAGTCGAAAATGCCGTCGTCCCCTTCGCCGCTGGTGCGTTCTCTGGTTCTGATGCCGTTTTCTTTTAAGAACTTCGCAGTGCCATGTGTTGCTTCGATGTTAAAGCCCAAATTGTAAAACCGCTTGATGAGCGGAAGCGCTTCGTTCTTATCCTTGTCGGCGATGGTAACAAAAACCGTACCATAGTTCACCACGTGCATGTCAGAAGCCTGTAAGGCCTTATACAGCGCACGGGTTAAGGATTTGTCGTAACCAATGGCCTCGCCGGTGGATTTCATTTCTGGTGAAAGATATGCGTCAAGCCCGCGGATTTTCGAGAACGAAAACGCCGGCGCTTTTACATACCACCACTTTTTCTCTTCGGGGTAAATGGAGGTAAAGCCCTGTTCCTTTAAAGATTTTCCCAAAATAACCAGCGTGGCAATGTCTGCAAGCTGATAGCCTGTGGATTTCGACAAAAACGGCACCGTTCTTGAGGAACGGGGGTTAACCTCTATTACATAAACGTTATCTTCCTTGTCCACAATGAACTGAATGTTGTAAAGCCCGATGATGCCGATGCCCAGCCCCAAACGTTTTGTGTAATCCAAGATAACGTTTTTCACTTCTTTTGAAATGCTGAATGTAGGGTAAACGGAAATTGAGTCGCCGGAGTGGATTCCCGTGCGCTCCACGTGCTCCATAATACCCGGAACGAACACGTCTGTCCCGTCGCAAACCGCATCTACCTCAACTTCTTTTCCGATGATGTATTTATCCACCAGCACTGGCTTGTCCTCATCAATTTCAACGGCGGTTTTCAGGTAGTGGCGCAAACCTTCTTCGTCCGCCACAATCTCCATTGCCCTGCCGCCCAAAACATAGCTGGGCCGCACCAATACAGGATATCCAATCTCCTCTGCCGCACGAATTCCGTCCTCCATTTTGGTCACGGCTTTTCCGTTTGGCTGGGGAATTTCCAGTTCCTCCATAATTTTTTCAAAAGAGTCCCTGTTTTCGGCCCGCTCAATTGCGTCACAGTCTGTTCCAATGAGCTTAACGCCCCGTTTCTTTAAAGGCTCGGCAAGGTTAATAGCCGTCTGCCCACCCAGCGATGCGATAACGCCCATGGGTTTTTCCAGTTCAATAATATTCATAACGTCCTCAACGGTAAGCGGTTCGAAATACAGCTTATCGGAGGTGGTGTAGTCTGTGGAAACGGTTTCTGGATTATTATTGATGATGATAGACTCTATTCCGCTTTCCTTAATGGTTTTCACCGCATGCACCGTGGAATAGTCGAACTCAACCCCCTGCCCGATTCGGATAGGACCGGAGCCTAAAACAATAATTTTCGGTTTGTCTGACACGATTGACTCGTTCTCCTCCTCATAGGTGGAGTAAAAATATGGAATATAGCTGTCAAACTCGCTGGCGCAGGTGTCAATCATTTTATACACCGGAAACATGTTGTGTTTTTTTCGCATTTCATACACATCGTCTTCTGTCATCTGCCAGAGATGGGCGATATATTTGTCGCAGAATCCCATTTTCTTTGCCTTGTACAGCAGGTCGATGTTTCCAACGCTTTCGGGCTGTTCCAGTACCTTTTCAAAATCCACAATGTTTTTGATTTTATCTAAGAAAAACATGTCAATCTGCGTCACGTTGCAAATTCTTGAGTGGTCCACGCCCAAATACATGAGCTGGGCAATGGCATAAATCCGGTCGTCCGTGCCCTCTTCAATATATTTCATCAAATCGTCTACCGACATTTTGCTTTTGTCAAATTTTGACATGTAAATGTGGCACACGCCGATTTCCAAAGACCTGGTTGCTTTCAGCAGACTTTCCTCCATTGTCCGGCCTATGGCCATAACCTCGCCTGTGGCTTTCATTTGGGTAGAAAGCTTATTCGACGCCTGGGTAAACTTGTCAAAGGGGAACCGGGGCATTTTGGTTACCACGTAATCCAGCGTGGGCTCAAACGACGCGGGGGTATTCGCAATCATAATTTCGTCTAAGGTCATGCCCACGGCAATTTTAGCTGAAACCCTTGCGATTGGGTAACCGCTGGCTTTCGATGCCAAAGCCGATGACCTTGACACCCTGGGATTTACCTCAATTACATAATATTGAAACGACTGGGGGTCTAACGCAAACTGCACGTTACAGCCGCCCTCTACTTTTAATGCCCGAATAATTTTCAGCGCACTGTCGCGGAGCATGTGATATTCCTTGTTCGTCAGCGTCTGGCTGGGGGCGACTACAATTGAATCCCCCGTATGTATGCCCACAGGGTCTAAATTTTCCATGTTACAAATAGTAATGGCGGTGTCGTTTTTGTCGCGCATTACCTCATATTCAATTTCCTTATAGCCCTTAATGCTTTTCTCTACCAAGACCTGTCCCACAGGGGAAAGCTTTAAGGCGTTTTTCATAATTTCGCAAAGTTCTTCCTCATCGTCGGCAAAGCCGCCGCCTGTGCCGCCCAGCGTAAACGCAGGACGAAGCACTACCGGATATCCAATTTCTTCCGCCGCCGATTTTGCCTCGTCAATAGTGTGGGTAATCACTGACGGCAGCACCGGCTCGCCCAATTCTTCGCACAGCTCTTTGAACAGTTCTCTGTCCTCCGCCCGCTCAATACTTTCGCTGGACGTTCCCAAAAGCTCCACCTGGCACTCGGCCAAAACGCCTTTTTTTGCAAGCTGCATGGCAATATTAAGACCCGTTTGTCCGCCAATTCCCGGAACGATTGCGTCTGGCCGCTCATAACGCAGGATTTTTGCCATATATTCAAGGTTTAACGGCTCCATATATACCTTATCCGCAATGGAGGTATCGGTCATAATGGTTGCGGGGTTTGAGTTTGCCAAAACCACCTCGTATCCCTCTTCTTTTAAGGCAAGGCACGCCTGGGTGCCCGCATAGTCGAACTCTGCGGCCTGGCCGATTACAATTGGGCCGGAGCCAATAACCAAAACCTTTTTAATATCACTTCTTTTAGGCATTGCCGTTCGCCTCCTTCATTAAGTCGATAAACCGGCCGAACAGATAGGTGCTGTCCTGGGGGCCGGGGGCGCTTTCCGGGTGATACTGCACAGAAAACAGCCTGTCCTTTTCACATTCTAAGCCTTCCACCGTCTGGTCTAACAGATTGATGTGGGTTGGAGTGAGAGGCGTCTGTTCCAGCGAGGTTAAATCCACGGCATAACTGTGGTTTTGGCTGGTAATTTCAATTTTGCCGTTTTTCAAATTTTTCACCGGATGGTTTCCGCCCCGGTGCCCAAACTTAAGCTTATAAGTTTGGGCTCCGTAGGCAAGGCTGATTATCTGATGTCCTAAGCAAATGCCGAATATGGGATATTTCCCTCTAAGCTTTTTCACCGTTTCAATGACGGGCAGCACATTTTCAGGGTCGCCAGGCCCGTTTGACAAAAACACACCGTCTGGCTTCATAAAATCAATTTCGTCCGCCGTGGTGTTATACGGCACAACGGTTACGTTGCACCCGCAGCTGTTTAAGCTGCGGATAATGTTTAATTTAATTCCACAGTCAATTGCCACCACGTTATATTTGTGGTTGGACGTTCTGGAATACCACCGCTTTTTGCAGCTCACTTTTGCCACTGCGTCCTTCGGGATGTCAACGCTCGATAAAATTTTCAAAGCGTCCTCCTTGGCGGTGGAAGCGTCGGTAATAAACGCCTTTCTGCTGCCAAAGTCGCGAATTGAACGCGTAATCATTCTGGTGTCCACGCCGTAAATTCCCGGAATTCCGTTTTCCTCCAAAATTTCAGACAACGTTTTTGTGTAGCGGAAATTGCTGGGCATGTCGTTATAGTCCCGCACCACCAAGCCGCCGATGGTGGGCACCTTCGTTTCAAAATCTTCGTCTGCAATGCCATAGTTCCCGATTAAAGGATAGGTCATTACCACCAGCTGATAGGTATAAGATGGGTCGGAAATAATCTCCTGATACCCCACCATTGAGGTGTTGAACACAATTTCGCACACCCTGTCGCAGTTCGCGCCAAAGCCATATCCATAGTATTCCTTGCCGTCTTCAAAGACAATTTTTCTGTCGAAATTTTTTTCCATATGCCGCTCCTTTTTCCTCATAAATTTCTGCTTATTTCAGCGGATTTCATAGTTACCCTATTTAAACTTATTATTTAAATTATATCACCGCAGAAAATAAAAGTCAACAAAGAAAATTGGTTTTGGCAAAAAAACAGACAGAGGGTTAAAAACCCTCTGTCTGCGCATTTTCGCTAATTTTTATTTAGCGTTTTTTTGTGAACGATTCACAATCCGTGCACTCGCACATGGTCGGATTGCTTTCATGCGTTCCTACCTGTATGCTGTCAAGCGTACAGTAGTTTTGGTCGTCACAGTGGTATTCGCACTGTGATACGGTACATTTAATGGATGAATTTGCTTTACAACTCATATTCAAACAACCTCCTATTTTTAAAGCACACAAAAACGTTTGTGTCCTTAAAAATAGTGTGTGCAGAATATAAGCGTTTTAAACAGTATAATTTTGTTAATTTGCACGTTTAAATTTTTCAACCTGATATTGGTCAATCCCGCAAAGCTTTACACTCCGACGTACGCTTCTGAGTGTATTAAACTTTTTTGCAAGACCAATGTCATGAACAAACAGCCTGGGCGAAAAGAAATATTTCTCCTCGCAGCCGGTTAAAATTTTTAATACGTAATAAATGTCAAATTCATTTTCACCACTAACACATAAATTCATAATTTCTCACCCCGGATATTAGTTTATCACACTACCGGGACAAAGTCAACAAAAAGTCACACTTTGTAACACATATATTACGCAATGTGTCAATTATATTACATTTTGATTACATCAAGTTGAAAAATGCACGTTTTCCAAGGAAACAAGCACTGCCGCTCAGTTCCTCTTCAATGCGCAGCAAACGGTTATATTTGCAGACTCTGTCTGTGCGTGACGGCGCGCCGGTTTTAATCTGACCTGAATTTGTGGCAACGGCAATGTCTGCAATGGTGGTGTCTTCTGTTTCACCGCTCCTGTGAGATGTCACAGCTGTGTAACCAGCACGGTTTGCCATTTCAATGGCGTCTAACGTTTCGGTTAAGGTACCGATTTGATTCACTTTAATTAAAATGGAGTTGCCCACGCCATTCTTTATTCCCCGCTCCAGCCGCTGAGTGTTGGTTACAAACAGGTCGTCGCCCACGAGCTGAATTTTATTTCCCAACGCTTGTGTTAAATCCCGCCAGCCGTCCCAGTCCTCCTCGGATAAGCCGTCTTCTAAAGAGATAATCGGATAGTCGGAAGCAAGCTTTTCCCAGTATTTTATCATTTCTTCCCGTGTTTTAAACATGTCGGTTTTCCAGAAATAATAGCCGTCGCGCCCTTGTTTTTTTGCTTCTTCAAACAGTTCGGTGGCCGCCGCGTCCATTGCAATTTGAAAGTCGTCTCCGGGAACAAAGTTTGCCTTTTCAATTGCCTCGCAAATCAGCGCCAGCGCGTCCTCATCATTTTTTAAGTTTGGTGCAAAGCCGCCCTCGTCGCCCACCGCTGTGGAATAGTTTTTCGATTTCAGCACGCCCTTTAAGCTGTGAAACACCTCGGCGCACATGCGAAGTGCCTCCGAAAAGCAGCATGCACCTGTGGGCATAATCATAAATTCCTGCAGATTCACGCTGTTGTCGGCGTGCTTGCCGCCGTTTAAAATATTCATCATGGGCACCGGCAAAACATGGGCGTTAGCACCGCCTATATAGTTATAAAGGCTGGTGCCCAACGATGCCGTTGCTGCCTTTGCTGCCGCCAACGACACGCCTAAAATAGCGTTGGCGCCTAAGCGCGACTTGTTGTCCGTGCCATCTAATTTTATCATTTTTCGGTCAATATCCCGCTGGTCTAACACATTTAAACCAATAATTTCATCGGCAATTTCGTTATTTACGTTGGAAACGGCGTTTTTCACACCCAGCCCTTTGTAGCGCGACTCGTCTTGGTCCCGCAGCTCCACTGCCTCAAACGCACCGGTAGACGCGCCGGAAGGCACAGACGCCCGGGCGCACACGCCGTCTTCCGTGCAGACGCACGCCTCCACCGTGGGATTGCCTCTGGAATCTAAAATCTCTCTTGCATACACATCTGTAATTTCAATATAATCTTTCATATTCGGCCTCCATTTTTTTGTGCAAAAAGAAAATGCACACTCTATATTATAGAATGTGCATGAAAGGCAAAAATTATTAATCGAAAGATTATTTTTCTATAATGCTTGTTCCTGTCATCTCCTGGGGCTTGTCGAGATCTAAAATATCCAGCATCGTCGGGGCAATGTCTGCCAGCACGCCGCCGGAGCGGAGTTTCACGTCTCCGCAGCCGATAACAATAAACGGAACCGGGAACGTGGTGTGTGCCGTAAACGCGCCGCCGGTTTCAGGGTCAATCATCTGGTCTGCATTGCCGTGGTCAGCAGTCACCAGCATTGCGCCGCCCATAGAAAGAATTTTGTCTGTCACCTTTCCTACGCAGGCGTCAACGGTTTCAACCGCTTTTACAGCGCTTTCAATCACGCCTGTGTGGCCCACCATGTCGCAGTTTGCATAGTTTAAAATCACAACGTCTAAATCGCCGCTGTCAAGTTTTTTCATCAGCGTGTCGGTCACCTCCGGCGCGCTCATTTCCGGCTGTAGGTCGTAGGTTGCAACTTTGGGTGAATTAATCAGCGCCCGATCTTCCCCTTCCGACACCTTTTCTACGCCGCCGTTAAAGAAAAATGTCACATGGGCATATTTTTCCGTTTCGGCAATTCTCAGCTGTTTTAAACCATGCTTACTCAAATATTCGCCCAGGGTGTTGGTTAAAACCTGGGGCTTAAACGCAACCTCCACGTTGGGCATTGTCTTGTCATACTGCGTCATGCACACAAAATACAGCGGAAAAAATTTGCGTTCAAAGCCATTAAAATCAGGGTCAACAAAGGCACGGGTAATTTGGCGTGCCCGGTCGGGACGGAAGTTTGCAAAAATCACGCTGTCGCCCTCTGAAACGGTAGCAACCGGTGCTCCGTTTTCCGTAATAACTGTGGGGATTACAAACTCGTCAGTTACATCAGCCGCATAGGATTTTTCTACGGCGGACACGGGGCAAATATCTGTGTTGCCTTCGCCTGCTACCATTGCGCGGTATGCTTTTTCCACCCTGTCCCAGCGGTTGTCCCTGTCCATGGCGTAGTAGCGGCCCATTACTGTGGCAATTTTGCCCACACCAATTTTTTTAAGCTCTTCCGCCATCTGCTCCACGAACTCTTTGCCGGAGGAAGGGGGCACATCGCGCCCGTCTAAAAAGCAGTGAACGAACACCTTTTCCAGGCCCTTACGTTTTGCAAGCTCGGCAACGGCATAAATGTGGGAGTTGTGACTGTGCACACCGCCGTTGGATACCAGGCCCATAATATGCAGTGCAGTGCCGTTTTTCTTCGCATGTTCCACCGCACCAACAAGAGCTTCGTTTTCAAAAAAGTCGCCGTCCTGAATGGATTTTGTAATACGTGTCAGTTCCTGATAAACAATACGCCCTGCGCCGATGTTGGTGTGTCCCACCTCAGAGTTTCCCATCTGCCCGTCGGGAAGGCCCACCGCCATTCCGCTGGCTGAAAGCTGCGTGTGGGGATAGTTTAAAAACAATTTGTCCAGGTTTGGTGTTTTTGCCATTTTAATGGCATTGCCCTTATCCGCAGGGTTTATGCCAAAGCCGTCCATAATACATAATAACAAAGGTTTTTTCATGAATCTACCATCCTGTTCCTTTATGAAAGAGGCTGCAAAAAGCAGCCTCTTTGCCATTTTTTATTTCCAGTTTACGATTGTTGCAAAGTCCGGCGCTTTTAAAGACGCGCCGCCAACCAAACCGCCGTCGATATCGTTTTCAGAAAACAACTCCGCCGCATTGCCGGCATTTACGCTGCCGCCATATTGAATGGTGATTTTTCTTGCAGCTTTGTTGCCGTAAACCTCTGCCACACATTCGCGGATTGCCTTGCAAACCTCCTCCGCCTGTTCGGTGGTTGCGGTTTTGCCTGTTCCAATGGCCCAAATGGGTTCGTATGCAATAATGGTCTTTGCAACCTGTTCTTCAGTTAAACCGCTAAGCGCAATTTTTGTCTGCAAGCGAACCAAATCGTTGGTAATGCCATATTCTCTCTGTTCTAAGCTCTCGCCCACGCAAACAATCGGCGTTAAACCTTTTTCGAACGCTTTTAAAACCTTTTTGTTTACTGTTTCGTCGGTTTCAGCAAAATATTGTCTGCGCTCGCTGTGGCCGATTATTACATATTCAATACCCAAATCCAGCAGCATGTCGGCGGAAATTTCGCCGGTGTATGCACCGCTGTCTTCAAAATAAACGTTCTGCGCGCCAACTTTAATGTTGGTTCCCTTTGCCGCTTCTACAGCTGCCGCAAGGCAAACAGCCGTGGGGCAAACAATTACGGTGTCTTTTGCGTCTGCAACCTTCGGTGCAAGCTCTTTGATTAAAGCAGCAGCCTCAGAGGGGGTTTTGTTCATTTTCCAGTTGCCGGCAATCACCTTTTTCTTCATGGTAAGGCTGACAATTCCCGGAAGTGCTTTGCCTTCTAAAAATTCAAGGGATGCGCCGCCGCCGGTGGAAATGTGGCTCATACGGCTTCCCAGGCCCGCCTGGTTCACCGCCGCAACGCTGTCGCCGCCGCCGATAACGGTGGTAGCATCAAGCTCAGCAAGCTTTAAAGCAATGGCGTTTGTACCCTTTGCAAAGTTGGGCATTTCAAACACGCCCATGGGCCCGTTCCATACAACGGTCTTTGCGCCGTCTAACGCTTTAGAGAACAGTTCAATGGTTTTCGGACCGATGTCTAAGCCCATCCAGCCGTCGGGAATGTTGCCCTCAACAACTTTCGATTCTGCGTCGTTATTAAATTCTTTTGCAACTACTGTGTCAATCGGAAGCAAAATTTTATCGCCGGCCTGCTCCAGCATTTTCTTCGCATAATCAATATAGTCTTCCTCTAAAAGAGAGGTGCCAATCGTTTTTCCCTGCGCCGCAAAGAACGTATAGGCCATTCCGCCGCCGATAATTAATTTATCCACTTTTTTGAGCAGATTTTCAATGACAGAAATTTTAGAAGAAACCTTAGAGCCGCCCAAAATTGCAACTAAGGGACGCACGGGCGAATTCACCGCGTTGCCTAAGAATTTAATTTCTTTTTCAATCAGGTAACCTGCAACCGCTGTGTCAAGATATTTTGTTACGCCTACGTTTGAACAGTGCGCACGATGGGCTGTTCCAAATGCGTCGTTTACGAAAACATCGGCAAGGGAAGCAAGCTCGGCCGAAAACGCATCCACATTTTTTGTTTCTTCCGCACGGTAACGCGTGTTTTCCAAAAGCACAACGTCGCCGTCTTTCATGTTGGCAACGGCTTTTTTCGCATTTTCGCCAACCACATTGTCGTCAGCGGCAAAAATCACCTCTTTGCCCAGCTTTTCAGACAGGCTTTTTGCAACGGGAGCCAGCGATAGCTCCGGCTTTGGCTCGCCCTTGGGCTTGCCCATATGGGAGCAAAGAATTACTTTTGCACCGTTGTCGATTAAATACTGAATTGTGGGCAGTGCGCCGACAATCCTGTTATCGTCTGTAATTTCCAGCTTGTCGTTTAAAGGCACGTTAAAGTCGCATCTTACCAAAACCTTTTTGCCTTTTACGCAAATGTCTTCTACTGTTAAATTCATCATTTCCACCTCTTAAAAAAATTTGTGTCTTAACATAACTA
Source organism: Congzhengia sp. (assembly GCF_037235575.1). NCBI lineage: Bacteria > Bacillati > Bacillota > Clostridia > Eubacteriales > Oscillospiraceae > Congzhengia > Congzhengia sp. Next base: position 1,794 of record NZ_JAXUNN010000039.1, on the reverse strand, counting down.
TCCATATATATTATAGTATAATTTTTCCATGATTTCAAGTCCCATATAGACAAAATTTTGTCAAACCCCTGTAAAATGATTGTCAAATTTCGTCATGTTTAAAAAATATTTACGTTTCATTCATAATTTGTTCATATATCTATGGTATAGTCTTATTGTCGAAAGAAATTTCGGCAAAATCTCTAATTTTCATAATAATCCCCCGGAGCCTGTGAGCAATCACAGGCTCCACCCTTTTTTATGGGCAAATTCACCGGAATTAACAATTTGTTGATGATTTTTTGGAAAACTTATGGTATACTAATCGTAAATTCTTATTTATTATGTGTTTTAATATGAAAATATATGAAAAAAATTACAGGTGACAAATGTTCGGTTATGTTCAAATTTATAAAGATGAACTGAAAGTGAAAGAATATAATGTGTTCCGGTCATACTATTGCGGGCTATGCAAAACCTTAAAGGATGAATATGGCTTTTCATCCCGGATGGGGCTGAACTACGATTCTGTTTTTCTTGCCCTGATTTTATCTTCCGTCGCAAACGCAGAATTTTTCTGCCGGGCAGAACGGTGCATTGCGAACCCTTTTCGCAAAAAGGCGGTGGCGCAAACGAACGAATGCTTGTCTTACAGTGCAGGCGTTATGGTGATTTTGGCGTTGTTAAAGCTTCGCGACAACATGCACGACGAACACAGCATAAAATCCTTTTTTGCCTATTGCTGCATGTGGCGCGCAAAGCGCCGTGTGTTAAAACGCTATGGTGAGCTTTACAAAAAGAGCGAAGAATTTATTTTTGCGCTCTCCCGTTTGGAAGCAGACAGGTGCGCTTCCATCGACCAGCTTTCCCATGCATTTGCCTCCCTTATGCAGCTTTTGTTTACACCGGATTTTATTGAAGATCAAAACACACGCCGAATTTTGGGTCACATGGGATATATGCTGGGGCGGTTTATTTATATTTTAGACGCCTATGAAGACATGGAGAAAGACAAAAAAAAGCACAGCTTTAACGTTTTTCTGTTAAATCCTGCGCTGCCGGACAAAGAAGAGCTGCGTGCTTCTTTAACCTTTACCTTAAGCAACGTTGCCAGCAGCTATGAACTGCTAACTTTAAAAGTGAACAAACCAATTTTAGATAACATTATATATTTAGGTCTTTCAAATGTCTTAGATAACGTGTTAGACCACAAAGGAGAAAAAAAGCATGAACGATCCATATGAGGTGCTGGGTGTGCCAAAAAACGCCACCCAGGACGAAATTAAAGCGGCTTACAGGAAACTGGCAAAACAATATCATCCTGATAAATATGTGGGCAATCCCCTTTCCGATTTGGCTTCGGAAAAATTTAAAGAGATTAACGAGGCCTATGAAACGCTCACCAACGGCAACGCTTCCGGCAAAAGCTCCTATTCCGGCGGCTACGGGCAATCTTACGGCAGCGGCAGCGCGGGAACGTTTGCCCAGGTGCGGAACCTCATTAACTTAAACTCGTTAGATGAGGCGGAGCGGATTTTGGACGCTGCCACCGACAGAACGGCAGAATGGTTCTTTTTAAAGGGCAGCTTATATATCCGCCGGGGCTGGCACGATCAGGGTGTAAATTTTCTCAGGCAGGCGGTAAACATGGACCCCTCCAATTCAGAATACCGCAGAACATTAAACTCCATTGAGGCACAGCGCCAACAATATAGAAACGTGGGCGGCGGAATGACCAACGACAGCACTTCCATGTGCAACTGCTGCGGAAATCTTATTTGCGCCGACTGCTGCTGCGAGTGTATGGGCGGCGAT